>NZ_JACAXE010000006.1:107433-212301 GCF_013391565.1 Acinetobacter sp. SwsAc6
ACCTGCAACACCTGCAACACCTGCAACACCTGCAACACCTGCAACACCTGCAACACCTGCAACACCTGCAACACCTGCAACACCTGCAACACCTGCAACACCTGCAACACCTGCAACACCTGCAACAACATCTATGCAACCGACTGTACAGACAGTGGTAGAAACATCAGCCGTTAATACACAGGAACCTGAACAAGGTGCGCTGGTAACTCCTACAGCAAAAGTACAAGAAGCAAATGCTGAACATCAACTTGAGCGTCGTTTGGATGAGGCGTATGTTGAAAATCCATCAGCGGATGTAGTGACTGCAGAGATAGGAACAACGGTAAAGCCTGTTATTGAGCAGGTTGTTGAAGTAGCGCAGAATACGACATCTACAGTACAGCCCAAATGATGTAATTGAAGATCATATTGTCTAAATTTTAGGTTGATCGGTAGCACATAAAAAAAGACGCATTTTGCGTCTTTTTTTATGTTAGAAACTTTATTTTGTTGGGCTGGCTTTGGGTTTAAACCATGTGCGGATCATCACGAAGGCAAAAGGAATAAAAATGAGAACCAAGACCGTACCAAAAATCACTCCACCAAATACACCCAGGCCGATTTCTTGACGGCTGACTGCGCCAGCACCTTGTGCAAATATCAGTGGAATAACACCTGCACCAAAGGCCAATGATGTCATTAGGATTGGCCGAAAACGTAATGAAGCTGCTTCTATAGCTGCATCAATCACATGTTTGCCTTCGCGCTGTGCCATTGCAGCAAACTCAATAATTAAGATGGCATTTTTACACGATAAGCCAATGGTTGTGAGCAGTGCGATTTGGAAATAAATATCATTTGGGAAACCACCCAAGAATGAAAAGATCACACAGCCTCCAATCCCTAAAGGAATCGCAATCATGACCGCAGCAGGAATGGACCAACTTTCATATAAAGCCGCTAAACATAGAAAAATAAATCCGATAGAAACAGCATATAAAAACAGTGCTTGATTACTGGTTTTTTGTTCCTCAAAAGACAGTCCGCTCCAAGCCAAATCAATATCTTTGGCTTGATCTACCAAGCTTGCGACTTGTTGCATTGCTTGGCCTGAGCTAACTGCTGCAGTTTTGTCTGCATTAACTTCAAGTGCACTATAACCATTAAAGCGGTTGACCAATTCTGGACCACCAGACCAATTAATGGTAGAGAAGCTCGCAAAGGGTACCATTTCATTTTGATTGTTGCGTACAGACCAGTATTGCAAATCTTCTGGTGTAGCTCGGAAGGGCGCATCACTTTGTATCATGACGCGTTTAATTCGGCCTCTATCAATAAAGTCATTGATATATTTACCACCCAATGCAGCTGATAATGTACTGTTGATGTCAGCCATCGCGAGGCCAGAAGACATGGCCGCTTTAGGGTCGATATTAACCTCTAATTTGGCTTTGTCTGGCGCAGCTTTTTTATCAAGATTTTCAAAACCTGAGTATTGCGCAGAATCTTGCTTTAATTGCGTGAATTGCTGATTTAAAAATTGACGACCTTGACCATTAATATCACGAATCCAAAAACTTAGGCTGTCGGTATCTCCTAAGCCAATGACAACTGGCGGTGCAGTAATGTTAATTTTGGCATTGGCATGACTACGGAAATAAGCATTCGCACGCTCACGTATAGCATTGGCATTATTTTTTTGCCCACTACGTTCATCCCACGGCTTGAGCTTAATAAAGCCTTGGGCCATGTGTTGACCTGTACCCGTACGGTTGCTGCCATAGCGGAGCATAACCAGATCAACATTATTTTTTTCATGTTCTAAGAAATAATCACGAACCGATTCACCCACTTTCATGGTCTGTGACATTGGTGCATTGTCTTGTAAGGTAATTTGTACACTTAAACGACCTTGGTCTTCATTGGGTAAGAAGCTGGTTGGTAAGGCACGATAAAACAGTGCAAACACAAGAATAAGTGCAGCAATGATTACAAAGCTCACCCATTTAAAATCAATAATGGTATGGCTAAGTTTTACATATTGATGTTTTATAGCTTCAAGCAAGCGGTTAAATCGCGTCGCCCAAGTAAATGGTTGTGTCGTTGGTTTTAAAATAAGTGCACACAATGCAGGTGTAAGTACTAACGCGACTGCAAGTGAGATCGACATGGCAGTAATTAAGGTCAGTGCAAACTGACGATAAATGACCCCAGTAGAACCACCAAAAAATGCCATTGGAATAAATACAGCAGTGAGCACCAAGGTAATACCCACCAGTGCGCCACTAATTTCATGCATAGAAGCTAAAGACGCTTGTTTGGCATCTAAATGTTGTTCGTGCATCAGCCGTTCAACATTTTCAACCACCACAATGGCATCGTCCACCAGTAGGCCAATGGCCAGTACAAGTGCAAATAAGGTGAGGGTATTAATACTCAAACCTAAAAGCAGGAGTACACCCATTGTGCCTAAAAGTACGACAGGAACAGTAATGGCAGGAATTAAAGTTGCACGCCAGCTTTGCAAAAACAGGAACATGACGACAATAACCAAAAGAATGGCTTCAAATAATGTTTTGACCACTTCTTTAATGGATTCACGGACAAATGGTGTGTTGTCGCTTGGATAAACCAGTTTATAGCCATTTGGTAAAGACTTAGACAAACGGTCGACGGTGTCTTGAATACGTTTTGCAGTTTGAATGGCATTAGCACCAGAGGCTAAAGAAATAGCCATACCTGCAGAAGGATAACCATTAATGCTGTTGTAAGATTGGTAATTTTCTGCACCTAACTCTACTCGTGCAACATCTTTTAAATAGACAAAACTACCATCAACATTGGCTTTTAAAATAATATTTTGAAATTCTTCAGGCGTTTTTAAACGAGAGCCCGAACTGACTTTGGCATTTAAATATTGTTCTTGTGCGCTAGGAAGTTCACCAATACCACCAGCAGCCACTTGCGTATTCTGTGCTTCAACTGCTTTTTGAATATCACTTGGGATGAGGTTGTATTTTTTGAGTTGATTTGGATTTAACCATATCCGCATGGCAAACTTTGAACCAAATACGTCAACTTCACCAACGCCTTCAACGCGTCCTAATTCGCTCTCTAAATGCGTCAATAAATAATCAGACAGTTCAATATTGCTGCTTTTATGTTGCTCATCATATAGGCCAATCACCATATAGGTATCACCTAAAGACTTGAGGACTCTAACCCCTTGGCGTTGGACATCATCTGGTAAGCGACTTAATACACTATTAATAGAGTTTTGTACTTGAACTTGCGCTGTATCTGGATCAGTACCATTTTCAAAACTAATATTAATGCGGCTACGGCCATTGGCATCACTGCTGGAGCTAAAATACAGTAAATGATCCAGCCCTGTAATTTGCTGCTCTAATATTTGGGTGACGCTTTCTTCTACAGTTTGCGCATCTGCACCTGAATAGGTTGCGCTAATGGAAATACGCGGTGGCGCGATATCTGGATAACGCTCTACAGGTAAATTTAATAATGCAAATACACCAGCAACCATCACAAAAATGGCCAGTACAAAAGCAAAAATAGGGCGCTGGATAAAATATTTAGAGAGCATAATTTAATTACTTTCCATTGCGCTGAAAAGTTCCATTTATAGGTTAAGCTACGAGCGCCAACGCTTTAAATCAGCCAAAATAGACTGAGCATAAACACAGAAATTACTTTGTACTTATATACTAAAAACATGAATAAAAAATGTAGCTCATGCAACAAGTCTAAAAAATAAATACAACTTGATTGACTGCATGCCTTTGCAAGCGTGCCTATATGTTACAAATGTAAACTGAAGCCATGATTGGATTTAAGGAAAATATAGATTATCTCTAAATAAAGCACTTCATTATGCTTAGTGATTAAATTGCGCATAATTTAAAAATATTTTTACTTTGGCTGGGTCTTATGGTTTTTGCGTGTGTAGAGTGCTCTGCAGTTTGAGGTTCTATCTCCAATCAGTACAAGCGTTTTAAACCCATTGAGAATATTTATTTATTGTACTTTTGGGCTTTTATAAGCCGACTTGAGGGCATAATGAGTATAAAGAATGTAGTAAAAATTTATAAAAAATGAAGATGACATGAATGCATAAATAAGTGGAGGCGATGATGGTTGAAAGAGAAAACTTAGTTGAGCAAATAAAAATCGCAATCCAGTCCCAACAATATGAACAGGCTAATCATTTATTACAATATTTAAATGCAGCCGATATTGCACTGGTACTACAGCAATTTAAGCCAAGCACTCAGGTGCAGTTATTGCATTTATTGGGAAATAAGGCTGATGTATTTTCATTTTATAGCCCAGCCGAGCGCGTTAAATTAGCTGAGCAACTGAATATTGCAGATTTGGTTGAAATAATTGAGCAAATGCATTCAGACGATAGTGCAGATTTGGTCAAGGCATTATCGCCCATCGTACAAAAGCAATTATATACCCGACTCAGTTTAAATAAGCGACTACAAATTCGTTCCTTAGCAGCATATCAGGAAGAATCCGCTGGCGCGATTATGAGTTTGGATGTCGCGACTTTGCCTGCGGAAATTACTATTCAGCAGGCGATAGAACAACTCAGACAAGATACGTCTAATCCAGATACCTTGTACCAAATTTATATCGTGAATGAACACAAACAACTGAAAGGCGTGATTTCATTACGAGAAATGATTTTAGCCAATCCTGAGGACATCATTGCCGATGTAATGCATAAAGAAGTAATTTATGCACATGTGGATGATGACCAAGAAAGCGTTGCTAAAAAGCTTAGTTATTATGATTTTATTGCTTTGCCAATTGTGAATGATCAAATGCAATTACTGGGTATTGTGACCTATGACGATGCTTTGGATGTGGTCAGTGAAGAAGCCACTGAAGATTTTTTAAAAGCGGGTGCGGTCAATGCCAATAGCAAACTGAGTTTAAAAACAGCGCCAATCTTTCAGCTCTATCAAAAGCGGGTATTTTGGCTGGTGTTTTTAGTATTTGGCAGTTTGCTATCGGGATTTGGAATTGCACACTTTGAAGATATTATTGCCACAAATTTAGTATTGGTGTTCTTCTTACCTTTATTGGTTGGCAGTGGCGGAAATGCAGGATCACAATCTGCAACTTTAATGGTGCGTGCCTTGGCAACAGGGGATGTGCATTTTAAAGACTGGTTTTATCTGATTGGCCGTGAAAGTTTGGTGGCATTATGTCTTGGCGCCACGATGGCAATTGCCGTCTCTGCATTGGGCTATTACCGTGGTGATGAAATGGTCGCTTTGGTGTTGGCACTCAGTATGATGGCAATTGTGATGTTGGGTTGTTTGATTGGTATGAGTCTGCCATTTATATTAAACCGCATGGGGCTAGACCCAGCCAGTGCATCTGCACCCTTAGTGACTTCTATTTGTGACGCCTCTGGTGTATTGGTGTATTTATTTATTGCCTCTCAGCTATTACTTTAAGTAAGTTACTATGGATTTATAACTTATGTTTTGCCTGATTTAATCGCATTTGGACAATACAATGACCGAAAATAAACAGATTAAAAATCTTGAAAAAAAATTGTCAGAGCAAGAGGTGATTCGCTTAGAACGTGACTTGGCTAAATTTGCCAACATGATGGACTCTGTCATAAGGATTCCATTTACCAAGCAAGGCGTAGGTGCGGATGCTGCTTTAAGTACCATTCCAATTGCAGGAGACATCGCAGGTTTTGTTTTGACCTGTTATGCCATTATGAAAGCCAAGCAAATTGGTGTACCACAGCAAAAACTAAACCCTGTGATGAAAATGGCAATGTTAGATGCTGTTGTGGGCTTTATTCCTATTGTAGGAACGGTATTTGATGTTTTTATTCGTCCAAGTCGCAAGGCCTTAGATGTGGTACATACGCATATTCGTGAAGAATATCAAATTCGTAGTGATACACATGTGGTGCATCCTTTCTTGCACGAACAATTAGAACAGAAACAGCAACATTCAGCTTTTTGGCGTAATCCAATTGTGGCGTGGATCTGGATTCATATTCCAGACTTGTTGGGGCTGTTGTTCATTGTATTATTTTTATTTGCGATGTGGATGGGTGGTGTTTGGTTGTGGCAATGGATACAGCATTTTTAAATGTGATGTATTTAAACAACAATACAGACATTAAAAAAGCCTCCGCGAAGGAGGCTTTTTTCATCGAATACTTAAGCTAACATTATGGGCAATCTAATTGCTGTAATGCGGCAACACGTTGTTCGATCGTTGGGTGAGTTTGGAACAAAGCAGCTAAACTAAAACCTTCTTCACGTCCTGCAGAAATCGCAAAAGCTTTCATTTCTTTAGGCATCGCATCTGGCATTTCAGATTCTGCTTGTAAACGTAACAATGCAGAAATCATGGCTTGTTTGCCTGCTAGGCGAGCACCCGCTTCGTCAGCGCGGTATTCACGATAACGCGAGAACCACATCACGATAGATGAAGCAAGAATACCAAACACGATATCCAGCACAATCGTAATCACAAAATAAGCGATACCAGGTGCTTCACCTTCTTCGCGACCAAAGACATTACGGTCAATAAAATCGCCTGCAACACGTGCAAAGAACATCACAAAGGCGTTGACTACACCTTGAACCAAAGCCAAGGTCACCATGTCGCCATTGGCTACGTGGCCAATTTCATGTGCCAATACAGCGCGAAGTTCGTCTTTGTTCATACGTTCTAGCAAACCCGTTGAAACAGCGACAAGTGCGTCGTTTTTGTTCCAACCTGTTGCGAAAGCGTTAGATTGATAAGAGGGGAAAATACCAACTTCAGGCATTTTAATGCCAGCACGTTGCGCAAGTTGAGCAACTTCTTGTAAAAGCCACGCTTCAGCTTGGCTACGCGGTGCGTTCGGGTCGATAATTTCAGTACCAGTGGTTTTTTTCGCCATCCATTTAGACATGAATAGAGAAATTAAAGAACCAACCATACCAAACACAAAACAGATTACCATTAGGTTGCCAAGCTGTAAGCCGCCTGCGCCGTGGTAACTGCCGACACCGAAGAGTGACAAAATAATGCCAGCTACAATCAGTACCGCGAGGTTGGTTAGCAAGAACAAACCAATCCGCATCATTGAGAAAATCCTCGTATTATGGAAAAATAATCTGATCTACAAATCATAATCATTAAGTTCAATATGAGGTGAAAGTCTAATAATTTCAAGAAATAATTAGTAAATCTCTCAGAAAAAAGAAAAATGCTGTCTTTTTAATCTTTAAAATAGATATGTGCAGAGGCAGTCGCATTGGCCGTGGTATAGGAGCCTGGTGCATCAGTAAAGCTATTGCTCGCATTTTGAATTACATGACGCTGATATTTATTACTGGCTTTAAGTTCAGTCGATGTTTCATTTTGCTCATAATTGGCTGAGCTAGCAATGATTTTGCCTGCACCTGAATTTGATGCCGTACTGGTATTGTAATCGCTGATTGTACTTGCGCCGTTTGCATATAAGTTGTTATAGCGACTGGTCACACGGCGTACATAGTCTTGTGTTTCACGAAAAGGTGGCACACCGCCGTACTTTTGCACATTGCCTTCTCCTGCATTATAACCAGCTAAAACTAAAGACGTGTTGCCATTAAAGCGCTTGGTTAACCATGCCAAGTAACGTGCACCTGCCATAATGTTTTGAAATGGATCATAAGCATTTGACACATTAAAGCGTCGAGCTGTTGCTGGCATCAGTTGCATTAGACCTTGGGCACCGACTGGGGAACGGGCATTCACATTAAAGCCAGATTCAGTATGCATGACGGCTTTAATTAAACCTTCAGAAACACCGTGTTGTTGAGCGGCCTGTTTAATAATGTGGTCGAAGGCATTTTTGTTACGGCTATAGCTGGGCAAAACTGAAGATTCGTTTGATCCCCAGTTATTATAAGTGTGGATATTACTGTCTGGATAATAGGTCACTTTCACTTTTGTGAGTGATTTATCTGCACTTTGACGGTTGGTGAGTAGGGTGCTGCCTTGTTTATCTTTATAAATATAAATTTTTCCTGCATGGCTTATTTCAACCATGCCGAAAGACAGTACTGATCCCAAAATGCAAAATGCAAAATTTTTTGATTTATTTTTCATTGTCGTCGTCGAAAAAACTTCTGTCCCCAAACAGTACAAATAGAGTGTAGCAAAAATAAAAGCGATGAAAAGCTTTGATCTGTTTATTTATCGGCTAGTTTGTAAAAAGCAAGTCATTTTGCTGATTCAATAATCAAAAAAAATATTTATTTTTTTTTAATGAGCATAACTTGACACATTTAAGGTATTGATATTTAAGGAATATTAAATTGATCAAAAAATGATCAATCTAAATGAAAGCCTTAAAATAAGGGTGGATCAAGCTGTCAAGCCTTTTAGAATCCACAAAGTTATCCACAGCTTTTGTGGAAAACTGTGGAAAAGTCCAAAAGATAAGCATCTTGGCTAAAAAACAGACGCAAGCGTTCAAATTTACCGCGCTTCGATTACTTGATTATGACTGTATTTTGACAATTTATGGAATTTACATTCTTTTAATGCGGTGAGAGAGCGAATCAGCTAAAATTGCGCGGTTATTTTATTTATGGGTTAATCTCGTCTATGTACTCGCCAGTTGAGTCCGAACAAGGATTTAATTTCAAGCCTGAACTGCCTACCAGCTCAGCTTACTATCGTTTGCTGAAAAAGCTCCGTCGCCAAGTCGGTCATGCGATCCGCGATTTTAAAATGATCGAAGATGGTGACAAGGTTATGGTGTGTATTTCTGGTGGTAAAGACAGTTATACCTTGCTGGATATCTTGCTTCAGTTTAAACGCATTGCGCCAATCAACTTTGATGTGGTTGCAGTTAACCTTGACCAAAAACAGCCAGGTTTCCCTGAAGAAGTACTGCCACGTTATTTAGAAGAAAATAACATTCCGTACTATATCTTGGAAAAAGACACTTATAGCATCACAAAAAAACTTACCCCTGAAGGTAAAACTTATTGTGCTGTGTGTTCTCGTTTACGTCGTGGTTCTTTGTATGGTTTTGCGCAAGAAATTGGTGCAACTAAAGTGGCTTTAGGTCATCATCGTGATGATATCTTGGCGACTTTCTTTTTGAACTTGTTCCATGGCGGTAGCTTAAAAGCGATGCCACCAAAACTTTTATCTTCGGATAAAAAGAATATCTTGATTCGTCCACTGGCTTATGTGGAAGAAAAAGACATTATCAAATATGCTGAAATGCGCAAGTTTCCAATCATTCCATGTAACTTATGTGGCTCGCAAGAAAACTTACAGCGTGCCATATTGAACGATATGCTTCGTAGCTGGGATAAAGAATATCCAAAACGTTTGCACAGCATTTTTGGTGCATTGCAAAATGTATCACCATCACAATTGGCTGACCGAGAATTATTTGATTTCGAAGCGCTAGATAGTGAACGTGAGTTTGACTTCAAAGAGGGTGCATGCTCAACTGAAGAAGCACCAGAAGGCGAAAGCAAACGCATTAACATGGTGAATTTAGGTTTTGTTGCGGACTAAGTTCTAAAGGCATTCAAAAAAGCATCTGAAACTCAGGTGCTTTTTTTATGTATTTGATTTTATTCATTGTTGTATGGTTTTGATTAAAATTGAACGGTGCGTGCAAAATTCTTTAGCTATTTTGCAGGTGATCATGCTATAACAAGCGACAAGCAAAAAATGCTTCTTTTAAAATGCTGTCTGGATAGGCTGCACACACGAACAAAGAGATTGAGGATAGAACATGCCAGCTTTTTTAACTGACGATTGGTTTTCGACTGTAGAAACTCTAACTGCTCAAGCAGGTGACTTAAACTTACCACCAGCTCTGGCAAATCTTGCGATTAATTTGGTTGTTGCAGACGCTTCTGGCAATACTGAATTGTCTTTAGACGGTGGCGCAATTAAAAAAGGCTTATCTGCAAACGCAAAAACAACGCTAAACATGGATGCTGAAACTTTACGTAAAGTATTCCTTGAGTTTGATATGGCTGCAGCTATGCAAGCATTCATGACAGGCAAAATAAAAGTTCAAGGTGACATGTCACAATTGATGGCACTGCAAACTGCAAAGCCTAGCCAAGAACAAAAAGACTTATTCAAAAAAGTACTTGAGCAAACGGCTTAAGACTCATGAGATGAAGTGAATCACTTCAAATCAAAAAAGCTTACCCTTGGGTAAGCTTTTTTTTTTCGATCTTTGAGCGAGGCGTATAAAACTAGCTTTAGATATTCACCAATTGCGGTGTGGTCTTAATATGCTCTAAATAGGCACGGATACGTGTGACATATTGTACAGCTTGACGATAACGACCATTGCTGGCTTTGTTACGGTCTAAATAAGTGTAGAGGTTCACCCATTTGTTTGGATTTTTACCCTGAGCTTTAATTTTGCTTTGCAATTGCGAAACTGCACCTGGCCCCATGTTATATGCAACCAATGCATACCAGTTACGGTCAGGCATTGGGATATGTGCATATCGTGCCAGCATTTGATCATAGTACTTCGCACCGCCTTGGATGCTTTGCGCTGGATCTGTGCGATTACTTACACCCATTGCTTTCGCTGTGCTGTTGGTCAGCATCATCAGCCCGCGTACGCCAGTAGGTGATACAGAGTCCGGTTTTAAATATGACTCTTGATAACCAATAGCTGCCAATAAATGCCAGTCAAGATTATATTGCTGTGCAGTTTTCTTAAAGCTTGCCTTATATATAGGCATACGTTTGCTCAGATCCCGTTGGATCGTGTTGAGCGCATCTTGCTTTAAAACATTACGATTATAAAAAGATGCTAATTGCCCAATAGAACCATTTTGCTTTGCACGGCAAATAAAACCACTTGCAGTTTGGCTAAGTGGATCACTGGCGTCTTTAAAAACCCAATTCAGGTTGCTATTTAAGCCATTTTTTTGCAGTGAAACGGTATCGCCACAGCTCGCAGAAAATGAAGTTAAATGCTTAGCTTCAATCGATTGAATGCTACTGGTGGTCATGGCGAAGTTGGCTTGACCTTTAGATACCATTTTTAAAGCGGTTGCATTGTCTGGAACAATTTTAAAATCAAGTTTTACATTGATGCTTTCTGCATAGTTGCGCGCAAGGTCATAACCAAAGCCATGTAAGTGCTGGCCATCTTTAAAGGCAGTGCTTACATCTGCAACTGATACGACAATTAGTTTGTTGCTATTTACAACCGAATCATATTGATGGGTTGTCTTACTTGCATTAATACTGTGAAACGGAATTAAGACAGTACTAAATACAAATGCTTTTAAAGGGAGAGAGTTTAAAGAGTTAAGGCAAAGCCTCGACCCAGAAGTTGAACTACTGTGCATGTTGTCTCCGCTACAAGTAATTTATGCCCTAAAAAGTGAAGACAAAAAATGCCTCATACTTTCTCAAGTTTGATAAATTCAATAAGGGTTGGGCAGTCATGAACGTCATTCAGAATGACTAGGAAAAAATGGGAAATATGTAGAATTTCTACACTGATGAAAAAACAAATTCGCTTAAAAGATGTGCGCATAATAAAGAGCAAAAAAATGCTTGTCAAATTTTGTACGAAAATATTTAAAAATTAACAATATAAGTTATTGAAATAAATAAATAAAAAAAATTGCAAAATATGGTGGTACAAGTGTTGTGTTAAAAGTGAGCGAATTGTGTAAATTTTGATACTTGAAAATGAAAGTAAATATGTCAAAAAATCTTATTAAATTGAAAATGTCATTCTTCAAAAAATGACCTGAAACGAGGCTGTTTTGTATCTTAAATGGACTTATTTTATGCGTTAAATAAACTCAGATTTTACGTATATTACAGTGTATTTGATGGTTCAATTTAAACTTTGGAGTATTGGGCTACTTTTAAAAAAAATGCACTAAATATGCAATAAATAACAACGAGATATTGTTGTATGCTTGATTGTAAAATAGACAAAATTAACTTGTTTTATAGGTGAAAACGATAGTTGTAAATAAGCCATTAACAGTACAACGAGCTTAAGCGATAACTACCGATAAGATTAGGCCATCATGAGAGCTTTAAAAACTGAGATTTTTAAATAAAATTCAGGATGTATATATGAAGAAAAGAGTTGATCTAATGTATGAAATTTATGCAAATTTTAGTGTTCAGCTTGATAAGTAAAAATTGCTGTGCTTTTGCAGGAAATAACAGCCAATCATGTCCCATTTTTCATTGACACTTTTTAGTCATATTTACGATTTTAGCTATTAAAAATTTGATGCCTATATTTGATAGATCCCTGATCCATAAATGTCGCTGTATTAAGGCTAGCCATTTAAAGCATTCTTGATGCTATTTGATTTGCAGAGCAAGTCTGTCGTTGAGAATCTGGATTTGGACGGAATTCCACATATAGGAGGACTGTATTTGAAAGGAAGAAAACTTTGTTTGTGAAGGAATCTAATGATTAAAATTGAAAGATGAAAAATATTCACTTATAGTGTTTGCATTGATTATTACATCTAGATCTCCCATGATTGAACTTCGTCATTTAAAAACGCTGATCGCTTTAAGAGAGCATGGTTCTTTGGTATCAGCAGCCAATGATTTGTGTCTCACACCTTCTGCGATTTCGCATCAACTTAAAGAGCTTGACCATTGGTTTGGTGTTGAGGTAGTTAACCGTCGCAGTCGCCCGGTAAGTTTTTCCAATGTAGGGCAACGTTTATTAAAGTTAGCCGATGAAATTTTACCTCAAGTGCAAATTGCCCAATCGGATATTACGCGTATTGTGCATGGGCAAACGGGTCGAATTACTTTTTCTTCAGAATGTCATAGTTGTTTTGATTGGCTCATGCCTTTGCTTAATCAATATCGCCAGCAGTATCCAGATGTCGATTTAGACTTTGCCTCAGGTTTTGAAGCGAATCCACATGAACTGTTACAAACAGGGGAGTTTGACTTATTAATTACTGCGGATCCTATTGCACTAAAAGGCATTGAATATTTTCCTATCTTTGAATATGAATCACGTTTAGTTTTGTCGAATACGCATCCCTTAGTTAGAGCGAAAGATATTACGGTACAAGAGCTTGCAGATGAAACATTGGTAACTTACCCCGTCGATAAGCATCGTTTGGATATTATGTCGCGCTTGTTTATACCTGCAAATATTTTGCCGAAGCAAATCCGTACTACAGATTTAACGCAAATGTTAATTCAATTGGTCGCAAGTGGTAGAGGTATTGCTGCTTTACCTGATTGGGTGGTAAATGAATATGAACAAAAAGGCTGGGTGACTTCACGCCGTTTAGATTGTGTGTCAGCAACGGGTTTGCGTCGCACCTTATATGCTGGCTATCGAACTGAAGAGAAAGAAAAAGATTATTTTGAAGGCTTTTTAAAACAGCTGGATAAATTTTCTAAGAAGCGCACCATTTACTATGTATAAAGTCAGCTTAGCTTTACCTACAAATACATACACAGTGTTTGGGGTTTAATGGTAATCTTGAATTGAGATTAGGCTGGTGCATCATATTGAATTTGAATGATATACCAGCTTTTTTTACCATTGGGTGTTTGTACTTGTATTTCATCATCGATGGATTTGCCTAAGCAGGCTTTGGCTACAGGAGATTGCAAAGAGATATAATCTTTACGCCCATATATTTCTTCATCACCGACAATACGAAATTTAATGCGTTCAGCATCATCATTTTCGAGTTCGACCCACGCCCCAAAATATGCTTTACCATCTTGTTCTGGGCTGTATTCGACTTTATGTGCCACTTCAAACAGCTTGGTTAAAAAGCGAATACGACGGTCAATTTCACGTAGCTTTCTTTTGTTGTAGTGGTAGTCAGCATTTTCTGAGCGATCGCCAAGACTGGCAGCCCAAGACACAATTTTGGTGATTTCAGGACGTTCCTTACGAACCAAATCGTTTAACTCATCTTGTAGTCGTTGATAACCTTCAGCTGTGAGTAGTTTTCGATTCAAAAGATTCGTCTCCAATTTGTGTGATAAACGATGCCGTAGTAAGAATGAGCTGTTATCAGCTTGCTACTATCATAGGGCGCTGAAGCTGAATATCAAGCGCTTTGATTTGAAAGATCTTATTCGATTCAGCACGGAGTTTTTGCTGATCGTTTCCTCACAAGCGATATGTAAAGTTGTGGAATGAGTATTTTGTTTTTATTTTGAGCACTCAAACCGAAATTGTTGAAAAATAATTGCCAAGCACTCATTTTATTTATATGATGCGCAACATGGAAGCGTGGCAGAGCGGTTTAATGCACCGGTCTTGAAAACCGACGAGGGCTTATACCCCTCCGTGAGTTCGAATCTCACCGCTTCCGCCAAATTCAAAAAACCCAATCGAAAGATTGGGTTTTTTTATACTTGGAATTTTATTTGTTGTTGATAGCAAAGTCGTCTTAAAATGCTCACGCTAAGATGACGTCTATTTCTAAGGCAAAATCCACGCTTGTATTTTGTTTTATAAAGACGCTAACGATCTAGAACACAATGCTGAGTAAGACATTTAAATGTACATGAATGCCTAAAAAACATGTCGCTCTCGTTGAATTGAATAAAAAATAATTAAACAGTGCTAAATTACTATGAAATATCTGAAAAATATTTGCCATTCTGAAAGAATATTTATATGATAGCGCCCATGGAAGCGTGGCAGAGCGGTTTAATGCACCGGTCTTGAAAACCGACGAGGGCTTATACCCCTCCGTGAGTTCGAATCTCACCGCTTCCGCCAAATTCAAAAAAGCCCTTGTGAAAACAAGGGCTTTTTTTTTGTGTCTCATTTAGGCCAATATCCATTCATGAGCCGAAAGAATAGATAGACTTGATACAAATAAACATTCTACTATTGAAGTACTTTGCTTAAGTCCAACATTAAATGCGATAAAAGCATAGTAACCATAAATCTGTATGAAATAGACTGTAGTCTGAAACAAGAGATTCGTGGTAGCACTATGATAAAATTGCTAAGAATAATTCATACGAATAATCAAATAAAAAGTCGCTGAGTTATCAAATAATAAGGAGTGAGAAATGGATAAACCACTAGAAATTGATGAACAGGAATGGCAAGCACGTTGTCAGCTGGCGGCCTTATATCGTTTGATTGCTTATTATAAAATGACTGACTTAATTGATACGCACATTAGTTTACGTTTAGCACATCAGCCTGAATATTTTTTAATTAATAAATATGGCGTTACCTTTGATCGTATGCGCGCTTCAGATTTGGTCAAAATTGATCATGAAGGGAACATCGTCGCACATTATGATGAAGGTAAAATGGTTAATGTTGCAGGTTTTGTAATTCATTCCGCCTTACATCATGCGCGGGCAGATATAAACTGTGTAATACATACCCATACTGCGGATGGTATTGCGGTTTCAGCACAGACACAAGGCCTATTACCTTTATCACAACATGCGCTGAAGTTTTATCAAAATATTGCTTATCATGAATATGAAGGGATTGCTTTTTCGACTGAAGAGCGGGTACGTTTGGTGAAAGACATGGCCCATTATCGGTGCATGATTTTACGTAATCACGGGTTGCTGGCAACAGGTGATACGGTTGCACGAGCCTTTCATGAAATTTACTTTTTAGAACGTGCATGCCAAATTCAGATTAAAGCCTTGAGCAGTTCATCATTGCATTATCCTAGTCCAGAAGTGCGTGAACACACACTCAAACAATTTGAAAGTCCACAGGCAGAGCCTATTATTAGGGTGGCCTGGAATGCCGCATTGTCATTAATTGAAGATCAAAAAGCGGATTATTGCCAATAGTTTGACGAAGCATTGCCCAATCAAAAAATCGACATGGTTTTAGCTTTATATAAAGCTAAGGCAGAGTACGAATTGAATAAGATGTGGCTTATTTTATCTTAGTAGGTCTGGGCGTGAGGGAAGAGAGAATAGTCAGCGTCTAGCCAAAGCGTTATCATAGTGCCATTACAGTAGTGGAATGTATTATGAAAATTGTTGCAGATGAAAATCTGGCATATACCGAATATTTCTTTGCAGAATTTGGTGAAATACAACAAAAAGCAGGTCGCACTTTAACGGCAACTGATGTGCAAGATGCGGATGCACTTTTGGTTCGTTCTGTAACGAAAGTAAATACAACGCTTATTGCTGGATCATCATTAAAATTTGTGGGTAGTGCAACGATTGGAACAGATCATTTAGATATCGCTGCAATTGAGCAACAAGGCATGACATGGTCAAATGCGGCAGGTTGTAATGCGCAAGCTGTTGCAGAATATGTCATTACTGCTTTATTAAAATTAAAACCTGAATTATTAGACGCTGGCGATGCTTTTACTTTGGGTGTTGTTGGTTTGGGTAATGTCGGTTCACGTTTGGCGACAATGGCACAGCTATTGGGTTGGAATGTGATTGGCTACGATCCTTTTGTGCAACGCGATCATGTCAAGCAAGTAGAATTTGCAGAACTATTAAAAACTGCCGATGCGATTTCAACACATGTGCCGTTGACCAAAAATGTTCAGCATTCGACTTATCACTTAATCGATGCATCTGCATTGTCGCAAATGAAAAAAGATGCAATTTTGATTAACTCTGCACGTGGGCCAGTGGTTGCAGAAGCGGATTTAATTACAGATATTCAAAAAAATCAGCGTCAAGTCGTGCTTGATGTATTTGAACATGAGCCAGAAATTTCAGAAGAATTGCTTAACTTAATCACTTTGGTTACACCACATATTGCGGGTTATAGCTTAGAAGGCAAAGCACGTGGCACACAAATGATCTATGAGGCTTTTTGCAAAACCTTTCATTATGTTGCAAGCAAACAATTTGAAACGCAATTACCCACTTGCGAAGCACTATTCGTTAATCAGACACTAAAAGAAGCGCTAAAAAATCATCTGACAGAAATTTATGATATTGCTCGTGATGATGCAAATCTGCGTGCCTGTCTGGCGGATGGTAAGGTAGATCAAAAAGCTTTTGACTATTTACGTAAAACCTATCCGCTTCGTCGTGAATGGGCTGCGCATGGAGGGCCTAAAGCATGAGTCATGTACATTATCAACCGACTTGTGATTTAGAAGCGATGCGTGCGCGTGCAAAAATGTATGCACAGTTACGTCAGTTTTTTGCATCACGTGATGTATTGGAAGTGGAAACGCCAGTCTTATCTCAAGCAGGGGTAACGGATGTGCATTTAGCTTCAGTACAAGCCCAGCGTCATGTTTTAGGTAAAAAGGCCACGCATTATTTACAAACTTCGCCTGAGTTTGCTATGAAGCGTTTATTGGCTCATGGTAGCGGACCCATTTATCAAATTTGCAAAGTATTCCGTGATGATGAGCATGGTCGTAAACATAATAGTGAATTTACCATGTTGGAATGGTATCGACCTGTATTTTCACTGAAAGATTTAATGTTAGAAGTTACCGACTTATTAAATGTTGTTTTAGCACATCGCTTTGGTGAAGTTAGACCCACCATTTATAGTTATAAACACGCATTTATGGATCGTTTGGATTTGAACCCACTTAAGGCAACGCTACAAGAGCTGAAAGATGCTTGTCGCCGTGTGGGCTTAAATTTAGATTTAGGCGACGACCGTTTAGCCTATATCGATTTATTGTTTTCACACATGGTAGAACCGAGTTTAGGGTTTGATACCCCCGTATTTTTAACGGACTTTCCACCTGAAATGGCATCACTAGCAAAAACGCGTATTGATGAAGACGGTGAGTTGGTGGCGGCACGCTTTGAACTGTATATCGAAGGTTTAGAATTGGCCAATGCCTATGATGAACTGATTGATGCAGATGTGCTTCGTAGTCGTTTTGAGGCGGATAATGCGGAACGTGAAAAGCTTGGTTTGCATATCATGCCGATTGATGAGTATTTGCTAGCTGCCTTACCCACTATGCCCGAATGTTCAGGGATCGCTTTAGGCATTGATCGCTTGCTAATGGTGGTGCAAAATCAAATGAAATTGGAAAAAGTCATTACTTTCACCGCTGATATTTCATAAGATCTATTCAATGATCGGCTGATGATTAAATCAGCCGATCATTTTAAGTATTTCGTAAAGCCCAAACTATAGGCTTCAAATTCTAAACTTTTATAAAAAACATGGGCTGGATACCGTTCGGGACGATTGCCACTATTAAGTAAAATACGTTTTAAACCTTGTTCGATCGCTATTTTCTCAATAGTCTGCATCAGTGTTCTACCTAAGCCAAGACTTATATACTGCTCATCAATGACAAAAGCTTGAATTCGAAAAAAACCTCCTCAAATTCCCAGCTGTATTGTTTGATCAATCCTGCATAGCCAATGACTTGTGCATTAGATTCGATAACCAATGTTTGATAATGCGGATCTAAATGAATGAGTTGCCAATGTTTTTGAATGCGTTCAAGCTCAATTTGATAACCGAGTTGGTAGGTAAGACGATGAATATCTTTGAGATCAGTATCTAATTGAAGTGGGCGAATATAGGCATGCATGTAGCGACTGCTCCATTGTTTAGTTAGAGCATAAATGTTTTATTGGTAGATTGATGGTAAAGATTGTTGCAAAAAAGATGAACATTAACGCTGTTATTATTATTTTTACATCTTTATTACTGTTTCGCCAAAAATAAAAAAGCTCCCAAAGAAGCTTTTTTATTTCAGAATGTGCTTAATCAGCAAGAGCAGTGTATTTAGCTTTTAAAACGCCAAGTGCTGCAATTCGGCGCTCAATCAGCATTTCTCCAATATCTGGCCCTTGAATTTCAGGTGGCAAATCCTGTGCTTTAATATTACGCACCACTTGCATAGCATCCAAAACATAGCGTGATTGAGGGTAGTCACGGTCTTCTAAGCCTAAACGGCCTCTAGAATCACATTCACAAGCTTGTACAAAGGCTTCAACACGTTCTGGGCGACGTAATACATCTAAACGTTGTAATAGGCGCCATAAAGTACCAGGTTTTAGGGTAAGTGCTTGGTGGCACTTTAAATGCTCCTTACATACAGCAATTGCTAACTGCTTGGTATTTGTTGGAACTTTTAAACGATCACAAACATCAGATACAGGTTTAACACCACGTTCTTCATGCATAATATGGCGTGGCCATTCTTCTGCAGGTGTGAGTGCTTTACCAAGGTCATGAACCAATACTGCAAATCGTACATCAAGGGAATAGCCAGCACGGCAAGCTTGATATAATGACATCATGGTATGAATGCCACAGTCAATTTCAGGGTGGTACTCGGGGCGCTGAGGAATACCGTAGAGTGCATCCAATTCAGGGAATAAGACTTTTAATGCACCGCAACTTCTGAGTACTTCAAAGTATTCATCGGCATGATTTTCCATTAGTGCACGAGATGTTTCCTTCCATACACGTTCAGACGTTAACGCATTTAACTCACCAGAAGTGACCAATTGACGCATTAACTCAAGTGTTTCATCTGCTACACGAAAACCGAGTGCTTTATAACGGGCTGCAAAACGCGCAATACGTAATACACGTAGCGGATCTTCCGCAAATGCATCGGATACATGGCGCAATAGGCGCAATTGTAAATCACGTTGACCGCCGTATGGGTCGTAGATATTTCCATCCTGATCTTTTGCAATTGCATTGATCGTCAGGTCACGACGAATTAAATCCTGCTCCAATGTTACGCTGACATCGGTATAAAACTCGAAGCCATGATAGCCATGTCCGGATTTACGTTCTGTACGCGCTAAGGCGTACTCATCTTTGGTCTCTGGATGAAGGAAAACGGGGAAATCTTTACCCACAGGTTGATAGCCTTGGGCAAGCATGTGTTCCGGCGTCGCGCCGACCACTACATAATCTTTTTCGTGATAGGGGTGTCCAAGCAATTGATCTCGAACTGCACCGCCCACTAAATAAACTTGCATGAAAAAACCTCTATTCTTGCAGTCATCATGCTACAGAATAGAGGTTTTCTCAAGTCAGAACTGTGGATTCAGTGAACTAAATCACAGTGCATTTTTTTCGTTTTCTTGAATTTCAGCAACTGTAAGTGCTGTCATATTCACTAAACGACGTGTTGTCGCTGTTGGTGTCAAAATATGAACAGGCTTCGCTGCACCAAGCAAGATCGGGCCAATGGTGACATTGTTACCTGATGTTGATTTCAACAAGTTAAACGAGATGTTGGCTGCATCTAAGTTCGGCATAATCAATAAATTTGCAGAACCTTTGAAGCGTGAATTCGGGAATGCAAAATGACGAATATTTTCGTCTAATGCCGCATCGGCATGCATTTCGCCTTCAACTTCTAGTTCAGGTGCAATTTCAGTTAAAATTTCGAATACTTTACGCATTTTTTGTGCACTTGGATCATTTTGATCTGAACCAAAGCTTGAGTGCGAAAGTAAAGCAACACGTGGTGTGATACCAAAACGACGTACTTCTTCAGCAGCTAAAATGGTCATCTCAGCCAGCTGTTCAGCCGTTGGATTAGTATTTACGTAGGTGTCGGCAATAAATAAATTACGATCTTCAAGCATCAATGCATTGAGGGTGAAGAATGTGCTACGACCTTCTTTTAAACCAATCACATTTTTTACGAAGTCAAGGTGAATGTCATAGCTTGAATAGGTACCACAAAGCATACCGTCTGCTAAACCATGACGAACCAGCATTGCTGCAATGAGCGTAGAACGACGACGAGACTCACGTTGCGCGTATTCAGGTGTTACGCCTTTACGTGCCATAAGCTCATAATAGTCATCAGCAAATTGTTCATAGTGCGGGTTTTTCTCTTGATCTACGATTTCAATGTTGAAACCATTTTCAAGGCGTAAACCAAGCTTTTTAATATTTGCTTCAATCACAGCAGGGCGACCCACCAAGATTGGTTTAGCCATACCTTCATCAACTGCAATTTGAACTGCACGAAGTACACGAAGGTCTTCACCTTCAGCGTATGCAATGCGCTTCGGATCTGTTTTTGCTTGCGCAAAAATAGGTTTCATCATGAATGCTGAGTTATAAACAAACTCAGACAAACGTTGACGGTAGTGAGCAAAGTCTTGAATTGGGCGAGTTGCAACACCTGAGTCCATTGCAGCTTGTGCAATTGCTGGTGCAATTTCCAAAATCAAACGTTGATCTAATGGGCGTGGAATAAGGTAATCACGACCAAATGATGCAGATTTTTCACCATAAGATGCAGCATCTGCTTCTACATGTGCCATACGCGCAATCGCGTGTACACATGCAATTTTCATTTCTTCGTTAATGGTGGTTGCGCCAACATCCAATGCACCACGGAAAATATATGGGAAGCAAAGGGCGTTGTTTACTTGGTTTGGATAGTCCGAGCGACCTGTAGCCATAATCACATCTGGACGTGCAGCGTGGGCATGTTCAGGTAAAATTTCTGGATCTGGGTTAGCCAAAGCGAAGATGATCGGGTTGTCCGCCATCTCTTTAACCATATCTTGAGTCAAGATACCAGCAGCAGAAAGGCCAAGGAACATATCTGCACCCGCCATAACATCGGCAAGTTGTGTACCTTCAATATCTTGTACGTATGCTTTTTTAGAATCATCAAGGCCTTGACGTTGCGTAGTTAATAAACCACGTGAGTCAGCCACAATGATATTTTCTTTTTTTGCACCTAAGGCACAAAGCAAGTTAAGACAAGATAGAGCAGCAGCACCTGCACCAGATGCTACAATTTTCAGTTCTTCAATTTTTTTGCCATTCAGTTGTAGGGCATTTAACAACGCTGAACCAACAATAATTGATGTACCGTGTTGATCGTCATGGAATACAGGAATATTCATGCGTTCACGGAGTTTTTGCTCAATATAGAAACATTCTGGTGCCTTGATGTCTTCAAGGTTAATACCACCAAAAGTTGGTTCTAATGCTGCAACAATATCAACAATTTTGTCTGGATCATTTTCAGCAATTTCGATGTCAAATACGTCAACACCTGCGAATTTTTTGAATAATACGCCTTTACCTTCCATCACTGGTTTAGAAGCCAAAGGACCAATATTACCTAAGCCAAGAACGGCAGTACCATTCGTTACTACGGCAACCAAGTTACCACGTGCAGTATACAGTGCAGCTTTAGATGGGTCTTTTTCAATTTCTAAACATGGTGCAGCGACACCCGGAGAGTAAGCAAGCGCTAAATCATGTTGGTTAACAAGCTGTTTGCTTGGTGTTACGCTAATTTTACCTGGCGTTGGAAACTCATGATAATACAATGCCTGCTGTTTTAAAGATTGATCGTCCATCTGTATCTCGATTGTTTTAAGTTGCCCAGAAAACGGGAGTTTAATAGCTATTAATCAACTGAATATATCACTTGTTAGACAGTTGGGACAGACTCAGCGTGTCATTTTTTGAATCCTGAACTGTCACATTTTTTTGTCTTATATTAAGTAGCTATAAGTGAGGCACAGGTATTTTGTTCTAAATATTCGGTTGCTTCTTGTTCTGGTAGCGGCTTAGAAAATAGGTAACCTTGTGCAATATCACAATCGAGGTCTTGTAAGTATTGAAGTTGCTGTTCGGTTTCAATCCCTTCAGCAACGACGGTCATTCCCATGGCTTTGCCCATTGCAATCATGGCACTCACAATGGCGGCTTGTTTGTTTTGCCCAATTTTAGATACGAAACTGCGGTCAATTTTTAATATATCAATTGGAAAATCAGCAAGATAGGAGAGTGAAGAATAACCAGTTCCAAAATCATCGAGTGAAATATTAATATTACGTAGCTTAATTTCGTTCAGTTGATTTTTAACATCCTCGGAATTTTCTAACAGTGAAGATTCGGTAATTTCGAGTTCTAAATCTTGGCCTTCAATTTGGTTGAGGCTCATTGCATCGTCTAAAACTTCGAGCAATTGTCCGCGTCTGAGTTGCTGTGCAACAATATTCACTGAGACGCAAATATTATTAAAGCCCATGTCTTTCCATTGGCGGATTTGTTTGGCAGTTTGTTGTATTACGATACGACCAATGTCTGATATTAGGCTAGTTTGCTCTGCAAGTGGAATAAAAAGATTAGGTGGAATAATTCCCTTTTCAGCATGATTCCAACGTACTAGTGCTTCAAAACCACATACATTTTTATCTCTAAAGTTGATTTTAGGCTGGTAATAAACCATTAATTCGTTGTTTTGAATGGCTTTGCGTAAGTCACGTTCGAGGAATATACCTTGCTCTAAAAGGGCTGTATTTTCTTTCGAATAATAACGAATCGTGTTGCCACCTAGTGTTTTAGCTTCGGTGAGGGCTTGCTCGGCACAATTGTTTAAATAATCCAATTGGCGTCCATGCTCTGGGTAGAAAGCAACGCCCATAGAGATGGTAATTAAATGATCTTGTTTGGCAATATTAAATGGCAAGCCAAATGCTTTGTTAATACGTGCACATTGATCGTGTACCGAAGGGCATAAGTGGGACACTTCATACACAATGGCAAAGTCATCACCATTTAAATGCGCCATGAATAGTGCTTCTGGGTTGGTCAAACGCAAACGCTGAGCAACTTGGCGTAGTAATTCATCACCACCGTTATGGTTTAAATATTCGTTGAGTGGGCGGAAGCGATCGATATTGAGGCGAATAATGGCAAATTGTGAGTCACGCTGTGTTACCAAAAGTTTATGTAATTGATAGTTGTAGTAAAAACGATTAGGTAAATCTGTCAGCGTGTCATAATTTTCTAAATAAGATAAACGTTGCTCTTGGAGTTTACGTTCAGTTAAGTCAGACACAATACCAATATAGTGCGTGACTTTATGGTCTTCATCAGTGATGGCATTAATGTGCATCCACAAGGTAAGTTCTTTGCCAGAGAGGAATTTTTCATTTAATTCGCCATCAAACTCATTCATATTCATGAGTTGTTTAATCACACTGTAGTGGGCACTACGTTGTTGTGACTTGTAATTCGCTGTGATGTCAAATAGGTGTTTACCTAAAATTTGGTTGCTACTAAAGCCTGTTAACTTTTCATAATAAGGATTGACGTCGATATAACAGAGCTCTTCGTCGAGTATAAAAATGCCTTCAGCAGCTTGTTGTAATACACTGGTGGCTAATTTAATTCGCTCTTGTGACATTTTTTCTTTTTGAATATCACGACGAATGCCTACCATGCGGATGGCTTTTTTTGTATTTGGATCACGTTCAACCACACGACCAATGTCATGTACCCAAATCCACTTGCCCTCTGAGTTTTGAATACGGTAGTTGGCTTCGTAACGTTCACTTTCACCGCGTAAATGCAGTTTTAAGGTTAGTTTTAATTGTTCTGCATCATCAGGATGAATTTGGTGTTGTAATTGTTCAAGGTGCTGTTTTGAATCACGGACTTGTTTTTCATATAAGTGGTTGGTGATCCGAATTTTGCGATCTTTAATGTTCCAATCCCAAGGTCTTAGGCCTGCAATTTCGTGTGCTAATACTAAGTTTTCTTGTTGATTTTCTAGGTCTTTGTTCATTTGCTCAATATCATAGGTACGTTCACGTACTTTTTGCTCGAGCAGTTGGTTGTTCAGCTGTAGTTGTAGCTCAATATCTTTAGAGTGGTTTATTTCATCTTGAAGCTGTTTGCATAAATCATCTGTCCACGTGACTTGTTGTGCAGCATCTTTCATTAAGAGTTGATTGCGTGCATACGTGGTACTCAGGCGCAGGTTAATTCGATATGACGTTGTTGCACATAATAAAATAACAATAAGTGCAAAATTCAGAGCCAGACTAAAAAGGGGGTTGGTGTCGTGTTGAATAAAATATTGTGAAAATAAAAATGGAATGATGGAAGGCAAAAAAGTGAGACAAAAATAATTTAACTTTTGGGTTAAGTAGGTCAGGCTAAAGCTTTGAGTCACGATCAATAATAATGCTGAAAGTGTTAGCGCATGAATTTCTTCAAAATCTGGATTGATGGTTGGGAGGTAGTTGTAAAGGATATAAATTCCTATAGCCACCAAGCAACCCACGGTAAAACACTGAATTTGTAGCCAGCGATGGGCGTGATTTAAATTATAAAGCCCAGGTTTAAAATGCGCTGTACTTACAAGCCAAAACAGGCAAACGATAATTTCTGTTGTAAAAAACCATGTAGAAAAATAAGGTGCAGGCGTTGAACTAAAAAATTTGTAAATACAGAAAATATAGAGACAAACAACGAGAATACTGGTTAGAAAATAACGGCTTAAACGAATTGTATTTGCAATTTGGGCGGCATGATTATGCTCCCGAATATATTCATATTGATCTTCTATCATGAATATCAATGCCTTATTTCAATGTAATAATTAAGTCAATTTTTATTGGCCTAGCTGTAAACAGCTCGAAATCCTTTCAAGGCCATACATTTTATCTAAATAAGGGTAATTGCTAGAAGCACAAAAATCAATCAATATGTATACATAAATATAAAAAATCAGATGAAATTATTGATTATTCGATAATTAAGTATAGAAAGTGCAACAACTGGGGCGGTTTCTGTACGTAAAACGCGTTCACCTATGCACCAATTGATAAAGCCAGCTTGGTTAGCACTTTCAATTTCTGCTTCACTTAAACCACCCTCTGGGCCAATGAGCAATGCGATATTTGGCGTTGCATTGGCTAAGACGTCTGTCTGGTCCTTGTTTGGAGCAAGTACGAGTTTAGTGTCTGGTAATTTAGAAGCAAGCCATTTGTCTAAACTAATGGGTGCAAGGATTTTTGGAACCACATTCAAACCGCATTGTTCACAAGCTGCAATCGCAATACCTTGCCAATGATCTAATTTTTTTTGGTCGCGGTCATACTTCAAACGCATTTCACAGCGTTCAGAAGTGAGCAATTGAATTTCAGAAACACCGAGTTCAACCGCTTTTTGAATCGCATAATCCATGCGATCGCCTTTACTCATGACTTGGCCAAGTAAGGCTGTAAAAGCAGGGGTACGGTTGGCAGGATTAAAAGCTGTTACAGCAACAGATGCTGATTTTTTAGCAACATCCGTTAATGTCACTTCGTATTCGCCACCTTGGCCATTAAAGAATGTGGCAGTTTCACCTGTTTGCGCGCGTAGCACTTTAACCCAGTGATGAAATACTGTTTCAGTCAGTTCGACAGTGGTATCAACATTTAGGTCTGCTTCAATAAAAAAACGAGGCATTTGGCTTTACTCTCAAAAGGTGAAATAAAAAGACTTCTGAATTACGGCTTATAACTATCTCAGTAAAGAAATAGGAAATTTTGTAAGGCTCAGAAGTCTAAAATGCTTAAGCCAGACCTAAGTCTTGCACAAGCTGGCGAGTTGGATCAGTGGTGTTCATGGTGTAGAAGTGCAGGCTTGGTGCACCACCTGCAATTAGGCGTTCGCAAAGTTTTACAATCACTTCATGACCAAAGGCTTTGATAGAATCGGTATCGTCGCCATAAGTTGCCAATTGCTTACGAATCCAACGTGGGATTTCTGCACCTGTACCATCAGCAAAGCGAATTAAGTTGCTTGCATTGGTAATAGGCATAATGCCTGGTGCTACAGGAATGTTCACGCCTTCTTTTTGAATGCGTTCTACGAAGTAGAAGTATGCATCTGGATTAAAGAAGAACTGTGTCAATGCTGCATTTGCACCAGCATTGGCTTTTTCGCAGAAACGTTTGATGTCTAAATCAAAGCTGTCTGCCTGCGGGTGCATTTCTGGGTACGCTGCCACTTCAATTTTGAAATGATCACCTGAATGTTCGCGAATGAAACGTACAAGATCAGTTGCATAAGGCAATTCGCCTAAGCCAACTTGGCCTGAAGGTAAGTCACCACGAAGCGCAACAATACGGTCAATGCCTTGTGATTTGTACAAATCTAGAAGTTCTGCAATACGTTCTTTGCTGTCACCAATACAAGAAAGGTGAGGAGCAACAGGTGTACCTTTGCCATTAAAATCGGCAAGGGTAGACAGTGTACGTTCACGCGTAGAACCGCCTGCACCATAGGTTACAGAGAAAAATTCAGGATTGAGTAACTGAAGTTCTTGATGAACAACTTTAAGTTTTTCCGCACCAGCATCAGTTTTGGTTGGGAAAAACTCAAAGGAAATAGGAATCTGTTTTGACATGTTCAAATCCTTTTTTATAAATACTGTTTGTTTACCCTCTCCCTGACCTCTCCCAAAGGGAGAGGAGTATTCATTACTGAATTTTGCAGGGTTAAACACCCAGCTTATTAAATTGATAGGATTTTAGTCCTGAATTCAATTTAACGAAGCTGTCACCCTCTCCCTTTGGGAGAGGGATGGGGTGAGGGGCAATTAATATTTATAAGCCTCAGCTTTGAACGGGCCTTCAACTTGAACACCTAGGTAATCAGCTTGTTCTTGAGTCAAAGTTGTCAATACGCCGCCGAAACCAGCAACCATTGCCGCAGCAACTTCTTCGTCTAATTTCTTAGGAATAAGTTCTACACGGATTGCAGCTTGTTTTTGATCTTCTGGAAGATCAGCAAATTTTTCAGCGAATAGGTGCATTTGACCCAATACTTGGTTAGCAAAAGAACCATCCATAATACGTGATGGGTGACCAGTTGCGTTACCAAGGTTCACCAAACGGCCTTCAGAAAGAAGGATTAAGTAATCGTTTTCGTTTTCTGTACGATACACTTGGTGAACTTGTGGCTTAACTTCAACCCACTTGTAACCGCGTAGGTAGTTTGTGTCGATTTCAGTATCGAAGTGACCGATGTTACAAACAACAGCACCAGCTTTTAATGAATCAAGCATTGCTGCGTCACATACGTGGTAGTTACCAGTAGTCGTTACGATCAAGTCAGTGTTTTGAAGAAGATCAAGGTTGATATCTTCTTTTTTGCCAGTTTGAACGCCGTTTTTGTACGGAGCAACAACTTCGTAACCGTCCATGCATGCTTGCATTGCGCAGATTGGGTCAACTTCAGTTACACGTACAATCATGCCTTCTTGACGAAGTGATTGAGCAGAACCTTTACCTACGTCGCCATAACCGATTACAAGCGCACGACGGCCAGATAAAAGCATATCTGTACCGCGTTTGATTGCATCATTTAGAGAGTGACGGCAGCCGTATTTGTTGTCGTTTTTAGACTTAGTTACAGAGTCGTTTACGTTGATTGCAGGAACTTTTAAAGTACCGTCGCGGTGCATTTCGTAAAGACGTTGAACACCTGTTGTAGTTTCTTCAGTAATACCGTGGATTTTAGCAATCACTTCAGGATATTTTTCGTGAACAAGTGCAGTTAAGTCACCGCCATCGTCCAGAATCATGTTGGCATCCCAAGGTGTGCCGTTTACGTTGATTTGCTGTTCTAAGCACCAAACGTATTCTTCTTCAGTTTCGCCTTTCCAAGCAAAAACTGGAATACCAGCAGCCGCGATTGCAGCAGCAGCGTGGTCTTGCGTAGAGAAGATGTTGCATGAAGTCCAGCGAACTTCTGCGCCTAATTCAACTAGAGTTTCAATTAAAACTGCAGTTTGAATTGTCATGTGGATACAGCCAAGGATTTTCGCGCCAGCAAGCGGTTTAGCTGCAGCATAGCGTTTACGAAGACCCATTAGCGCTGGCATTTCTGCTTCAGCAAGTTTGATTTCTTTACGGCCGTAGTCAGCTAGTGAAATGTCGGCAACTTTGTAATCTGTAAATGAAGCATTAACCGCGTTCATCACGATCTCCTTAATAAAAACAATTGATCATTATGTTCGCGGATGCCGTTGTTGATTGAAACGAATGTTCAACCGAATCGTCGAGCCTAGCGATCTTATATTTAGTGCCTATAAGAAAGTCGCAGCATCCCTCGACTAGCGAAGTATTGTACTTGGAAATAGAGTGAGTTCCAATCTTCAATTGGTTAATATCTGTCATATAAGTAAATTTCGAGATTGTACTATGATGGATAGCTTTAATTACCCTATCAAAGAATGGGGTGAAATTAAGGATGATTATAAAAATGGGAGTTTAATAATTGGCAATGGGGCTAGTGTTGCTCTGCATCAAAAATTTCGTTTTGATTCTTTAAAAGAAGAAGCTGAAAAATTAGAACTTTTTAATGCAGATATATCCAAACTTTTTAAGGAGTTTGATACAGATGATTTCGAGTTAGTTTTGAGATTAGTTTGGCATGCAAAGTTGGTAAATAATCATTTAGGTATACACGATACAAAAATTGATTCAGCTTATGAGAATATTAAAAATGCTCTAATCGAAGTTGTTAAAGAAGTTCATTGCGAACATGCACAAATATTTGATCATTTATCTGATCTTTATAAATTTACAAAGCAGTTTTCTACGATTGTTTCACTTAATTATGATTTGATTCTGTATTGGATACGTATGTATGGTAATGGGAGTAGCATCAACAATGATGGTCATATTTTTAAAGATTGCTTTATTGGATACGGCCAGTTTGATCATGATTGGGAAAAGTTTAAACAACCATACGGACGGCATCAAAAAGACGTCACGTTGACCTTTTACCAACATGGTAATTTATGTATCTTTAGAGATGCTAAAAATGCTGAGAATAAACTACAAAGAGATGAGTCTAAAAGTTTATTGGATGTTATTACATCGCAGTGGTGTGAAGACAAAATTCCATTATTTATAGCTGAAGGCACAGGGATTAAAAAATTAGAGTCAATAAAAAGTAGTCCATATTTGAGCACAATATTTTATGAAGTTTTACCAAGCTTAGTGGCTGAAAATAAAAATTTAGTTATTTATGGATGGGGCTTAGGTGAACAAGAGTCCCATTTAATCCAGCAAATTTTTAAACAAGGTACTGTAGGTAAAGTTGCTATCTCGACTTATTCTAAAGAGCAGAAAGAATGTCATCGGATTAATACATTAATTAAAGTAATAGCTCCTAAAATAGAAGTAGAATTTTTTGATAGTCAAAGTTCAGGTTGTTGGAATAATCCCTAAAATTAAAGTATTTGTATTAATATTAATATTAATATTAATTTTAGATAAATTTTGAGTTCCTTTCATGTCTTTGGAAATCCCAGAAGCACTTGCCAATTTAGAAGCCAATGGCGGTATCTATGCCGTATGGATGCTGCTGCAGCACTTAGGCCTAGATGCTGAAATAGATCAGCTGGTCAATGTGTGCGGCTATGATGCAGAGTATGGAACAAGTTCATTGGGTCTTGCCATTGGCTTAAAAAAGTTTGGCTATCAGATTCAATTTCATACTGATGAAGACTTAGAGCCAAGTGAAGAAGATCTAAAGGAATTGAACACAGCACAACAAATTCAATTGCCAATTTTACCTGCACTTAGCTATGCAGAAATCCAGCAAGCTTTTGAGCAAAAGCAATATGTGATTGTGTATTACGACACTTTAGAAGGTGAGGGCAATCACTCGTTGGTGTATGCAGTTGATGCCAATGAGATTAGTTTTTTTGACAGTTTTGAAGCAATGCCAGCAGCGTTATTTGAACAACAACGTGCAGTGGAAGGTATTTTTAGACAAGCCATTGTTGTTGATGCTTAATGTAAGAGTGCAAAAAATTACAGCCCATTATGATGGGCTGTATTGCTTATTGCTCAGTATTTTTGCTTTCAGCAAGCTGTGCTTGTTGATCCCAAAAATCAGCTTGTTCTTCATTGGCATCAATACCTAAGCCATTTGCATAGATAAAAGATAAATCGCGCATGGCTTGTACATCGCCTAATTTGGCTGCTTGTTCAACCAGTTCAATAGACTTGCTCACGTCTTTTTCAGTGGCATCACCACGGCGGTAATAGCCTGCTAACTCAAAAATAGCGGCAGCATGTTTATCTTTGCTGGCCTGAGTTAACCAATTAAAACCATATTCAAAGTATTTTTTAGACTCTTCTGGGTCTTCTTCGCGTAATTCTTTAGCATAAACTGTATAGCCTTCACCCAGCCAATACATTGCTTCAGTTAAGCCCAATTGTGCTGCTCTGAGTGCCCATTCTTCAGCCAGATCAATATCGTCTTCATGTTCGCTGTGCATATAGGCTTCGGCTAGCTCAAATTGAGCTTCAGCATTACCAGCAGATGCACGATTAATTAAAGCAATAGGGGGAGTAATACGCTGCGACATAAGGCAACCTCAAAAATAAACCTGCCTAGATTAAAGTGATTGGCTCAGAAAAGCGAATTTTAGCCATAAAAAAAAGCGATCCGAAGATCGCTTTTTTAGAAGTGATGCTTAGCTTTCTTGTTGAATGCCAGCAACCAACCAATCTTGTGTAGAACCAGCAGGTTTAACAAAATGCCAAATTTCTGCAAATGGTTGTGGAAGGCTGTTTAAGTCTTCGCTCACAGTACCTGTAAAGCGAACGCTTACAACGTATTGGCCATTTTCAGTTGCAGAATCAGTCACCATTGCATTTAAGTTAGAAAACTCAGCAACGTCTTGATCTTGGTTAGCCATAATATCTTGATACATTGACTGGTAAAGATCAGGAGTTAAATAACGCTGAATTTCTGAAATATTGCTCGCCGTATTCATAGACTGAATATGGTTAAAGCGTTGGCGTGCAATACGTAAGAATGCTGCAGGCTCAGTACCATCAGGCAACTGACTACCAGAATTCGTGTATGCGCCACCTGCAAAAGGTGCGTTATTTACAGGTGCAGATGGTGTTGAACCGCCCACTGATTGACCAAAAATATTGGTGTTATCACCGCCACGAGGCGCATTAGGTGCTTGACCAAATGGTGCTGTATTACCAGCACCACCATTGTTAGGTGCGTATGGGTTGTTAGTAGCTAGTTTTTTTTTTGCGCCCATCTTACGGAAAATGAAGAAGGCAACAGCAGCAGCTAGTAAGATCCAAATCCAGCTTGGAAGACCACCTTTTTCTTCTTCAGCTGGTGCAGCAGCTTGCTGCTGAGCTTCCGAAGTTGCATGAGTGTTCTTGTCATCTGCTAATGCATTGGCTGCTACCGCACCAATTGCAGCACCAGCTACACCAGCAGCAACCATACCGCCAACGCCTGAACCAGATTTAGCAGGCGCAGTTGCAGGAGCAACTGGCTGTTGAGCTGGAGTAGCTTGACGAGGCTGTTGGTAAGACTGAGTTGGTGCTGCTTGACGAGACATACCATGGCTTTTACCACCACCAGCACGTTTCGCTTCAGCTGTTAAAGGCGCTACTAATAAAGCAGCCGTTAATAAACCCGCAATCAAACCACGCTGTCGAACTTCCATTGAGTTTTCCTATAAAAAATAAAAAGAAATAGATTCTTCTTATTTATGCAGTCATTTGCGCTGAATTTCAATATCTAAATCGTATTTTTAATTAAAAAATATACAAGCAAACATCACTTGGATTAGCTGAGCTCTTCACTTAAGTTCATCGCCTCTGTTAAAGCTTCGTGTAAACGGGCGACAGAAATGATTTGTACGCCTGCAATCGATTTTTGTGGCGCATTGCCCCGAGGCACAATAATGTATTTAAATCCATGTTTAATCGCTTCTTTTAAGCGCTCTTGACCATTGGGCACAGGGCGAATTTCACCAGATAACCCGACTTCACCAAAAACAGCTAGCTGTTGTGGTAAGGCCTTACCGCGAATACTGGATGCACAGGCAAGTAGGACTGCTAAATCAGAACCTGTTTCGGTAATTTTTAAGCCACCCACGATGTTTACATAGACATCTTGGCCTGAGGTTTGTACGCCACCATGTCGGTGCATAACAGCAAGGAGCATATTTAAGCGGTTTTGTTCTAAGCCCAAAGCCACGCGACGTGGTTGCCCATGCGCATCATCCACTAAGGCCTGAACCTCCACTAATAGTGGGCGTGTACCTTCACGGCTAATCATCACAATCGAGCCTGGAATGGCTTCGTCATAACGACTTAAAAAAATAGCAGAAGGGTTAGATACTTCGCGTAGGCCTTTATCGGTCATGCCAAACACGCCCAGTTCATTGACCGCTCCAAAACGGTTTTTAACCGCACGAATCATACGAAAGCGAGAGTCTGCTTGTCCTTCAAAATACAATACACAATCGACCATGTGTTCTAATACGCGAGGGCCTGCTAATGAGCCTTCTTTGGTCACGTGACCCACAATAAACAACGCCGTGCCACTATTTTTGGCAAAGCGTGTGAGTAAAGCTGCCGACTCACGAATTTGTGAAACACCGCCAGGTGCAGATTGTAAGGTTTCGGTATACAGCGTTTGAATTGAGTCTAAAATGGCTACAGCAGGACGTTCATGTGCCAGTACTTCGCAAATACGCTCAACACAGGTTTCGGCCATAACCTTTAATTGATCCGTGGGCAAATCGAGTCGATTAGCACGTAGCGCAACTTGAGAAAGTGATTCCTCACCTGTGACATAGAGTGCTGGGCTATTGGCAGATGCCATGTGCGTGGCGGTTTGTAATAAAATGGTAGATTTACCAATACCAGGGTCACCACCAATCAGTACCACTGAACCTGTGACTAAACCGCCACCCAATACACGGTCAAATTCGCCTATGCCAGTTGCCAGACGTGTTTCATTGGACACTGAAATCTTATTGAGTGTGGTAATACTGGCAGCTTGGCCTGCATAACCACCGCCCATTTTCGGCTGTGCGCGATGGCTGACAGCAGGTGCAATGCTGACTTCATTTAAACAATTCCATTCCCCACAATCGCTACATTGGCCTGACCATTTAGGATGGTCTGCACCACATTGTTCGCAACGATAAACACTTTTTGCTTTTGCCATAACCCAAGTCGAAAGCTGTTGTCATTGTGCAAGAGCATAACCATGAATAAGTTGGAACGCTATGGATTCGAATGAAAATTGGCTGTTTCCAGTCAATCTGTGTCGCATAAGTGCTTGCTCATTAGCATGAATTGCATTTCAGGCTCTATAATAGATGCTTAAATTACTCAAAATGGATCACTGCAATGCCAATGCTAATACAACATATCGATGCGATTGCGCGTGAAAAAAAACGTGATGTGCTTTTTTTACATTTTGAAAATTACATTGAAGATAAAGATTTAGAAGACAATGCGCGTAATGTTGTTTTGGCATGGTTAGATGAACATGGAATTGCATATACACCATGTATGGGCATTGAGGATGAAAGTCTCATTGATGGCTATTTAGGAGATGTTTATTTAGAGCTTCCATTTGATGAGCAAGATCCACAATATCAATTGGTGCAACAGCATCTTGAAGATGAAGAGGGTAATATGAAAATTGAAGATGTCTTCTTTTTTGTATTATCGCTGGAAGTGGCTTTAGAAATTGAAGCTGATCGTCAAGAGTCAGCTGACTTAGAAAATCAGTTTGAAGATGAAGACCAAGATTCTACGGCACGTGGTCGTTTAAGTTAAGGTTTACCATTGAGTATTTATTTGGATGCTCATAGACACATTAAAAAAGCCACACAAATGTGTGGCTTTTTGAGTGGTAGACTTTGTTTTAGTACAGTTCACCGTTTTTACGACGTTCAATAAAGTCTTTGGATTCTTTCACAATAATGCCCGAAAGGAGTAACAGTGCGAGACAGTTTGGTGCAGCCATAAGTCCATTAAAGGTATCTGCAAATAACCAAACCAAATCAAGGGTCACGACACAGCCTACAAAGACAGATGCGATATAAATAAGACGATAAATTAAGATGGATTTATCACCCAATAAATAAGTACAGCATTTTTCGCCATAGTAGCTCCAACCTAAAATCGTTGAATAGGCGAAGAAAATAATACCAAAGGTCACCACCCAGCCACCAAAACCTGGTAGGAGTTTGTCAAATACACTAATCGTGAGGACAGCACCGGTTTGATCGCCAAACGAATTGCCAGCCATAATAAAGCCCATGACTAAAACAATACCAGTGATTGAGCACACAACAATTGTATCGAGGAATGTACCTGTCATAGATACAAGACCTTGGCGTGCAGGATGATCAGTTTGTGCTGCTGCTGCCGCAATGGGCGCAGAACCCATACCTGCTTCATTTGAGAATACACCGCGTGCAACACCATAGCGAATTGCAGCACCGATTGCGCCACCTGCGGCCGCTTCACCTGTAAATGCATAAGTAAAGATCAATTTTAGTGCAGGGACAACCAGCTCTAGGTTGTTCACAATAATGATGAGACCGCCTAACACATAGCCTATCGCCATGACAGGAACAATCACCGAAGACGCTTTTGAAATTGATTTAATACCACCTAAAATGACCAAGGCAGAGAAAGCAGTAATGATAATCGCTGTGGTAAGTGTACTAATGCCTAAGCTCTTTTCAACCGCTAATGCCACAGTGTTAGATTGCACGGAACTGCCAATACCAAAGGATGCCAAGGTACCAAACAGCGCAAAAAGTACTGCCAGCCATTTCCATTTAGCGCCTAGTCCACGCTCGATGTAATACATCGGGCCACCAGACATTTCACCTTTTTCATTTTTTATACGAAATTTAACTGCCAATACGCCTTCGCCGTATTTAGTGGCCATACCAAATAGCGCGGTCATCCACATCCAAAATACAGCACCAGGGCCACCAAGTACGCAGGCTGTAGCAACACCTGCAATATTACCCGTACCAATCGTGGCTGAAAGGGCCGTCATGAGCGAGGCAAATTGACTAATATCACCTTCATGTTTTTTGGGATGTTTACCAAAGACTTGTTTGAAAGCCAATGGCAACATACGGAATTGCCAAAATAATAAGCGGAATGTGAGGAACACACCTGTACCGACAATCAATACGAGCATGTAAGGACCCCAGACTAATCCGCTTAGGGTCTCCATAAAATTTTGTAAGTTTTGCATATTTTTCTTATCCATCCCATCTAGGTTATTTAAGCTTGCATTAAGCAAGTGCTATGCCAGTTAGTCGAAACTTCCAGTGTTTAATTCCTTTTTGAGGCAAGGAGGTTTTTTTATTACTCATGTTTTCAAGTTTTTATATTGATGTATGCGTTGATGTCACTACTTATATTTAGTGTAATATTTATACTTTGTATATAAGAAAAATAAATTAAATACAGCAATTAATCCGAAAATACAGATCAAGCGAAAATAATTTTGTATTTTTTTAATCAATTAAGTTAATTTGTGCCGATTGGACAGCAAAATTGAATCAAGAATGAATCACCAAAATAATAGTTCGCCAGCTGAAAATGGCGATCTGCAACGTAGTCTGTCTAACCGACATCTCCAATTAATTGCAATTGGTGGCGCGATTGGTACGGGCTTATTCATGGGCTCTGGTAAAACAATTAGTTTGGCAGGTCCATCTATACTGGTGATCTATATGATCATTGGTTTCATGGTCTTTTTGGTCATGCGAGCATTAGGTGAACTTTTGTTATCTAACTTGCAGTACAAGTCATTTATTGACTTTGCAACGGATTTGATTGGCCCGTGGGCGGGTTATTTTGTCGGTTGGACCTACTGGCTGTGTTGGATTACGATAGGTATCGCCGATCTTTCTGCAATTATTTACTATTTGCAGTTTTTTAATGGAGGTAACCCATTTTCGCCTGAAGAAGGGGTGCTCATTAGTATTGCCGCCATTGTGTTTATTATGGGACTAAACTTAGTCACCGTTAAGCTATTTGGTGAGTTAGAGTTTTGGTTTGCACTCATCAAAATTTTAGCCATTGTGGTGCTGATTGGCGTCGGTTTGTGGATGATTTTTACCGGATTTACTTCAACAGCTGGTGAAATTGCTTCATTTACGCACTTATGGTCACATGGTGGATTATTCCCAACAGGGGTCACAGGGTTCTTAGCAGGCTTCCAAATTGCTATTTTTGCATTTGTGGGGGTTGAATTGGTGGGTACGACTGCTGCTGAAACCAAAGATCCTGAGCATAATTTACCTAAAGCGGTTAACTCGATTCCAATCCGTATTATTATTTTCTATGTATTGGCTTTGGTGATCGTGATGTCTGTAACACCTTGGAACAAGATTGATCCAAGCATTTCGCCTTTCGTAAATTTATTTAGCCAAGCGGGTATTGCTGCAGCTGCCATTATTATGAACTTGGTGGTCTTGTCATCGGTGATGTCATCGATGAACAGTGGCGTATTTTCAACTTCGCGTATGTTGTTTGGTTTGTCTCGTGAAGAGCAAGGGCCAAAAGCTTTTGGTAAATTGAATAAACGCGCTGTACCTGCAAATGCATTGTATTTCTCTGCAGTTTGTTTGTTATTGGGTGCTGCACTTCAGTACTTTGTTCCGAATACGGTTGAAGCCTTTACATTGGCAACTACACTTTCAACAGTCTTGTTTATTTGTGTGTGGCTGATGATTATCTGGAGCTATATTGTGTACTACAAAACACGTCCAGAGCTTCATGCCAAATCAACATTTAAATTGCCTGGTGGTTTGTATACGTGTTGGTTGGTTATCGCCTTCTTTATCGGCATGATTTATGTATTGTCAATGGAAGCAGACACCATGAAAGCCTTGATGGTGAGCCCAATCTGGTTTGTCATTTTGGTCATTGGTTATTTTGGTTTTTATAAGAAAAAGCAAAAATAAGTATCTGTGTTAAAAAAACTGTCCACATTGGGCAGTTTTTTTATGACTATAATTGACAAAGTCATACGTATCGAACCTGAAAAAGACTGAAGAATAAAAGATCGAATTGTGATGCGAGTCTGATGATTATTTTTAAGATTTAAAGACGCTACGCGTTAAGCTCTATTTTAATTGCAGTGCTATTGCTTACAATGCACAGTAAAATTAAAGAAGAACTTGTGCCAAAGCAAATCAAAGTTGCCTAATTTTGAATCAGAGTCAGGATCAGCTTATTGAGAAATCGTGGGCTTTTCTTTTATCCGTGTGTTGATCACGTTATACTCGGAAAAAATATTTTTAGGTACGCGTATGAACCGTGTTATGAGTTGCAAGGTGGTGATGCTTTTCTTGGGCAGTTTACTTTTGACTGCTTGTGGCCAGTCGGGCGCATTACATTTGCCAGGCGATGCGAACGCTGACAAACGTGCAAAATATTTACTGTATTCAGATCAGAATACAGAAAAAAAAGCTGAGGACGTGCATGAGCAACAGGCACCAGCTCAGTAGTCTGCAGAGACCGAAGCCAGAGCTTCAAAAACTACATCTGATTTGATTTAAGCAAGGATACTTTCATGAGTTTCACCCGCATCAATGGGGTTTTGCATGCTGAGCAATGTTCATTACAAGCGCTCGCAGTGCAATACGGCACACCACTATATGTCTATTCTAAAGCGGCTTTTGAAAAGCATTATTTAGATATGGATCGTGCATTTAGCTTTATCGACCATCAAATTTGTTTTGCGGTGAAGTCTAACTCCAACATTGCGGTTTTGAATGTATTGGCCAAGCTTGGTGCAGGTTTTGATATTGTGACCGGTGGCGAATTGGCTCGTGTACTCAAAGCGGGTGGCGATGCATCTAAAATTGTATTTTCTGGTTTAGGTAAAACTGAAGCAGATATTCAAAAAGCACTTGAAGTTGGCATTGCATGTTTTAATGTTGAATCTTATGCAGAGTTGGATCGTATTCAAAATGTCGCAGCGAAACTTGGCAAAAAAGCGCCGATTTCATTACGCGTGAATCCAGATGTTGATGCTAAAACACATCCATATATCTCGACGGGCTTAAAAGAAAATAAATTTGGCATTCCATCAGACAGCGTATATGAAACTTATCAATATGCTGCTTCATTACCGAATTTAGATGTTGTGGGTATTGATTGTCATATTGGCTCGCAGTTAACTGAAACGCAGCCATTTGTTGATGCTTTAGACCGCATCATGATCATGATTGATCATTTAAAAACTTTAGGTATTCATCTTCAGCATATCGATATTGGCGGTGGCTTGGGCGTGACGTATAAAGATGAAACGCCACCTTCTGTAGAAGAATATGCCAATGCCATGAAACCTGCTTTAGAAAAGCTTGGTATGAAAGTCTATATGGAACCGGGTCGTAGTATTTCTGCCAATGCAGGTACATTATTAACCAAAGTTGATTTGCTTAAACCAACCAATCACCGCAATTTTGCCATTATTGACGCTGCAATGAATGACTTAATCCGTCCTGCGCTTTATGAAGCATGGATGGACATTCAAGCAGTTACACCAAATCCTCAAGCTGAAACAAAAACTTGGGATGTGGTGGGTGCAATTTGTGAAACTGGCGATTTCTTAGGTAAAGAGCGCGAATTAGCCATTCAAGAAAATGATGTGCTCGCAGTATTGGGCGCAGGCGCATACGGTTTTGTGATGAGTTCGAACTACAATAGCCGTGGTCGTGCAGCTGAAGTGATGGTCGATGGTGCGCAATCACACTTAGTTCGTGAACGCGAAACAATAGAATCGTTATGGGAACGTGAACGTCTTTTGCCTTAAGGAGTGATTCGAGATGTTAGTAGAATTTACCAAAATGCATGGCTTGGGCAATGACTTTCTGGTTTTAGATTTAATTAGCCAACGTGTTTATCTAGATGCACTAACGATTCAGCGTTTAGCGGATCGTCACTTTGGTATTGGTTTTGATCAATTGTTGATTGTAGAACCACCAGATGTACCAAATGCAGATTTTAAATACCGTATCTTTAACGCAGATGGTTCTGAAGTAGAGCAATGCGGTAATGGGGTACGTTGTTTTGCACGTTTTGTACACGAGCGCCAATTGACCACAAAAACCAAAATTAAAGTGCAAACTAAGGCGGGTATTGTTGAACCTGAATTAGGCGAAAATGGTTGGGTTCGTGTGAACATGGGCTATCCAAAATTCTTGCCACAAGAAATTCCATTTTTGGCAGACGAGCCTGAAAACTTGTATGACATTGCATTAGCCAACGATGAAAAGTTGACAATTGATGTGGTGAATATGGGTAATCCGCATGCGGTGACCATAGTTCCTGATGTGATTACAGCTGATGTGCCACGTATTGGTCCACAAGTTGAATCTCATGAGCGTTTCCCACAACGTGTAAATGCTGGTTTTATGCAAATCATTGATGAAAAGCATGCGCGTTTGCGTGTGTTTGAACGTGGTGTAGGTGAAACTTTAGCTTGTGGTACAGGTGCATGTGCAGCTGCTGTATCGGGTATGCGCCGTGGTTTACTTTCAAGCAAAGTCGAAATTGAATTGGCTGGCGGTAAGCTACAAATTGAATGGAAAGAAGGCGATGTAGTTTGGATGACAGGTCCGACTGCGACCGTTTACGAAGGCCGTTTAGATTTGCGATATTTCCAAGCTTAAGCCAAAACCAGGCTAAATATGGAAAACGAAAAAAGCACTTTCAAATGAAGGTGCTTTTTTATGGGTAAAAATCAGCTATGCTGTTTCTAATCAGATATTTTTCATCAATTAAAAACTATGCAACTGATCTTTTTACCAGGCGCATCGGGTAGCACAGCTTTTTGGCAACCTGTCCAGCAACGGCTGGCTAAGCGCACATTTGGTAATTTTACATCTCAAAAAGTGATTGCATACCCTTCATTCGGCATGCAACCTTCGCATGCAGATGTCTATGATTTTGCAAGTTTGACTCAATACGTATTAGAACAAATTGAGCAGGAATGCATTGTTATTGCGCAGTCAATGGGGGGTATTTTTGCAGTGCAAGCAGCATTGCAAAAACCGCACTTGGTGAAAGGCTTAGTTTTACTGGCAACCTCTGGTGGAGTGAACTTAGCGCCTTTTCAGGCGCAAGATTGGCGTAGTGCTTATCAACAACAATATTTAAACTATCCAGATTGGTTCTGTACAGCAAGTATTGATTACAGCCCGCAATTACAGACCATTTTACAGCCTGTCTTATTGCTGTGGGGAGATCAGGACCCCGTGAGCCCTATCGCGGTGGGCACTTATTTACAGTCCGCCTTTGCCAAAGCGGAACTTCACATTGTAGAAGGTGGTGATCATCTGTTTGCAGAAAAATATCCAGATCAAACCGCGACGTTTATTGCTCATTATTTAGCTCAGTGGGAGTGCTGAAGAATGTTAGAAGGATTTGAGCCACAAGTATTGCTATCTATGTGGTTAAAGGAACGAAAAATCCAAAATCAATCGGAACATACTTTGCACGCTTATGAACGCGATGTCAGTGATTTTTTGGCATTTTGTGCGACGCGAAACCTCAACTTAAATGATATTGAAAGTGCAGATTTACGTGAGTTTTTAGGTTCTAAAGTTGAACATCAACAACTGAGTTCGAGTAGTTTACAACGCATATTATCGGCTGTACGCCAGTTTATGAAGTGGGCTGAGCAGGGGCAATATATGGCCTTTAACCCAGCAGATGATTTTCAGCTCAAACGACAGTCTCGTCCATTGCCCGGTTTAGTCGATATAGAAACGGTCAATCAAATTTTAGATCAGCCTGCACCAGCTTCAGAAGCACAACAGCAGATGTGGCTCAGAGATAAAGCGATTTTAGAGCTTTTATATTCCAGTGGATTACGCTTAGCAGAAGTACAGTCTTTAAGAATTAAGGATGTTGATTTTAATCGACAGTTACTGCGCATTACAGGTAAGGGCAATAAAACGCGTGTAGTTCCTTTTGGAGTGAAAGCCAAAGATGCCGTTATGCAGTGGCTACAAATTTATCCGCTGTGGCATGGGGACTTTGTCCCAGAAGCAAATGTTTTTATTACCCAAAAGGGAAACCCACTTGGTGCGCGTCAAATTGAAAATCGCGTGAAGCTACAAGCGCAACGTGCAGGGGTGAATATTGATCTCCATCCGCATTTGTTAAGACATTGTTTTGCCAGTCATATGCTGTCGAATAGTCGAGATTTACGCGCCGTACAAGAAATGTTGGGGCATAGTAATTTAACCACAACTCAAATTTATACCCATGTGGATTTTGATCATTTGGCACAAGTTTATGATCAGGCGCACCCCAGAGCACAATTGAAAAAGTAAGACAAAATAAAAAGAAGGCATGGCCTTCTTTTTATTTTGTGCTTGTTATAAGGCAGATGAGTCCGCCCAATATTTATAAAGCAGGCGTATGTACGGGTGTTTGGCGTACTGGGTTAATTTGTTCAAATGCTGTTGCTATTTTAAATAGTGTAGGCTCATCAAATTCACGTGCAATAAATTCAATATTGACGTTCATTGGATATTGGCTGGTACTCGCAACCACTTGTGCTGCAGGCATTGAAAGTGCAGGGAAGCCACTAAATGGGCTCAGGCGATTATTGGTCCCCGCCGATGGGCTACGGCCTAAATTTGGCGCCAAAGCATGCATGGTTGGATAAGCAAGCGCATCATAGCTGGTCCCTGTAAGTTGTCCCGTTGCATCGGTATGATCTAAGGCTTTATTTAAACTACCACGGACATGTGGTGCACGTACGACGGTGTTCAGGTGATAACCCTCAATAAATGATTGCGCCGTACTGTCACGGTCATAGTTATTAAAACTTGAAATCATTAAGCCACTGTTTTGCAAATCGGTATAAGACTGAAAAATACTTCGTGTGGTTTTTAAATAGTCAGTAAGTGAAATTTTAAACTCATAAGAAGACAAACTTGAATAAGTGCTAAGAATCGTAGATAAATCATCTATTGTTACTTCCTCAACAATGGCACCCGCTGCGGTTAATTTGGCAACTGCTTGATCCATTGCTTGATTAATTAATTGGCCGTCCTCAGTGAATACGCCCGCATTATTCGGCTGAGCATATAGTGCACGGACTAAGCCAATACGTTTTCCTTGTAAGTTATTATCTGCTGTAGGCACGTAGCTTGTTGGTACTGAAAACAAGGTTTTATATTCGCTTTCAGTGCTTAATAATGGTGCTAAACGGTCAAAATCATTGCGTTGATTTGAAGATGCTGAATGATCAAAACCCGTCATGCTATCCATTAAAATGGCACAGTCGACGGCTTTACGACACATCGGGCCAGCCGTATCTTGTGTTGGTGCAAGAGGAATGATGCCATCTTGACTAACTAGACGTAGTGAAGGACGCAAACCAACAAGGCCTTGTAATGATGATGGAATACGAATTGAGCCACCTGTATCTGTTCCAATACCAATCAGGGCTAAGCTTGCATTAATGGCAGCACCTGTACCTGCGGATGAACCCCCTGGGCCTTTGCTCAGATCGTAAGCATTTTTGGTCTGTCCACCATTTTTATGGCTAGAGCTACCACCAAACCCAAAGGCAAACTCATCTAAATTGGCTTTACCTAAAATAATGCCACCATGATCTTTAATATTTTTAATAATGTATGCATCGTCTTGTGGGAAATTATCAATCAGTGCTTTAGAACCAGCTGTATTGGCCATGTTGATGGCATCAATGTTGTCTTTAGGCAATACTGTCACACAGTGTAAAGCACCTTTCAGTTTACCTGTACTGGCATAGTAATCATCTAAGTCTTTGGCATCTTTCAGTGCTGTAGGATTAACAGAAATGATGCTGTTTAATGTTGGTCCTTGTTTGTCATAGGCCTGAATACGATCCAAATAGCTTTGCACGATTTGAACGCACGTTGCACCTTTGGTTTGAATCGATTGATGCACATCAGCAATACTGGCTTCAACAGGATTAAAGGGTACTGGCTGGATTGTTTCAGAAGCTGAATTGCTATCTTTTGAGTCATTACATGCGGTTAGAAAACCTGAAAGAGAGATTAGTAAAATTGTTTTTTTAAAACCCAACATGAAGCCTACCCCAGAAATGTATGTTTGTAGACTTTCTAATGCAATGCTTGTGCCATGTATGGTTTTGATTATTCTTGTTTTTAGTGTTTGATTTAAAATTTTAGAATAAAAAGTATCAGCATTTATCGAGAATTTAATGCTTTAAAAGTGACATAAAAATAGAAGATTCACAGCAATTTTTGAATTTTTCGTTTCTATATTAAATTTTTAAGCGCTGTATATAATTATTTATGTATTTAAATTCAATTTGTTATGTTTGTTTTCTACTTTAAAATGACTTAAATTGATCTTTTGTACTAATGTAGAATAATAAATAGTCACTTTTTCAAGTATAAAAATAGCGTATAACTGCTAGATGAATAGAGATGGATAAAACATCGTCGCAATCGTATGGCGAACTCAATGAAAATCATATAGAAAATGCATTTCTTAAGCACCCATGCAATATAAAGAATTTGATTTAAAAACTAGGCAGAAACAATGATTTCCAATCTTCAAGAAAAATATAACCAGCTTAGCCCAGCGCAGAAAGATATCTTTATCGGCTATGGTTTACGACAAATTAAACATTTTGTTGAAATTAGCTTGCCTAAAATAGAAGCGGCATTGCCCGAAGGTGCGAAGGTACAAGGCATTAATGCTGAAGGTAAAGTTTTGGCTTATCATGAGGCAAGCCAACAATATTATGTTTGGATTTCAGATCTACAATGGCAAATTTATACCAAACCGACTGTTGCTGTAGACCTAAAAGAAGATGCAATTGCTGTTTGGCAGATTTTTAATTTAAAAGACCACGAGCTTATTAATTTAAGCCATATTCATCGAGACTTTTTAGACAATCAGTCTGCAGATAAAGAGTAATGAGACAAGCGAAAGAGAGATCATCAATTCATCCTGATTGTTGATCTCTTTTATGTTGAATGATGACTCACGTAAATAAGACATGGGCAGACGGATAAATCTTTTAAGACTTATAAATCTTCTAAAGGTAATTGGTAGCTCTGTTTCACGATTTGACTTGGAACATCCGTTTTTACGCTGGTAATGCCATTTTTTTTGGTCAAATGCGTTGATTGAAACTTACGGTAACTTTCTAAGTCTGGCACCACGACTTTTAGCATGGCATCGCACTCACCTAAAATAATATAGCACTCCATGACTTGGGGTAGCTCTTTCATTGCTTCGATAAATAAATCGATTGTTTCGGCATCTTGGCCAACCAACCAAATTCGAGAAAATAATAACAATTGAAAACCAATCCGCTGTGGGTCTACCACTGTGGTATAGCTTTGAATTACGCCAGCTTCTTCTAATAACTTTACACGTCTTAAGCAAGATGAAGGTGAAAGCCCAATGGCTTTGGCCAATTCATTGTTTTGCATGCGACCATTACTTTGAAGCGAGTGAATGATATTTTTATCAATACGATCCAGCTTTACTAGAATAGACTTGGAAGAAATTTTCATAAAATAGAATATAATTCTAAAAATAAGTAATTTATTAGAATATTTGAAATCATATTTTAGCGCAATTCGAAGATACTATTTTTTCCATCAGTACAGCGATAGGAAAAGGAAAATGTCTGTATTAGTACTCTTTGCTTTAACGGTTACACCGCTAATTTTTACACCAGGGCCAGATATGCTATTTGTTCTGTCTCAAGTGATGGGTAAGGATGCAAAAGCAGGCATGATGGCAACTCTAGGGATTTGCTCGGGCTATTTGGTGCATTCCATTTTGGTCGCATTAGGCTTAGCAGCTATTATTGTATCGTTCCCAATTTTGTTTGAAACTATTCGTTGGCTGGGGATTGCTTACTTAATTTATCTGGCTGTGACCTTGTTAAAGTCGGTCTTTAGTAAAAATGCGATCCATATTGAAAATAAAAGCACTAGTTCACCGATTAAGAAGGGCTTTTTTACGGCATTGCTTAATCCCAAAGGCATGTTGATTTATTTTGCAATTCTGCCTCAGTTTATAGATAAAGCAGGCAATACAGTTGCTCAAGGCCTATTACTTTCATTGGTATTTATTGGGTTGATCTTTATCGTGTACTGCGCCTTGAGTTTGGTTTTTGCAAAAATTAGCGCAAAAACCCATATTGATGAACGCAAACAAAAATGGATTGATGGTACATCTGGCGGTCTATTGGGATTGGCAGCAATTTGGCTAATTTCAAATTAAAAATACATAAGCACTAGAACCAGTTAAGTACTTTAAAGAAGCTCGTTTTATCTAAACGGGCTTTTTTTTATGATTTGAATCATGGTGTATTTTGGGTTTTGAGTCACAGCCACAAGAATGGAAGCTAAAAAATAGGACATCTGATTTATTGTTAAATTGTATAAAAAATAAGATGAAAAACTATTCTGTCTTAAATGACATAATCCCGATTACAAGCAATCTGCGCATTTAAGCGAGCCATATTGAGTGGATAAACATCTAAAAACAGATCGATCAAAACTTTTGATGATGTAAATCAGGTAAAAACATAATATAAATCAATGGTTAAAAAAATAACAAAAACTTTATGAAAAACAGTCCAATTCAAGTGCGATATAAAAATGTGAACCATTAGTTCAAGGAAATTTACGCATTTTTACAGGTCTTTCGATAATTGTGACTTGACCGAAATGCCATACACATTGCAAGATAGGGCACCTAAAAAATTTTAAGTGAAGAGTTATTATAACTTTTCATAACATTTACATTTGCTAAAACAGCCGAGGATTACATGAAGGCTCTTGTTGCTGTAAAACGTGTGGTTGATGCCAACGTTAAAGTTCGCGTTAAACCGGACAATAGTGGGGTTGACCTTACTAACGTTAAAATGTCTATCAACCCATTCTGTGAAATCGCAGTGGAAGAAGCGGTTCGTTTAAAAGAAAAAGGAACTGTTTCAGAAATCGTTGTTGTTTCTATTGGTCCTAAAGAAGCTCAAGAACAAATTCGTTCTTCTATGGCTCTTGGTGCTGACCGCGGTATTCTAGTTGAAGCTGATGATAGCCAACTAGGTGCGCTTGAAGTTGCAAAAATCCTTAAAGGCGTAGTAGACGCTGAACAACCTCAATTGATTCTTCTTGGTAAACAAGCAATTGATGACGACTCTAACCAAGTTGGTCAAATGTTGGGTGCTTTACTTGGCGCAGGTCAAGGTACTTTTGCTTCAGAAGTTAAAGTTGAAGGCGACAAAGTACAAGTGACTCGTGAAATCGACGGTGGTTTACAAACTGTTGAGCTTTCTCTTCCAGCAATCATCACAACTGACTTACGTTTGAATGAACCACGTTATGCGGCTCTTCCAAACATCATGAAAGCGCGTAAAAAACCGCTTGATACTAAGTCACCAGCTGATTATGGCGTTTCTCCAGCAACTAAGCTTAAAACTGTTAAAGTTGAAGCTCCTGCTGAACGTAAAGCTGGCGTACAAGTGAAATCTGTAGATGAGCTTGTAGAAAAATTGAAAAACGAAGCGAAAGTGATCTAATACAGAAGGATAAAATCATGAGTATTTTAGTTATCGCTGAGCACGACAACAAAGCACTTAACGGTGCAACTTTAAACGTTGTTGCTGCGGCGCAAAAAATCGGTGGTGATATCACTGTATTGGTAGCTGGTTCTGGCGCGCAAGCAGTTGCAGACCAAGCAACTAAAGTTGCGGGTGTAAGCAAAGTATTACTTGCTGATGACGCGGCTTATGCTAATCAATTGGCTGAAAACGTTGCTAAATTAGTTGCTTCAATCGGTGCGGGTTATTCTCACATCCTTGCTGCTTCTACGACAACGGGCAAAAACGTACTTCCACGTGCGGCTGCGCTTCTTGACGTAAGCATGATCACTGACATCATTGCTGTTGAAGGTCCTAAAACTTTCAAACGTCCTATCTATGCAGGCAACGCGATTGCAACTGTAGAATCTGGTGAATCAGTTGTAGTTGCAACTGTTCGTGGTACTGCATTTGATGCTGTTGCTGCTGAAGGTGGTTCTGCTGCTGTTGAAGCTGCTGCTTCAACTGGCGACGCTGGTATCTCTAAGTTCGTTTCTGAAGAAATCGTGAAATCAGAACGTCCAGAATTAACAGCTGCTCGCATTGTTGTATCTGGTGGTCGCGGTGTTGGTTCAGGTGAAAACTATCACGCTGTACTTGACCCATTAGCTGACAAGCTAGGCGCTGCTCAAGGTGCTTCACGTGCTGCGGTTGACGCTGGTTTCGTACCAAACGACATGCAAGTAGGTCAAACAGGTAAAATCGTTGCGCCTGAATTGTATATCGCTGTAGGTATCTCTGGTGCGATTCAGCACTTGGCAGGTATGAAAGAATCTAAAGTGATTGTTGCGATCAACAAAGATGAAGAAGCGCCAATTAACGCAGTAGCTGACTACTGGTTAGTAGGTGATTTGAACACTGTAGTTCCAGAATTAGTATCTAAAATCTAATTTCTGAACTTAGTTCAAAAAACGCTCTTATGCATCATGCATAAGGGCGTTTTTTATTGGATTTAGATTTTGTGTAAGTTTTTATGGTGTAGATATGGAAGTGTTTTTAAAAGCTACGTAGATGAGAAAATACGCATGCTGAGGGTATTTAATTACCCCAAAATAAACTTTGTCATGCCTAGTAAAAGTAATCTGGTATAGCGTCCAAATAGAGCGCATAGCTTAATGATGTTACTTCGGCGTATGCTAGCCTTAAGGTGATCTAGTTCACGCTAAATGCATGTAGAAGATTTAAAAAGAATAAGCCGTTGAAGAGGCGATTACAGAATAATTATAGATGGATGAAGTGATTAAAATACAGCTGTTAAATATTTGTGAAAATGCTGAAAATACACACAAAAAATCATAGTTATAGATCGTAATCTTTGACGCAAAAACGATGCTATTTGTGCTATAATGGCCGACTGAATTTTTAATATTGGTTCGGTTTTTTTGAACCAATTTTTAGCTGATTTTACGATATATAAATGCGGGCAGAATTCTGCTTGTATAACAAGGAGTATGCATGAGCGTATCGGAAATTAGACCGATTGCCATTGAGGATGAGCTGAAAAGTTCATATCTCGATTATGCGATGAGCGTGATTGTATCTCGTGCATTGCCTGATGTACGTGATGGTCTAAAACCAGTTCATCGTCGTGTGCTGTTCGCAATGCACGAATTGGGCAATGATTACAACAAAGCATACAAAAAGTCTGCCCGTGTTGTTGGTGACGTGATCGGTAAATATCACCCGCATGGTGATTATGCTGTATACGAAACAATTGTTCGTATGGCACAAGACTTTAGTCTGCGCTACCAATTGGTCGATGGCCAAGGTAACTTTGGTTCTGTCGATGGTGACAGTGCCGCTGCAATGCGTTATACCGAAGTTCGTATGCGTAAATTAACGCATGAGCTTTTGGCTGACTTAGAAAAAGATACCGTTGAATGGGAAGATAACTACGACGGTTCTGAACGTATTCCTCAAGTAATGCCTACTCGTGTACCTAATCTACTCATTAATGGTGTAGCGGGTATTGCAGTAGGTATGGCGACCAATATGGCGCCACACAATATGACGGAAGTGATTAATGCATGTTTGGCTTATGCCAACGACCCACAAATCTCAATTGAAGGTTTGATGGAGCATATCTCTGGTCCAGATTTCCCTACGGGTGGCATCATCTACGGTAAATCAGGTATTGTTGATGCTTATCGTACAGGTAAAGGCCGTTTACATATTCGTGGTAAATACCACATTGAAGAAGATGCAAAAACGAGTCGTAATACCATCGTATTTACAGAAATTCCTTATCAGGTCAACAAAGCGAAAACGATTGAACGTATTGCTGAGTTGGTTAAAGAGAAAAAACTGGAAGGTATTTCTGAGCTTCGTGATGAGTCAGACAAAGACGGTATGCGTATCGCCATTGACTTAAAGCGTGGTGAAAACGCTGAAGTTGTGGTGAATAACCTATTCCAAAACACACAGCTTGAGAACTCATTTAGCATCAACATGGTTTGCCTAGACAATGGCCAGCCAAAGTTGATGAATCTAAAAGATATTATTGCAGCCTTTATTCGTCACCGCCAAGAAGTGGTTACACGTCGTACCATGTACGAACTACGCAAAGCGCGTGAACGTGGTCATATCTTAGAAGGTTTAACTGTTGCGCTTGCTAACATTGACGCAATTATTGAAACCATTAAAACCTCTGCGAACCCTGCAGAAGCACGTGAGCGCTTGCAAGCGGGTGAATGGGCAGGTGGCGGTGTTGTTGCATTGCTTGAAAAAGCAGGTGCAGTATCTGTACGTCCAGACGAAATTGAAGGTGAAGATCCAAGCCGTCCATTTGGGTTGACTGGCGATATTTATCGCTTATCTCCAACGCAAGTGGGTGCGATTCTAGAGCTTCGTTTACATCGTTTAACTGGTCTAGAGCAAGATAAATTACAAGCTGAATATTCTGAAATTCTTTCTCAAATTGCTGAATACACTGCAATTTTAAATGATTTCAACTTATTGATGAATGTGATTAAAGAAGAGCTTGCGCTGATTTTGCAACAGTATGGCGATGCGCGTCGTACTGAGATTGTAGAGTCACGTATTGACTTCTCTCGTGAAGATTTAATTCCTGAAGAGCAAATGGTACTGACTGTTTCTCAATCAGGTTATGCAAAAACACAGCCATTATCTGATTATGCTGCACAGCGTCGTGGTGGTCGTGGTAAGTCTGCAACTTCAATGAAAGAAGATGACTACATTCAGCATCTGATTGTGACATCAAGCCATGCAACAGTGCTTTGCTTCACGAACGTAGGTAAGGTTTACCGTTTACGTGTGTTTGAAGTGCCTCAAGCATCTCGCGGTGCCAAAGGCCGTCCAATGGTGAATTTATTGCCACTGGATGACAATGAGACAATTACAGCGATTCTTCCTGTGATTGATGCGCCGAAGAAATTCAAAGAGCGTTTAGCTGATTTCCGCACGTTTGTGAAAGCAAATAAAGCACAATTGCAGCAAAATGAAATTATTGCGAATCACTATGATGCACTAGAAGCTGCTTTTGCAGAGATTGCAGATGGTGATGACCTAACGGATGCATTGCGTGTTCAATTGAAAGAATTAGGTGTAGAGCTTTCTACAACTGATTTGGACGATGAAATTGTTGCTGAATTTGCAGAACTTGCTGAAAACTTGCGTAAAAACTTCTACGTATTTATGGCAACTGAATTTGGTACGATTAAACGTGTTGAATTAGACCAGTTCTCAAATGTACGTTCAAATGGTTTACGTGCGCTTGAGTTGGTCGAAGGCGATACCTTAATTGGTGTAGCGATTACGGATGGCGAACAGCAAATTATGTTGTTCTCGAATGAAGGTAAGGCGATTCGTTTTGCTGAAACTGATGTTCGTGCCATGGGCCGTTCAGCCAAAGGTGTACGCGGTATGCGTGTAACAATTGGCGCTGCACAATCTGAAGAAGCAGAAGAAGCAGATGTAGATTCTGATGATGAAGATTCAGATGCTAACTTCTTGAGCCGTATTGTATCGCTTGTGGTTGTACCAGAAACTGGCGAAGTGCTTTGTGCCTCTGCAAATGGTTATGGTAAACGTACTCCTGTAGATGACTTCCCAACCAAGAAACGTGGTGGTAAGGGTGTTATTGCCATTAAAACTTCTGACCGTAATGGTGAGTTAGTGGGTGCTGTTGCGATTGATGCATCGAAAGAATTGATGTTGATTTCTGATGGTGGCACATTGGTTCGTACACGTGCCTCTGAAGTTGCACAAACAGGTCGTAACGCACAAGGTGTTCGCTTAATCCGTTTGGGTGACAACGAAACATTGGTGGGTGTTGAAGCTATTGAAGCTGTAGAAGAAGATGAAATTTTAGAAGAAGTTTCAGCGATTGATGCAGAACAATTGGTAGATGACTCAACTATTATGGATCAAACTGAAACTGAATCAGACGATTTAAATGAGCCTGAAGAAGACTAAGTCATGATCTTAAAAGAGGGCGCTACGGCGTCCTTTTTTATTTCTAAACTTAAATAATATGGTCATAATGATGTATATACTACAGACCTGAAATGTGGAAAAGCGTGGATATGAAGGCAAAAATAGTTTTACTCGGTTGTGCAGTTGTAATGTCGGGTTGTGGTCAAATTGGAAAAACCCCCATCGCTGATCCAAGTGCGGAACAAGCTCAAGTTGCGCAAGCGGTATATGATCAATTGCGCGAAGGCAACCTTGAAAAACTATATCCTTACTTCGAGCCTGAACTGAAAGCCAAGTTTATGCAAAATGAAAAAGAGCTACGTAAGTTTACGCGTACAATTCCAAAGCAAGACTACACACGTAAAAATATTGTTTCTAAGCACATTGAAACATCAACAGACAAGCCATCTTTATACACGGTGACCTATGAATATGGTTACAGTAATAAAAACCTCGTACAGTACGATGTGAGTTTTGATAAACCCGCTGGAAGTAGCAAAATTCGTAATTTGAATCTGTCAGTATTTGGTGAATCAACTAAATAATCTGAGTATATTTAATTAGATCTGATTAAAAAGGGCGCATAAGCGTTCTTTTTTATATACGGGCTTTTGTGGCAACCTAAAGTAAGTCGAAGGTTAATTGTATGGGCTAAATAGTTTGTAATGCGTCATATATCTATTTAATGAGTTTAACCCGTAGTGTATTGGCCAAAGCAACATTAACCTTGGAATTGAAGCCATAAAAAATGGACGCCGAAACGTCCATTTTGATTTGACTTGAAAAAAGTATTATCCGCGTTGACTCATCGTCTCGTGATAATTTTTTTGTTTTTCAGTGTCAAATTGGCCTTCCCATTTACTAATAACCAGTACCGCAAGTGCGTTACCAATTACGTTTAATGCAGTGCGTGCCATATCTAAAATACGGTCAATACCTGCAATAAATGCTAAGCCTTCCAAAGGAATACCTACACTACCCAATGTTGCAAGAAGTACCACGAAAGATACGCCAGGAACACCTGCAATACCTTTAGAAGTGATCATGAGTGTAAGTACTAGAATGATTTGTTGGCCAATTGAAAGATCGATACCGTAGAGCTGCGCAATAAAAATTGCGGCAATACTTTGATAAAGTGTTGAACCATCTAGGTTAAATGAATAACCAATTGGAATCACGAAGCTAGTAATCGGTTTTGGCGCACCGTAAGCTTCCATTTTTTCCATGATACGAGGTAATACAGTTTCAGAACTTGCTGTTGAATATGCAAGAATGAGCTCGTCTTTCAAGATTTTAATAATGGTCCAGATGCTGAAACCACAAATTTTGGCAACCAATCCTAAAACAACAAAAGCAAAGAATAAAATTGCACCATAAACCAATAATGCTAATTTTACTAAAGGCAATAAAGAACTAAAACCAAAGTTCGCAACAGTTGCAGCGATCAGACCGAATACACCCAGCGGTGCAAACTTCATAATCATGTGCGTTACTTTGAACATGGTTTCAGAAACGGCATTCAATACATTAAGTAAAGGTTGTTTTGTTTCTTGATCTAAAGCACCTAAACCAATACCAAACATCACCGAGAAGAAAATAATCGGTAGCATTTGACCGCTAGTGAGAGCTGCGAAGAAGTTTGGTGGAATCAGCGATAATACAGTTTGCACGATACCATGTGATTGCTCACTAACTGCATGGGTCGTTTCTTGGTATTTAGAAATATCCACTTGGGTGAGGCTAGACATGTCAATGCCTGCACCTGGTTGGAAAATGTTTGCAGCAACTAAACCCACTAAAATTGCAACTGTGGTAATAATTTCAAAATACAAAATCGTTCTGAAACCAAGCTTACCAAGGCTTGCCCCTTGACTCGTATTTGCAATACCCAAAATTAACATTGATACCACAAGTGGAATCACAATCATTTTGATGAGGTTAATGAAAATTGAGCCCAATGGAGTTAAAACATTACTCACTAGGGCATCACGATATTCAGGAGAATAGTGAAGGAATGAGCCTACAAGTATACCTAAAATCAGCGCAATAACGATTTGCCACGCAAGGCTCATCTTAATTTTTTTCATACTCAGCTCTGAAAAAAGTTATCTAGAAATAAAATCCGCAAAAGGTCCTCATACCCGTATTAAAAAACAGAGTATTCATGGCGAGAAAAAGCGGATTGGGAGAACTTTATTGTGAATCGATTGTGGTGAATCGGCCAACAAAATTTAATCATTGCTATTCTATTTGGTTATATTTGGGACAGTTTTAGTTATGAAATCGATTTTTAAGTTATATTTTATTTATAAAGTAGATGAAAACGAAGAATCAATGCAATTTAGCTCTAGCGGTGAGTCTGAAATAAGCAATGGTGAAGCAAATGGCCATAAAACATGCTAAATAGATTAATTTAGGTACGACAAGACTAGTTTCTACACCCATTTGGTTGAGTTGGATGAACATTTGTATCCCTTGGGTAGATGGTAGGAGCATTGAGAAAGATTGCATCCATTCAGGCATCGCGGCCAATGGCCAAGCTGTACCTGTTAATAGAAAGAGCGGAATAGATGTAAATACTATAAGGTGTCCAGCGCGTTCAGGCATATCTAAAAATGAAGCTAAGAGTAAGCTTAAAGAAATAATGCATCCTATATAGATCGGCACGGCTAGTAACATACCCCAAAAGTTTCCCCCGCGTGGGTAGTCGTAAAGCCAGAAGGTAAAACCAAATAAATAAAAACATCCCAAACAGCCAATGCATAGTATTGCAAGGAAAATGGCAACGAGTTCTTTAGGTTGAGCAGTCCAGCCTTGTTCACGATAACCTGCAATGAGCATGCACAACCCCAGTAATATCGTTTGATGAATAATTAAAGGTGCAACTGCTGGAAAAATATAACTACCGTAACCAGATAAGGTATTAAACAAAGGCACTTGATGAACAGAAAGAGCGGGGGAGAAATGCGAAATATTGCCAAATTTTTCTGTGTATTCCTTCAATGAGTTTTCAATTGAACTGGCTAAACCAAGGCCAATTTGTTTGGTTTTTAAAAAATTAACCGCACTTAAATACAGTCCAATCCCACCTTCTTCGCCACGTCGTATACTTTGGCTGAGGTTTTCTGGTAATAATAAAATACCATCAGCCTGCTGATGCCGAACCATGTTCTCGGCATCTAAAAAATTTGCAGTCACGGCTTTAATTTCAACATTTGGACTTTGAGCAACTTGACCAATAATCGCTGACGTCATGGCACTTTGCTCTTCATCTACAATTACAATGGGAATGGATTGAGCTTGCTGTGCCTGATAAGCCGTTGGATAAAAAAAGCTATAGAGCACAACTGATAAAATCAGTGTAGTTAAAATAGATGAATTGGCAAAAATATCTTTAAAGGTTTTGCAGAAATAATACAGCAGGCTATTCATGGTTTAAGCCCTCGTGCTTGTTTCTTTAAAAATAGATAGGCCAGCGCACCATATACGAGCGCATAGACCAACAATACCAATAAGGGCTGTACTGAGGAGCTTAAAGGGCTACCAATCACCCATTGTTCAGTTTGTAATTTGGCATAAGGGGTGTAGGGAATAATATGTGCCCAAAACTTGGTAAATAGAGGGGCATTATTTAAAGGTAAAGTCACGCCCGCAAAGCTTAAGGATGAGCCACCATAAACGGCAATCACGCCGAAGGTTTTACTTAAATTACCTGTGGCTAAGACCAAGGCACTGCTTAAAAAGGCATAGGCACTATAAAATACAATTTGAGCCAGCAGAATCAACCACAAATGGCCAGCAATAAACCAACCTCGTACATCAATCAGCCAAAACATCCAGAGCCAAGTCCACACACTAAAAATTGCGACATAGGTTAAATTCTTAGAGAGGAGGGCGTAAAACAAACCTTGCGGTTTTAACCAATCTTGAGCGCGATTAAACTTAAACTCTTGCCCAACAGCAAAGGCCACACAGCAACAGAGCAACAAATGCAATATTGCCGGAATCATATAAGGTTCTAAATAGAACTCATAATTTAAGCCTGGATTGTAAAGTGCAGATATTTTGACATTTGGTGTAGGAGCTTCCAAATAAGGAATTTTTTGTTCTAAATAATTTTGTCCTGCAAAGTTAGCGAGTGCTTGTAAGGTACTTACCAGCATGGCAGAAGAAATAGTATTGCCTACGCTAAAATAGCTTTGGTTATACATAATGCTAATTTCAGCATCTTTGGCTTGTACAAAGCGCTGTTCTGCACCCGAAGGGATCAACACATAGCCCCAAATATTATTTTGGTTCAGTAGACGTTCTATTTCAGCTTGGTTTTCACTGACTGTTTGAATGTGTAGTGTTTCATTGAGTGCCAAATAGCGTTCAATGTTTTGACTTAAGGCACCGTGGTCTTGGTCTAATATTGCAATGGGTAAATGAGACGGTTTACCTTGGGCAAACATACAGCTAAATAGAACAATGACAAACAGGGGGGCAAGGCTGACCAAACACAAATCCCATTTGTGTTTTAATAAGTAGCGACATTCACGGCTGATCCCTGCCCACATACTTATGGTGCCTCTTTAACTTTAAATAAGACACTCATCCCCACTTTTAACTCGGGCATTGCCTGCTCAGGCACTAAATGCACTTTAAAGCTTCGAATATCATAACCGCCTGTTTGACGCGTCGTTTTGATGGTGGCGAATTCACCTTCGGCATCAATATTTTTTACTTTAAAGTTTGCTGTTTTATCTAAGGCAGGAACATAGCCTTGCATGGTTTGAGCCTGATAGACCGAACGGTATTGATCTTCACGAACATTTAAACTAATTGAAATGTCATCATCTAAAATAATACTGGCCACAGGCACACCGATTGCCACTAACTCAGACGGTTTGGCATAGGTTTTGGAAATGGTTCCATTTACTGGTGAGAGCAATTTAGTTTCAGCTTCAAGCGCATTGGCTTCAGCAACTGCAGCATTGGCAATGTCGACTTGTGCGTCGGCAGTAGATTTCTGTTGGGGCGTACTGCCACGTTGTGCACGGGCATATTGCTGATAAGCGGCCTCAGTCATTTGTGCAGAAGAGCGCGCGGCTGCCTGCATTTCATCACGACGTTGACGAGAGATAACACCCTCTTGAAACAAGTGAGCACCGCGGGTATAGGTGGTTTGTGCTAATTCTTGTTGAGCTTTTAACGACTGCCAATTGGCGTATAAGCTGGCAATATTCTCGTCTTGTGAGCCGCGATCTGTGGTGGACTGTAAAGCTAAAGCAGATTGTAAGCTGGCAAGTGCTTGTTGTTTTTTAGCATCAACTTCTGGGCTATATAGTCGTACCAATTCTTGGTTTTTATGTACTTTTTGCCCTTCATGCACATAAATTTCTTCAATTCGGCTCGGCACTTTAGTCGCGATATGAATGGTTTCTGCCTCAACTCGACCTTGTAGTTCTACCTCTTTGGGTTGATAACTTTTCCAGAGTCCAAAAGCAATCAGTCCTAATACACAAATCAGTAGCACAATTGCAATCAGCTTCACGATGCTCGAAACGGGTTTTTTTTGCATATTTGTAGGTTCTGTCTGCTCTTGTTTCTGATTTTCAGCTGACGTGGGTGCAGATTGAGCTACGGAATGACGATTTTGAGTTGAATCTGAATGATCGAGCGTGCTGTTTGCTGTTACATCACTTTTAGCATTCGTTTCAGGGCTTGGGAGCTCTTCTGTGGTCTCTTTTGAATTTGGATCCTGATTCATACGATTCCCCATGTGAATTTAACGAATGTAGTGTGTATTGGGTTGATTGATAAAGCTTTGAAACTGCTGTATCGAGCCGTGGCTTTGTAATAATGTTGCCAATGACATGACATATTTAAAAGCATTCAATGCTGTTTCGGCTTTTAAGCCGTTCAGTGTATTTTGTGCATCAATCACTTGGGTCGCAGTACCCATATCTTCTTTGAATGATAATTGCTGTATGCGTAGGTTCTCTTGAGCTGCCTTTATATTTTGTTGTAGCAGCGCATCACTTTGCTGTGCAGTTTGTGCCTCGCTAAATGCGCTAAAAATTGTATTTTCAATTTCTTGCTTGGTGCGTGCAGTTAAAAGTTCAGAGGCATAGCGTTGTAACTCGGCAGCTTGCACATTTTTGTTTTTATCGATACCTGAAAATAGATTGTATTTGGCACCGACACCCACAATCCAGTTTTGATTGCTGTCTAGGCTGTATTCACCAAAGGCAAATACATTCGGCTTTTTGCTTGCCTGTTGAACTTTTACATTGGCATTGGCCAGTGCTGTGTCCATCTGCATTTTTTGAATGAGTGTGGATTCATTCTCAAAACTGTCTAGCCACTGTTGTAGCGCACGTTGTGGTTGGGTGTTAATAAACAGTGGCGTGGTTAAATCGTTAATTTGGCTATGGTGTAAAAGATTATTTAGCTTAAATAAGCTGGCTTGGTACTGTGCTTGGCTATTATTGACAGAACGTGTTGCATTATTTTGAGCCACTTCAAATTGCATGCGCTGACCTTTACTAATAAAGCCTTGGCGTTCTAATTTAAGTGCATTTTGGTAGTGGAGTTGCATCGCGCTGAGATTGGATTGGCTACTGGCCAATAATTGTTTTTGTAGTTGAGCATTAAAATAGGCTTGGATTAACTCAAAACGCTGTGTGTCTTGTTGTTGCTGCGTGGTTAATTCACTGCGCTGTGCTTTGATTTTAGCAACGTCTTTGGCACTCTGGGTTAAGCCACCTGTGTAAAGAGGCATCATGACAGAGACAGAAGGACGAATCACTTGATCATCCAATACAACCTGTGACGAATCTGGAATTAAACCAACACCGTCATGGATAGGTTGTTTTAAGCTTTCTTTGAGTGGGTCTGCAATTGCACCTAAATTAAACTCATCAATTTTGGCATTTAAACCATTCGTGAGCGACTGCTCAAGGTTATTTTTAACGGCCCCTAAAGGCACGTCTAATTCATTATGAAAAGCGTATGCACGTACGTTAAGATCCACGCGGGGTAAGCCAATGCCTTTAATGGCTTCAGCTTCTAGTTGTGAGGCTTGTTGTAATGCTAAATTGGCTTGATTACTGTAGGAGTTGTTGAGTAAATCAATCTCGGCTTGTTGAAAACTCATACTTTGTGCTGTGCAGAATGGACTTGCCAGCAACGTGCAAACTAGCATTGTACATTTTGTTGCGCTATTCATTTTTATCATTGTATTGAGGCATAAATCTGCACTATTGAAATGTACGAAATATTTTAACATTCAATCGATTCTCCGTATTTTCAACTGCAGTATAAAACAAAGAACAGCTTAATTCGCACCGCATGCATATCAATTTTTTAATTCTGTTTGAAATATATACTTTATTTAGCTTGAGTATAAGCTGAAAATTGGACGCAAAACAGTATGAAGCTTAAGGAAAATTTTGCGCAATTGAAAAGGCATAGCTCACACATGAAGGTGATCTCAGTCGGTTTAAATTGGGGTAGGCATTTAGGTAATAGATCGAATGAAATTCAATCCAGCAAAAAAATTGAATGATCTTGTATGTGTAGGTTAGGAAATATTATTAGTAAAACTCACAAAAAGATCAGCGCCTTATTGAAGTTTTAGCTTTAAATGTCCGACAGCATTGAAATTTTTTCAACTTAATTTACTGCAAGCACAGGCTATCTGTGGTTAAATGCCATCATTTTATTGTGTTTCACTTTGAAAGGAAAAATCATGCGCGCGTACAACTTCTGTGCTGGTCCTGCTGCATTACCTACTGCCGTTTTAGAAAAAGCTCAAGCTGAGATGCTCGATTGGCAAGGCAAGGGTCTTTCGATCATGGAAATGAGCCACCGTAGTGCGGACTATGTTGCTGTTGCTGAAAAAGCAGAAGCAGACTTACGCAAGCTCATGAATATTCCAGAGAACTACAAAGTATTGTTCTTACAAGGTGGTGCATCATTGCAGTTTTCTGCAATTCCACTGAATCTATTGGGTAAAAACAGCAAAGCTGATTATATCCATACAGGGATTTGGTCTGAAAAAGCACTCAAAGAAGCACAGCGCTATGGCGACATTAATGTTGTTGAAGCGGGTACAACTGTAGACGGTAAGCTTGCAATTAAAGACCAAAGTGAATGGAATTTATCTGCAGATGCTGCTTATGTACACTATGCAGACAATGAAACGATTGGTGGTATTCAATTCGCGAATATTCCAGAAACTGATAAACCTTTGGTTGCGGATTTATCTTCAAGTATTTTGTCTGCACCAATTGATGTCAGCAAGTTCGGTCTAATTTACGCTGGTGCGCAAAAGAATATTGGCCCAGCTGGCTTAACAATCGTTATTGTTCGTGATGATTTGTTAGATCAAGCAAAAGCTGAAATTCCAAGTATTTTGAAATATTCTGCACAAGCAAAAAATGATTCTATGGTGAATACGCCATCAACTTATGCATGGTACTTATCAGGTTTAGTTTTTGAATGGTTACTTGCACAAGGTGGTGTAGAAGCCATTCATAAAGCCAATCTTGCAAAAGCTGAACTGCTTTATAGCTATATTGATTCAAGCGACTTTTATGCAAATCCAATTGCTAAAGAAAACCGTTCAATTATGAATGTACCATTTACTTTGGCTAAGCCTGAGCTTGAAAAACAGTTCTTGAAAGAAGCTGAAGAACATCACTTACTTAATTTGGCGGGTCACCGTTCAGTAGGTGGTATGCGTGCGAGCATTTACAATGCTGTACCGCTTGAAGGCGTACAAGCTTTGGTTGACTTTATGGATGATTTTGCAAAACGTAATGCATAATTTCTGTAGCGAAAAAAGCCCATCAAATTGATGGGCTTTTTTTGTATTTGTTTGGAAATTAAAGAATAAATGTATGCAAAATATATGCGCACATCAACATGCCTAATGCAAAAAATAGACATGACATTCCATCGACTTGGTATCGAGAATTCAGTTGGTGTTCGACGCTCTGAATATTTTCTTCTTGCACGATTTTCATAGATATTTATTTTCCGATCTATTTATCGTTAATTCCTATTTCAAGATTGCATTTTTAGCACAAATAATTGATTAAATAAAGTACTAATCTCAATTAAATAACACAATGCTTTTATTTTATTAGTCCAAGGATGAGCATCTACATTAAGCAACGTATTTTTAAGGCTATTTCTATTTCTTGCAGGCATTTTATGATTATATCGGTATATTTTTTGTGATTTATTTAAGATAGTTTTTGAATTTAAAATTGTGGATAAGTGTATTTTAAAATGAATTTAAAAAGCATTAATAAGTCTAAAACTGTGGGTAATTCTATTTAATTAAAGTTTTATGATCAGCATGTTGCTCAAATATTAATGAAATAAAATCAATGGAATATCTTTAAATAATTGATTTTAATTAAATAAAAATCCCTGCATGTGCAGGGATGATTGTTTTTTGCTTTTGAAGCGAAGTCGTTGCTGAGGACTAAGCTTTGCTATAAATATTCGCTTGTAGCCAAACGTTACCACGAATAAATTGACCAATTTGAAAATCTTTAAAATTCGCATCACGGGTGGCAATACGCATCAATACTGCAGGCTGGTTTTCCTCATGAATGAGCGTAACATCATAGAGCGTATAGCTTTGTTGCATAAATTGCATTTCAGTTTTACCTACAATACTGCCTTGGAACCATGCTTCATCTTCTTGACCGAGTGTTTCGCCGTATAGGTAAGCAACCATTTTAGAAAAGTTAACAGTAACAGGCGCTTTGTCATCTTCAGATTGAGGCTCCCAAGCATCGAGCAAGTCTTGTAAGTTTTCTGGCGCCACACCATTATGCTGTGCCAAAATGTCATTTAAAGCACGGTGATGTTTAATTGAAGCAGGATCATCAACCACCAATTGCTCTTGTTCAGCAACGGCTTCTAATTGATATGCCCATGCATTTAACTGTACTGCATAATTTTGTGCTTTGTCATAGTGTGCAGAATTTACGCTATATAAATTATCAAAAGCATAGACCACGCTATTGCCACCAACATTGAGTTGTAAGACCGCTTGTGTGTTGGTTGTGCAACGAATAATCCGTTCGACTTTGGCCGTAACTTTATACGGGCTATCAAAGCACGGAAATGCGGTTTTTACTGCTTTCGGTTTATTGTTTTCTACAGCAATCACTTGGGAGAGTTGCACAGATGCTTTATTTGGCCCTTGAATGAGCCATGTCGTCGCATCCATATCACATTCAGCAGTACAAAGCCCCATAGGCATAATGGGTTGATCAAGCGCTTGGCCTAACCATTTTGGTACGTCTGAGGCAGGTTGATCTGTCAGCAGGGACCAATGTTCAATATGACTACCGAAGTTTTGGTCTTCAATGGTGATAATTTCTGGTCTATTTTGATTTTTCATATACACAATTGATGCTGGGTTGTTATCTATATATTAAATCGAGGGTTATTTTCAATTTTCAAGTCAAGTCATGAAAAAATCGCAATGAAATAGTGCAAATTTTTAAGAATATGCCAAAAAACCTCTCAACTATGGCGCAAAGGATTGGCAATAACTGCCATTTTGTAGATTCTTTCATTCATTTTATATATGTAAATAAGTAGATTGATTTGAATTCTATGTGGTAAATCGTAGAGCTTTGGCATCGAGTTGTCATGCTTCTTTGCTACACTAGTTCTTTGTATTTTGTGTTGGAAGCGTTTTTTTGTTGCCATTTAAACTTTGGGTAGATGCCGATGCATTACCTCGCATTCTTAGAGATGTCATTATTCGCGCATCAGACCGTTATCAACTCGAAGTCACTTTTGTTGCCAATCAAAACGTGGGCATTACACCATCGGTACGGATTAATTCTATTCAGGTCATGAGTGGTGCGGATGCGGCCGATAAAGAAATTATCGATCGGATGAAAGAAAACGACATTGTGATGACGCAAGATATTCCACTGGCAGCGCAAGTGATTGAAAAAGGCGGGATTGCTATTCATCCACGTGGTGAAATTTACACAATAGCCAATGTGAAAGCCCGCCTTCATCTGCGTGATTTTATGGACACCTTACGTGGTGCAGGGGTACAAACAGGTGGGCCACCACCGATTTCAGAGCGAGATAAGCGTGAGTTTTCAAGTAGTTTAGACCAGACCATTATGAAACAAAAACGTAAGACCTCGGTATAAGCCCCATGCCTTCAAAACTCAATCTCATGTCCACGTATGTGCTATTGATCATCATTTGGGCCACAACGCCCTTGGCGATTGTATGGAGTGTGGAAGATATCAACCTATATTGGGCTTTAGCACTACGTTTTTTCTTAGCTTTGCCTTTAGCTGGTGTGTTATTGCTCCTTATGCGCCAAGCATTGCCTTATGACGCACAGTCCATACATAGTTATATTGCTGGTTCATGTAGTTTTATTGGCTCGCAAATTTTTACGTATATGGCAACCAGTTATTTAAGCTCAGGCATTATTGCCTTAATGTTTGGTTTAGCTCCCATTATTACTGGGTTGATTGGTCATTTTGTTTTTCGTATGCATTTGCATCGTCTGCAATGGTTAGGTATGTGTATTGCAGTATGTGGCCTTGGAATTATCTGTATGGGTGGTAGTGGTCAGCATGTACAGCCTATAGGTATATTACTCATGCTTATGAGTGTGCTGATTTATTGTGCATCTATATTTTGGGTAAAAAAAGTCAATGCGCCTCTGAATCCAATAGCCCAAGCAACGGGCTCTATTTTAATTTCTTCGCTCATTGCATTATGTATGGTGCCTTTTATTTGGGTAGATTTACCCACTCAGATGCCTTCCACTAAGTCAGTGTTGGCCTTGTTATATGCTGTGATTATGGCGTCGCTGATTGCAATGTTCTGCTATTTTAAATTGGTGCAAAATATTAAAGCGACAACATTGTCTTTAACCACAGTGATGACGCCCATGTTAGCGATTGTGGTGGGGGCAGTATTCAACCATGAAAAATTAACATTGTTGGTATTGTGCGGTACTGCAGTTTTACTTTTTGGGTTATGTGTTTATTTTTATAAAGATTTTAGGGCGAATCGAACGCTCGCCCACAACCTGAAAAAATAAAGACCTCAGTTTTTACTTTGTGTGAGTTCTACACATTCTGCAATTTTTACACGGTCTTGCGGGTGTAAAGTAATAAAGTATGCACCCGTACGATATTTCCCATTTTCTTCCTGACGGCTATAAACTACATGCGCTGTCGCTGCAATATGAAAGAAATTTTCAGGATGACTAAGCGTCATGTGTAAATAGGTGCCTTCCATGATTGGACGGTCGCTAAAAAAGCTTAAACCTGTTTCTGAAAAATTCACATGCTCAGGTACTGGTAACATGCTTTGTACAATTGCGTCGTATAAAGAGCCCGTAATCAGGTTTAACTTTTGGTTGAATAAGGATAATATTCGAGAAATTTGTTGATCTTTTTCAGCTAATTGTTCTAATTCGTAGTTGAGCGCATGATCAAATTGATCTAACTCTGCAAGTAGTAGAAAATAGCGCGGCAAGATAAAATTAGGATCGTAAGGATCATTTAGCGCAACCTCATCAGAAATGATCTGATAGTTAATGCGCAAGGCAGCATCGATACGAGACATTACGCGACGTTCCGTTAAACCGCTTTGATGCTGTACATTTTCCATAATTAAATTACCTCGGACTAGATGGTTATGTTTAAACCGATCTCGCTATATATTGGGTTGAGGTACACTCGCGCACGGCGCAGTAACCACTTCATTTCTTTTATTGCTTTGGTTTCTATGATCGGCCTCACGTTAGGTGTGGCTGTGCTCATTACGGTCCTTTCCGTAATGAATGGGTTTGACCGTGAGTTGAAAAACCGTGTTTTGGGAATGATACCTCAAGCCACTGTTTCATCAACACAAATTTTAACAAATTGGCCCGATCTTGCAAAGAAAATTGAGCATCATTCCCATGTTCAAGGTGTTGCACCTTTTACACAATTGCAGGGAATGCTGACAGCACAAGGCCAAGTTGCTGGTATTATGGTCAATGGTATTGAACCAAAGTATGAGAAAAAAGTCTCAATTATCCAAGATCACATGATCGCTGGTAGCCTAGATAACCTTAAGCAAGGTGAGTTTGGTATTGTGCTGGGTAAGCAAATGACTGACGCTTTAGGTTTGGGCTTAAATGACAGTATTACCTTGGTATTGCCTGAAGCAACCCCGTCGCCTGCAGGGGTTGTACCTCGCTTTAAGCGTTTTAAAGTGGTGGGGATTTTTAGTATTGGTGCCGAAGTCGATTCTATGATGGGCTATATTGCCTTAAATGACGCATCTACTTTATTGCGCCTACCAGATGGTGCGCAAGGCATACGAATGAAGTTGGACGACATTTTTATGGCGCCACAAGTTTCACAAGAAATTGTGCGTGAGTTACCTGCAAACTTCTATGCTTCGGATTGGACGTATACTCACGGGAATTTGTTTAGCGCGATTCAAATGGAAAAAGCCATGGTGAGTCTGCTTTTGTTCCTAATTGTCTTGGTTGCTGCGTTTAATATTGTTTCTTCATTGGTGATGGTCGTTACGGATAAAAAATCAGATATTGCAATTTTACGTACCTTAGGTGCTTCACCGCGGACAATTACACGAATCTTTATGGTTCAAGGCACCATTATTGGGGTGATTGGTACGGTGTCTGGTGCAATTTTGGGAATTATTGCAGCTTCAGGGATTAGTGGTTTTGTTGGTTGGTTAAATACAGCATTAGGCTTACACATGTTTGATGCCTACTTTATTAACTATTTACCATCATATTTAAGATGGCAAGATGTGTGTTTAATCGTGGTGTTGTCATTGTTGTTGAGTTTCTTGGCAACGATTTACCCTGCAATGCGTGCAGCTAAAATTCAACCTGCGGAGGCATTGCGTTATGAGTAATGTAGTTTTAGATGCGCAAAATATCAGTAAGTCATTTACCGATGGTAAAACAACTGTTGATGTGATTCGTAATTTGTCGCTTCAGGTTAAAACAGGCGAGTTTATTTCGATTGTGGGTTCGAGTGGCTCAGGTAAAAGTACATTGCTTCATGTTTTGGGTGGCCTAGATCGCCCAACAACGGGGCAGGTATTTGTACAGGGACGCCGTTTTGACAATTTGGGTGAGGCTGAGCGCGGTTATATCCGTAATGAGCATTTAGGCTTTGTTTATCAATTTCATCATTTATTGCCTGAATTTAGCGCTTTAGAAAATGTAGCGATGCCATTGATGCTTCGCAAAGGGACAAATTTTAAAGAAGTAAACCAACAAGCTGAGTATTTGCTTGAACGTGTGGGATTGTCTCATCGTTTAACCCATAAACCAGGCGAATTATCAGGTGGTGAGCGTCAGCGTGTGGCTTTGGCTCGCGCTTTAGTGACTAAACCCAAACTGATGATGGCAGATGAGCCAACGGGTAACCTTGACCGTAAAACTGCGGTGAAAATTTTTGAGTTACTTTCGGAGTTACGTCAAGAATTTAATATGGCGATGCTGATTGTGACGCATGATGAGCAATTGGCAAAATCCGCAGATGCTGTTTTGCACATGCAAGATGGTGTTTGGGTCGATCACTGAGTAGCAATTGAGTACTTAGTCTATAAGCATATTATTGGAATATTCCGCTATGAATTGAAGCTCACCTCGGTGGGCTTTATTATTGCCAGCACTAATAAAATATTAGAATAAAAAATATGTTGCTTTGTTTTTGCTTGGGCTGGATTCTTGGCACAGCGTGGATGGGAAAAACAGGATTTGATGCGCAGTTGAGCACAGTATTGGCTTTGCTGAGCTTTGTATTCATTATCATCAGTAGCAAATTTTTTGCTCGAAAAGGTATTGTATTCAAAATATTGAGTACGGCAGTGGTTCTGTGTTTAGGTTCTTATCTGGGCTTTGCGTACGCCAATCAACAACTTAAGCAACGTTTACAATACACAGTACATCAGCCTGAAAAGACCAGCATATTGGTTTATGTGCATGCTTTAAATCAATATAGTGAACACAGTATTCAACAACGCGTTATGGTGTTAAATGCCGCTCGGCAACCTTTGCAGTATTTACTTTATTTGCCTAAAACCAAGACGGTTTCATCTTCAGATTTAGAGTTGGAATTAGGTCATTATTATCAACTCGAAGGCCAGTTAAAGCCTGCGCACACTTATGCAACTGCTGGTGTATTTGATCAAGAACAATGGTTACTCCAGCAAAATATTCAGGCCACTTTTAGAGTTAAACGTGCCATAGCGCTAAATGAAGCTCAAATTAAAGCATTGGGTTATAGCGATATTTTGTATCAACAGCAAAAGTTAATCCCTCAGTTTCGTCTGTGGACTGAAAAACAAAGGCTGGCGTTTAGAGTCAAAATCTATCATTTGCCCTTAGCACATAAAGGATTGTTACTGGCCTTATTAACAGGAGATAAAAGCTTATTAGATGAAGCGACCGTAGATCAATTTCAACGTTTTGGCATCAGTCATTTGTTGGCCATATCTGGGCCCCATGTCTTAATTTTTGCCATGTTGATCTGTTGGATCATCACGCGTTGCATACGCAAATTTGCACCGCGGTTGTATTTAAAAATACCACGCCAATTTATTTTAATTTGGCCATTTATGGGCTGTGTATTTGTGTACTGTGCTTTTGTGGGTTTTGAAATTCCTGCAATGCGAACTTTTATTATGACGGTCGTTGCCAGTGGCATGTTGGTTTTACGCTTAAGAGTCTATGCCCTTAAGTTATTGGTTTATAGTGCAACGCTTTTATTGTTATTTGATCCTTTTAGTATTTTATCGGCAGCGTTTTGGTTGTCTTATGGCGCATGTTTTATTTTACTCAGAATTTATCAAACACTTTGGCTACAACAGCAATCGCTTGAAGCCAATACGGCTTGGTGGGTCAAACTGCGCTTATCCCTTCATGTGCTGATCACATCACAATGGAAAATTTTTATAGCACTTTTTCCCATGATGGCACTGTTTTTTAAGCAGGTGGCTTGGATTGCACCTTTAAGTAATTTATTGGCAATTCCAAGCTTAGGTTTGGTGGTTGTACCTTTAGATGTGCTGGCGGCGTTCGTTAATTTTTTTGCGCCGGGCATTGCAGCGGTGATTTTTCAATTCAATGATTTTTGTCTAACGCTACTTTTGAGCCTATTGAATGTAATTGACCATGTATTTAATCCACAATTATTAAATATTACTTTTAATCCTGCGACGATTTTACTTCTGAGCCTATGTATTTTTATTTTTTATCTTCCAGATGGCATTGTACCGAAAGCGTGGTTGTTATTAGGTTTAGTTGCGATTTGCTTGAAGTCCTATACACCGCAACCTTTTCAACTCACGGTATTAGATGTAGGGCAAGGTCAGTCTATTTTGGTGCGTGAAGGTCGGCACAGCATGATGGTCGATACAGGTGGTTATTATGATGAGCAGAAATTTAGTATTGGTAAGAATATTATTTTGCCTTTTCTGTCGAGGCAAGGACTATCAAGCATAGATCAATTGGTGTTGACGCATTTAGATCAAGATCATAGTGGGGCCTATTTTTCTATACAAGATCAACTGGCAATTAAAAGCTTATATGCCAGTGAGCATGTAGCTGTGCCTAATGCAACACAATTTGAATACTGTCAACAGGGACAAGTTTGGCAATGGGAAAATGTACAGATAGAAGTCCTTTCACCCAATAATATACAAGCGGTGAGAGCAGGGGCTGAGCGTAATGAAAACTCATGTGTGCTGTACATTCGAATGAACCATGCAATGCCTTATCAATCCTATTTATTGATGGGGGATGCAGGCTGGCAAACGGAATATGAGTTATTAAAAGCTTATCCAAATTTACAAGTCGATGTGTTGGTCTTGGGCCATCATGGCAGTCGACACAGTTCATCATTTGATTTTTTACAGCACTATCAGCCTAAATTGGCTATTGCATCGGCTGGAAAGTGGAACCGCTATGGACACCCGAGTAAAGAAACTCTGGCAAGACTGAAGGCTTTAAATATCCCGATGTTGAGTACAGCCGAAAAAGGCAGTATAGAATTTAAAGCCAAAGATGGTCGAATACAGCTCATCGCATTTCGAGATCAATGGCAATGGTTAAATCATTGAGCTCGAAATTTGTTGAAGTGTTATGCCTTTACGGTATTTTGCGCAGTGTAATCCACGTGTTTTAAGTGTGCAGTCTCTGAACGCAATGTTTGCACAATTTCAATCGCTTGTTCAGGTGCTATGTTATAAATATCTTCTAAAGCAGGATTGGCCTTAAAGCGTTTATAACTCCAATGATAATGTTCTGGATAACGGCGAATCAGGTTTTCTAAAGCTGAGAAAATCACACCTGAACCATCATTTGCCGTACCTTCATAAATATGTGAATCTAATTTTTCAATGTGTATATCAAAAAGCCCATCTTCATTACGCATTGCATAGGCAAATAAAGCACCACATTTGGTTTTTTGAATCAGTTTAGCACTCAGATTGCTGGTTGCCAGGGGTAAGCCAAAATACTCAATCATGTCACCGCCAACATTAGGGGTATGATCAGGTAATATGACGGTCATACCGCCTTGTTTGAGCGCTTTGAAAATTTGGCGCACACCAGATTCATCTGTAGGGACAAGTGTGGCTTGCTCTCGGCTACGTGCATTACGCACAAACTGGTCCGCAGTTTCATTTTTGACGGGTTTGTACATAATGGTCATTTTGCTGTGTTGGGCAAACCAAGCGTTCATTACTTCCCAAGTACCAAAATGTGGGACCACCAAAACTAAGCCTTTATTTTCAGCTAAAGTTTCGTGAAAAAACTCTTCGCCATATACTTTATTTATACGCGCAAAATTTTTCTCAGCAGATGAACCCCAAATGCTGAAAAATTCAAAATATGAACTTAACTCATTACGAATCGCTTGTTCTGTAATTTTTTCACGTGTTGTCTGATCGAGTTCTGGCAGTGCAATATTTAAATTTAAGCGAATTGTGGCAGAAGTCTTTGAAATTTTGAAAGTATTGACCAATGCCGCTAATCCACGAGCAAAAAAACGCGAGAACTGAATCGGCATACGACTGATAAAACTCAATGCACGGTGGGTGGCGTTATGAGGGCTTTGATCATTCATGTTTTATTGGATTATTTCAAATGGAGAAAAATTAAATTAATTATAGGCGAAATTGCGTGGTATAGACAGTTTTCACCATTTACATGTATATAATGGGACAACATTATAATTGAATATTGGATTTTTTATGTCCGATTGGCCACCAAAGCCTGAAAGTGAAATTCAGAAGACAACATCAACAAATAACGTCCATCAGCCCACTGGCAATGAATGGAAAATCTTAGAAAAAGCGGTTTTAGCGTCAGTTGAAGAGCAACGTCGCACACGTCGCTGGGGGATTTTCTTTAAATTTTTGACCTTTGCTTATATCCTTTTTGTATTGGTTGCTTTAGGTAAGGGCTGTAGTACTGCAAGTTCAACTTCAAGTGATGCAGCAGCTTCAAGTTCACACATTGCGGTTGTGGATATTATTGGAACGATTGCAGCGGATAAACAAAGTGTAAATAGCACAGATACTATTCGTTCATTAAAGCGTGCTTTTGAAAATAAACAGAGCAAAGCTGTGGTGTTAAATATTAACTCACCAGGTGGTTCACCTGTTCAATCTGACGAAATTTGGCAAGAAATTCAGTATCTAAAACAACAGCACAAAGATAAAAAACTTTATGCCGTGATTGGTGATACTGGTGCTTCAGGTGCATATTATATTGCTTCGGCAGCAGATGAAATTATTGTAAACCCATCAAGTTTAGTTGGCTCAATTGGTGTGATTATGCCAAATTATGGCGTCAATCAATTGATGCAAAAGTTAGGTGTAGAAGATCGCACCATGACTTCGGGTGAAAACAAAGCCTTACTGTCGATGACTCAACCTGTAGATCCTGCACAAAAAGCACATGTACAAGGTGTATTGGATAATGTCCATGACCACTTTATTAATGCGGTTAAACAGGGTCGTGGTAAAAAACTAAAATCTACAGATCCAGCGATTTTCTCTGGTTTATTCTGGACTGGTGAACAAGCAGTTAAATTGGGTATTGCAGACCGTACTGGCAGTATTCAAAGTTTAAAACGTGAATTAAAAACTGATAAAACTGTGAATTATACCGTTGAATATAGTCCATTCGATTCAATTTTAGGTCGTATGGGGGCTTCAATTGGACAAGGTTTTGCAACGTCTCTAAGTCAGCAAGTACAGACTGAAGGTAGTGCAAAATTACAATGAAGCCGATTATTCATTTTGCACATGCCAATGGTGTACCTGCACAAGTGTACACCAAGTTTTTTCAAGCACTTGAAGATGACTTTGACGTGATTTATGTGCCACTTATTGGCCCAGATCGCCGTTATCCTATTGATAATCATTGGCAGAGTCTGACACAACAACTGATTGATAGTATTGTAAGACAAGCCAAAGGGCGCCCAGTCATTGGTCTTGGTCACTCTTTAGGTGCGGTACTAACTTTTAAAGCAGCGCAGCAACGTCCAGAATTGTTTTCACAACTTATTTTGATGGATCCGCCGTTTGTGACTGGCACTGCATCATTCATGTTACATGTAGTGAAAACTTTGAAGCTTAAAATGTTGGATAAGTTGTCACCTGCAGGACTGTCAAAAAATCGTCGTGATCATTGGGAATCTCGTGAGCAAGCATTTACATCTTTAGTGACGAAAGGCTTTTATAAAGATTTCGATCCAGAGTGTTTTCAACACTATATTGACTATGCTTTGACTGAAGACCATATTCGCGGTGGTGTAGAACTGACCATTAGCAAATATGATGAAGTCAAAATGTTCAACACGAATCCGTCTTGGTATTGGCTACCACAGTCAAAGACCAAAGTTCCTGCACAGTTGCTGGTGCCTAAAGGCAGTCCGTTTTTGCAACATAAGTTCCCGCAACAGGTGAGCAAAAAATTTGACATACCACTACGTATGACCGAAGGCGGGCACATGTTTCCATTAGAGCAACCTGTCGAAGTTGCGAATTTGCTTAAGCAGTTGCTTGCAACAAAAAATTAGCAGAACTAAGGTTCAGCATAATAAAAAACGCATCCTAGGATGCGTTTTTTTATATCTGATATACGGCTTAAAATTTGCAGAATTGAACTGCTTCAGTCATTGGATGACCACGGAACAGTACACCATTTTCAGTGTGTTGAATGGTGCCAGTGCAAATCCATTCAGCTACTTGTGGGTAAATGATGTGTTCTAAAACATGTACGCGGTTTGCTAAGCTGTCAGCAGTATCATGCGTATTCACTTTAAGCACTGCTTGTGCAAGCGCTTGGCCAGCATCGAGTTCTGCAGTCACGTAGTGAACTGTACAACCATGTAGGGCATCACCTGTATTGAGTACACGTTGATGCGTATGCATGCCTTTGTAATGAGGCAATAGAGAAGGGTGAATGTTGATCATTTTCCCTTCCCAAGCATGCACAAATTTGGCACTTAAAATCCGCATGAAGCCTGCAAGAATGACTAAATCAACATCCCAGTCGAGTAGTTGCTGATGCATCACATCATCAAAGGCTTCACGATTTGGATATTGTTTATGCTCAATCACTGCAGTTGCAATGTTTGCATTTTTTGCACGTTGTAGTGCAAATGCTTCAGGTTTATTTGAAATGACTCCAACAATTTTCCCAGATAGATTTGCATCGATTAAGGCTTGAAGGTTAGAGCCACTTCCTGAAACAAGAACAGCAATTTTAATCATTGGAAGTGCTTATGCAAAAATCACACGGATTTTTTCGTCAGCGCCTTCAACAGATTCAGCATTGTCTGCAATATGACCCATTGCGAATGCTTTTTCGCCAAGACTATTGAGCAATTCAACTGTTTTTTCTGCATCTGCAGCATCAACAACCAATACCATACCTACGCCACAGTTAAATGTGCGGTACATTTCAAATTGTTCAACACCACCTTCTTTTTGAAGAAGTTTGAACAATTCTGGCCATTCCCAAGAAGCTTCATTGACTACAGCTTGAGCGCCATTTGGAAGTACGCGAGGTAGGTTACCTGGTAAACCGCCACCTGTGATGTGCGCCATTGCGTGTACATCAACTTCTTTTAATAACTGAAGAATTGGTTTGACATAAATGCGTGTTGGTTCCATCGCTGTATCAGCAAGTGGACGACCATCAACGATTTGAGTCATATCAACGTTTTTCACATCTAAAATTTTACGAAGAAGTGAATAACCGTTTGAGTGCGCGCCACTTGATGCAACACCTACTAAAACGTCACCCGCTTTAACTTTAGAGCCATCAATAATTTTGCTTTGCTCAACTACACCTACGCAGAAGCCTGCAAGGTCATAATCTTCACCTTCATACATGCCAGGCATTTCAGCAGTTTCGCCACCTACAAGCGCACAGCCTGCAAGTTCACAACCTGCGCCAATACCTGTTACGACATTAGCCGCAACGTCTACATTTAAGTGGCCTGTTGCATAGTAATCGAGGAAGAATAATGGTTCAGCACCACAAACCAAAAGATCGTTTACGCACATTGCAACCAAATCTTGACCAATAGTGTCATGACGGTTCAAATTCAATGCTAAACGTAATTTAGTACCAACACCATCTGTGCCGGATACGAGGACAGGTTCTTCATAACCTTTAGGAATTTTACAAAGTGCGCCAAAGCCACCTAGACCGCCCATTACTTCAGGACGTTTTGTGCGCTTAGCGACTGATTTGATACGATCGACTAATGCGTCGCCCGCTTCAATGTCGACACCTGCATCTTTGTAGCTTAAACCAGTGTTTGGGGTAGAAGTTGAGTTGCTCATAATGAAGTCTCCGCATTCGCGCGGCGATTATAACCTGAATAAACGAAACTCTTATGTTATTTATGCGCTAAAATGCTATCTTTATTAAAATATTTCTCTTTTATAACGATTACACTGACATAAAGGTGAGTTTTATGGGCGATCGCACCTTGCGCCGCATTTTTATTCTGGCTGGCATTGCACTTATTCTTTGGGTTATTTATTTACTCAAACCTGTGGTGATTCCTTTTGTAGGTGCTTTTTTAATCGCCTATTTGTTTAGTCCTTTGGTGAATAAACTACATCGAATTGGCTTACCTCGCTGGATATCAATCAGCGTAGTATTTGTCGGTATTGGTGTCGCATTAACGATTGCCATTTGGTACTTGGTACCTCTCATTTGGCAACAATTAATGTATGCAAAAACAAATATTCCTGCAAATATTCATTGGATTAATTATACCTTTCTGCCATGGCTGTCTCATACATTTAATCTTGTGCCAATGGAAATTGACACCGAGCAGATGTCTGCGGCAATCATGGAATATATCCAAACAAATTATAGTGCAGACAGCATTCAAGCGATGTTGATGAAGGTTGCACAGTCTGGTCTGAACTTTATCCAAATTGGCGGTACGGTTGTACTTATTCCAGTGATTGCTTTTTATTTTTTACTGGATTGGGAGCCGATGCTTGAGCGTATGCGTCGTTTAATTCCTCGCCAATATGAAGCTAGCACCATGACAATTGTAGGTGAATGTCACAGTGTATTAGGTGCATTTGTAAAAGGTCAGTTCTTGGTGATGTTTTTGCTTGGCGTGGTATATGCAGTCGGGCTACAAGTTATTGGTTTGGAAGTCGGTTTAATTATCGGCATGATTGCAGGCCTAGCCAGTATTATTCCTTACTTAGGTTTTGCGGTAGGTATTATTGCTGCTGTCATTGCAACTTTCTTCCAATTTGGTATGGATTGGATGCAGTTGGTACTGGTGCTGGTTGTATTTTTAATTGGTCAGGCTGTAGAAGGCTATATTCTACAACCTTTCCTTTTAGGCGATAAAATTGGCTTATCACCTGTTGCCGTAGTTTTTGCTGTTTTGGCTGGTGCACAGTTGGCTGGTTTCTTGGGCATGTTGATTGCATTACCTGTTGCTGCGGTTATTGTGGTGTTATTGCGCCATGCGCGTGAGACTTATGAACGTAGTACAATATATGTTGGTGCAAACGCACATGTGAATACTCATGGTGCAGGTTCAATTAGCATTGAAACCGAACAAGCCAATATTGATATTGAATTGAAAGACAGCGCGCTAAATACACTGCAAGACGCTGAAAATTCGAGTAAGATTGAAAAACCAGAAAATAAAGATAGATAAGGCCTGCTTAATAAATGCGTCAATTGCAATTAGATATAGAACCCCAACTTGATGCCCGAATCAGTGATTTTTCAGGGCCGAGCTGGGGGCATGTCATTGATGCGGTTCGACAGCTACATGCAGGTCTCATGAATCGCTTTTATGTTTATGGGGGAGCAGGGTCTGGAAAGAGTCATTTACTCTCGGCGATTTGCGATTCATATCTGGAAATTGGTAAAACCGCGATACAAGTTTCGTTGTTAGAACTTTTAGATGCCCCGACAGAAGCGATTACATCACTCGATCGTTATGATCTGGTGGCACTAGATGACATTGAAGCGATTAGCGGTGTACCACATTGGCAAAAAGCAGTATTTCATTTAATCAATTATAATAATGAAGGCGGTGGGCAGTTGGTGTTTTCATCCCGCTTTGCACCCATTGAGCTCAAACTAGAATTACCTGATTTACAGTCACGTTTAACACAAGCGGTGAGTGTAAAGGTGCCAAATGGTAGTTTATATGCAGATCGACAGGCTTTGGTCACTTCAGTGTTGAACCGTCGAGGCATACATATTGATCCGCAAATCATAGATTATTTACTTTTACATGGCCCGCATCAAACCTCGGTATTATTACAAACGCTTGAGCAGTTAATTCAACTACTTAAAGGTGAAAAGCTGAAAATTAGCCATGCAAATTTACGTCAAATTTATGCACTGATTGATGAATACCGTTAATCGATAAAAAACTTGAGTAATTGCTCTAGCTGTGACAAAGTACACAAAAATAGTATGTAGCTGTCAGGAACGAACAGCGAAATATAAAAAGATAAAAAAAAATCAAGGAGAATGTGATGCTCAAACGGAGCATAGTCATGGGTTTACTGTGTTTTGCAGGGCACGCCTATAGTGCTGAAATTGCAGTAACAACGACTGATGATAATGATGTAGATGATAGTGTTTGTTCTCTACGTGAAGCAATTCAATATATTAATGCAGGCATGCCAAAAGAAGGCTATCACGGCTGTGGTGGCGAGAGTGCCGTCTCAATTATTTTGCTTGAAAAACAAGCAACATATAAATTAAAAAGCCGTATTGATATAAAAGCAGGTTTGACCCTTAAAACCACCTATGATAGTACTGAAAATCAATCAGTCGCGGTTGGCTTAAACAATGCCACGATTCAAATGGATGGCCAAGATCAAATTTTCCATATTGATGATGGCAATAAAGCTTTGATTACAGTCAACTTCCAAGAAGTTTCTTTTCAAGGTTGTGGAAACAGTGCTTGTGCAAGTTTAGGCGGTATTATTTATAATAATGAGAAATTAACACTGCAAAGTAGTGCATTAAAAGGTGGCCGTGCAGATAAAGGCGGTGCTATTTATAATGTTGGTTTTTCAAGTGAAAGTGCCTCTTTAGGCAGCGTCGTTCAAACTTATAATGTGCTCTTCGAAAATAACCAAGCCAATAACGGAGCGGCGATTTATAGTGTTGCGCCAAATTTCTGGATCGCTTCTTCTGTATTTAAAGGAAATACGGGCGATGTGACGATTTATACCGAAAATCCATTGGCGAATGCAAGTTCATTAGTTTTTCCAGCACGTGATCATTTAATTACCAATTCAACATTTTTTAAAAATTCAGGTTTTGCACTGAATCTTAAAGATGGCATTGGTTTAAATAACCTCACTATTATTAAAAATGGTGGTGGTGTTTTGCTAGATGTTCAAGACGGACAGGGATATCTTGCAAATAGTATCTTGTTGGGCAATGGTACTGCCAGTGGCTCAATGAACTGTAAAGTTGTAGATCAAAGTACCGATAAAAGCGTTATTTATAACAACTTACTGACTGCTGAATGTCCAACGGCGGCTGTTGAAAATAATAATACGGTATGGGCAAAAAATGATTTAATTGCGGGTGAAGACGAAGGTGTTTGTAAGAATCTAAATGATGATACAACTTCATTATTGTGTCCATATAGCGTTCCTAACAATGCATTTTTGGGTTATTTGCGTCCACGTATTTTAGTGAGCTTTGCCGATATTTTTTCTGGCCCTATCTTGAATAAAGGCCAAACTGAAGCGAATGGAAATAAGCAATTCGTAGCGTGTGAAAGTACGGACCAGCGTGATAAGAGTCGTGAAACAAATAATTTGTGGTGCGACCGTGGTGCAATTGAAATTATTGTTCCAACCAGTATTCCACGTATTGGTGATGACATTAAACCAGGCCAAACCGCTAAATTTAATATCCTTCAATACTTGGGGGATAGCGATTTAATTCCAAAAGAACAATGTGATGCTGTTGTTGGTAAAAACCCAACAGGTGCAGCTTGGCAAGATGGATGCTTAGTCATCAAACAGACTCAAACGGTATCTAAAGGAAAAACAACGCTCAATTTGAATGGCGATTTAGAATATATTCCAAATGGTGCTTGGCATGGCGCTGATATTTTTGAGCTTCAAGTCGTAACGTCTTCAACACGTTATAACCCAGCAAATAAGTATATTTCTGCGGAAGTCCGTATTTATCAAGAACCAGACAACGATATTGATAGTAAGTCTGTAAAAACCTCCGGTGGCGCATTTGGCCTTTATGGATTAATGGGCTTGTTTGGATTGATTGGTTTACGCCGTCTAAAAAAATAAGAAGGGAATTGCCATGAAAAATTATAAAAAAGGATTGTTAGCGCTCATGGTTCTTTCTGCGATGTCATTGATGGCAGCAGAAGAAAAAACCATTGAAGTCAACACATTTGAAGATGAGAATGGTGAAAACTTAGATAACTGTTCTTTACGTGAAGCCATTTTTGCGGCGCATAAAAATGCCGCGTTTGGTGGTTGTAGCGCAGGTGATACCAATTCTACACAAGCTGATATTATTCAGTTGAAGGAAGGTACATACAAGTTGACTCGTGGCGAATTAAAGCCAGAGTCAGCAGTCGATATTCGAGGTGCGACACGCTATAACTACGATCAACGCAATGTGCTTACAGATGCTTATCCTGCTTATGAGGATTTAAAAACCTTTATTGTTGGAGATGGAATACATCGTATCTTTAATACAGCGCAAACTTTTGCCAATTTAGACTTGACCGATGTCGCATTGAAAAATGGTAAAGCTGATTTGGGCGGTGCAATTTTTTCTGGCGGTAATTTGTCTTTAAACCGAAGTGCAATTCTAGATTCAACTGCCGTACAGGCTGGTGGTGCAATCTATGCTTTGGCACAAAATGGTGAAAGAACTTTAACGATTAACAGTACATTATTACAAGGCAATAAAGCTACGAAAGGTAGCGTATTAGCCATGGATTGCGTCAGCAATATGAGTGATAGCAAGCCTGTTCTTAGCTTATTGCAAAGCAGTATTATTAAAAATGGCGCGACGGATAACCAAAGTATTTTAGACTTTTGTGGAAATGTCTCTGCTACGATATCGACTAATACCATTGCGCAAAATATTGCAAATCCAAACAATGGTAGCGTGATTAAGGCGATATCAGAAGGAAATAACTTATTAAGTCAGTACTCAAATATCGTTCTTGCGAATAATACTATTGTAGAAAATGATGCATATACGGGTCTGTATTATGACAAAAATGGTACTAAGCAATTAGGCTTTAATGTCTTTGCATATAATGGTAAAAATATTGCAAACTCTAAATCATGTCGTTTTATAAATAATGCAAAACCTGATGATGAATTAAGCTTCATTGCTTTTAACAATGCTTTAGAACTGAGCGCATCAAAATGTGATTTACCAAAGTCTGCATTAGATGAAGCAGTAGATGACTATAAAAATGTCGATGTCAGTAATACAGTGATGTCGAATATCTTGTCGAATTTAATGCCAGCATCTGCATATAACGTTTTCTTACCATTGTATTATCCTAAGCGATATTCAACGGGCTATGACTTATTTGATGTCTCTTCTATTAACTGTAATACCTTTAGTACCGTTTCAGCGGATCAACGAGGGATTCAGCGTGTCATTGATGCGACGTTATTGTTAACACCGGATCAACGTAACCTGTGTGAAATTGGTTCAGTTGAAGTAATGAACTTAACCGCTGCAGATGTACAAGACTTAAAAAATACATCTTTGGTGACCTTGGTTGATAGCTATGAAAAAATTGTTGATCAACTGAAAAAAGACATTGAAGATCCAAACTTTAAACAATACAAAATTGCGAACCAAGATGATTTATCTGAAATGGAGCCATATTTAAATAGCTTAAAAGCGAATTTGAAATATCGTGCGATTTATTTCGATCCATTCAAGTTAGCATTGGCGAGTGAAAAAACAACGGATGCTTCTGGGAATCAAATTGTTAAACGCTTGGATGCAGATCACTATAACGTCAGTGTGAAAACACTTGGCTTAGGTACAGATTTGGTGATTAACAGCGGTATACCAACTGTAGTGAATACTGGGGCTGATTCTGATTTAGTCTGTGAGTGGAATTCAAGTTTAAAACAGGTAGTATTGTATCGTACTAGTGGTGCGGTGAGCGCTCCAGGTGTAATTGGTTATTGCACATATACGCTAACGGATAAAGAAAATCCAACAGTTACATCTTCAGGCATTTTAAAGTCTACATTTAACAACATTGCGCCAGTGGCTGTATCTGATGAATACAGCATTAGTAGTAATAATAATTTAACGGTAAGCGTTAATCCGTTGGAAAATGATCACGATCACGGAGATGGGCCAGAAAATACAGTACCTGCTGGTAAAAAAATCTGGTTCCAAAATGCGTTAGGTCAGAACACAGCAATTAAATTTGACACGATTCCTGCAGGTTTAAACTTTAAAGCTGAATTTAGTGGGCCATGTCCTGAAGCTTATGCACGTGAGACATGCTATGGTGGCAATATTGAATTTTCTGTGAAAAATAATCTCAGTCAGTTTGATTATCCTGTGAAATATTCAGTATTTGATTCTGAAGGTACGGAATCAAATCAAGCTACCATTACACTTAAAAATGCAGCTAAAAACACCAATACTTCATCGAGTGGTGGTGGAGGCTCTATGGGAGTATTGGGTGTATTTGCGTTAATGGGCTTAGCAGTATTCCGTCGTAAATCAAAAGCATAATCTGTAGTCTTGGTTAGCTATGTATTATTTTATGGCTAGCCCTTTATATAAAAAGCCAGTACTCATGTACTGGCTTTTTTGTACCTATTTGACAGAGTAGTTATGTTGAAGTTTTATCGCATTATTTAAAAGTAGTTTGTACTTACGGATTTAATGTTGCAATTTATGCAAAAATGCCAGCGATTATGCTGGCATCTTAATGAGCTTTTTAAGCTTGTCATGCATCATTAATGGCTAAGATTTTCAACCTTTAAATATTTATTGATGTATTCTTCTCGAATACTAGCACGATCATCAGGTGCAGCACGTTGTAAGCGGTGAGCCAAGTCTTTACGTTCTTGAGTACTCATTTTTTGCCAAGTTTCGCGCATACGTTGCTTATCTGCATCAGGCAGCTGATTAAACCAATCCATACGTTGTTGTAAGTTGGTACTTTGCTCAGATGGAATTTCTTTCAATGACTGATAACGTTTAATCAGTGCCAGTTGTTCAGCATCAGACAAAGAGTCCCAGGTATCACTGACTTGAGTATTGGCATCTTTTGAAAAAATCCAAAAACGTTCAAAGCCCGCAAAGCTAGTTTGCAGAAAACTGAATGCACAAAATGCCAATGCTAACTTTTTAGCTACCATGAGAAGATTTATCCTCACCCAAAACCATTAACATTTCTAAATCTTCAACCATTTGAGGTGAAAGTTTAGGTGTAGAAATAACTTGAGTATCAGGTTTTTCATTCAAAGTGACTGAATTAGGTAATACAATAAAACCAGCAATAGCTGCGGCGAGTGCAAAGCTAGACATTTTCCATAAGCCATAACGAGATGTTTCTCTCTCATGGATTTGGTCAAGCACGTTATTCATCACTTGTGCTTTATGTTGATGTTGCTGTGCAAGCCGATCAAGCTTTTGGCTCACGTTTTTTACAAAATCATCTTGCTTCATTCGGATGACCCTCCCAAATTGGGATTTAAATGTGCTAATGAGGCGCGAAGGCCCTGAATTGCACGGTGATAATGCGTTTTAACACTGCCTTCGGTGCAATTCATAATTTCTGCAGTGGTATGCGTGTCAAAGCCTTCCCATGCGCGGAGCATAAATGCTTGTTGTTGACGCACAGGCAATTGAGCAATGGCTTCTTGAATTTCTTCTGCAGTCACTGCTTGAGTTAAAAAATCAGAGGGATTTGGGGTCGATTCGTCAACCACATCTTGTACTTCAAATTCGTCATCATCTAATGAAACTTTTCTGAAAAAAGAGAAGGGCTGTGCACGACGCGCTTCTTTACGACGCCAATCCTGTAATTTGTTATTTAAAATGGTGTAGAACAATGGATACCATTCTTCTGTGGATTTTTCTGCATAGGACTTATGTAATGAAATAAAGGCTTCTTGAACCAAGTCCATTGCAATACCTTGTTGACCTTGTGTTGCACTTTCGATCATGACAAGGGCGCGACCAGTCACTTCATGCATGAAGTTTTTTAGACGAGACTCAGCCGTGCTCTTAAGAACACTAGCTGGTGTACTGTCTGACTGTTTAGGCGCTAAATCCATAGAGATGGAAAATCCTGTCATTGGATACCCACCATTATTTCCAAATTCATACTACATATAACGTTGAAAATAATGGTTTGGTTGACAAAAATACTTGTTATTTTTCTAGTGTAATCTATTTTTTTAAATCGGCTAGCCGATTTAAAATAAAATAACGATTAAATACGTTGGCGAACCATTTCAAAGAAGCAAACAGAACCTGCGATTGCAACATTTAATGATTCTTGACCACCTGGTTGTGGGATGCTTACAGCTTTTGCATGCGCAAGTGCATATTCGCTTACGCCTTGACCTTCATTGCCTAAAACCCAAACGCTAGGCTGTTTTAAGTCTTGATCATATAAACTGGTTGAGCGGTGTGAGCTGGTCACATAAACTGGAATTTCAAAGCGTTCTAAAATATCTTCGAGTTGAATGTTTTCAAAGGTTTTAATTGAAAAATGAGCACCCATGCCTGCACGGAGCACGCGAGGCGACCAAAGTGATGCTGAACCTTTAGTACATACAACTTGTTGAATACCCGCAGCAGCAGCTGAACGTAACAAGGTGCCAACATTACCAGGATCTTGTACGTTTTCTAAAATAAGCGTGTCTAAATCAAATTGTAATGCTTGGCTAGAACTTGGCAGGTCAACAATCGCTAAGAAGGGCAATGTTGTACCTAAAGTGCTGAGGTCTCGATACAAGCTTTCAGCAATGACAAAAACTGAGCCATCATATTCATCTAAAATATCGCAGATATCTGGATGTTCGAGGTACTTTTCTGTGGTGAAAATCGAGTTGATACGACGTTTTTGTTCAACCCACGCTAAACCAAGATGTGTACCTTCAAGTACGGTTTGACCTTGTTTTTTTCGGTAGCTACTTTGCTCAATTAAACCACGTAAGTGTTTAATTTTGGCATTATCTTTAGATTCTAAAAATACAATAGACATATTGGGGAGACTCAAAACCCATAGTACAAGGTACTATGGGTCTATAGAAAAATAAGGTTTTAGTTGTGGTAGCTTGTGACTAAATCAACTTCGTTTTTAGAACCGATAATGACAGGAACACGTTGGTGTAATTCAGTCGGTTGAATATCAAGAATACGTACGCGACCTGTAGTTGATGCGCCACCAGCTTGCTCCATAAGCATGCTCATTGGGTTCGCTTCATACATTAAACGTAAACGACCAGCTTTTTTCGGATCTTTTAAGTCGTATGGGTACATGAAGATACCGCTACGGCATAAGATGCGGTGAATATCACCAACCATGCATGCAACCCAACGCATGTTGAAGTCTTTTTCACGTGGGCCAGTTTTACCTGCAAGTAGTTCATCGATATAACGTTGTACAGGTGCTTCCCAATGACGTGCATTTGATGCATTGATTGCATATTCTTTGGTATCTGCGGCTACTTGAATTGCATCAGCAGTTAATAAAAATTCTTTAGTTTCTGGATCAAAAGTAAAGAATACAACACCAGCGCCGACTGTTAATGCCATCATGGTCGATGGACCATAGAGGACATAACCTGCAGCTGCTTGCTCACGGCCTGCTTGCATAAAGTCTTCAGCTTGCGTTACCGCATTTTTAGCTGGCAAAATTGAAAAAATTGTACCTACACACATATTGATATCGATGTTGCTTGAACCATCAAGTGGGTCAAATAACACAAGGTAATCACCATTTTCTTGTGCTGGTGTAAACTCATCAAGTTCTTCAGAAGCTAAGCCGCCAACATGTGGATGAACTTTTAAAGCATCGATAAGATAGTCATTTGAAATAACGTCGAGTTTCTTTTGCTCTTCGCCTTGCACGTTTTCGTGTTGAGCACTGCCTAATACACCAGCTAAAGCACCTTTTTGAAGGAGTACGTCGATGTCTTTGCACGTATTACCAATAGTTTCAATAACTTGAGCTAAAGCAGGCGTTAAATTTCCACTTTGTTGTTGTAAAAATTGGGATAAGCTTAAACGTGACATAACTGGATGGCTCCAAAATAAAGCGGTCAAAATGATCGGAATTGAATATGTGCGTATTTTAGATGAGAATGAGTTAAAAGAACAATTAAACTCGACTATTTGCCGTGATTTTGCGCTTGCAAGTCTAGAAGAACATGCTATGTTGAAGGAATGGGGATTGATTTTTAATACATAGGAGCACAACAATGACGATTCAAAAATTTGATGCGACTCCATCACCTACAGAAGGAATTTCATTGGATGAAATTTCTGCAGAAAAGGTTAAGGAAGCTTGGAGTGGTTACGACGCTAAGCCTGAATATAAAAAATTTAATAAGCATGATCTTATTGAGTCTATGCAAAGTTCAGAAGAGCCTGCTGAATCAGCTGAATAACATATTCTGGTAGCATCTCCTTCAAACATTAAGCAATAAAAAAAGCCCTCATTCATGGAGGGCTTTTTTTATTGCTTGAGTAAAATGATTTACTTGAGCAAATGTGCGACTTATTTAAGTAATGGAGGAACAGCTTCGTAGTTGATTTCTACGCGACGGTTTTCTTTCCATGCATTTTCATCATGGCCCGCATTAATCGGCATTTCCTTACCGTAGCTTACTGCTTCGAGTTGGTTGGCATTTACGCCTGTTGTTACAAGGAAGCTTTCGACTGCTTTTGCACGACGTTCACCAAGTGCCATATTGTATTCACGCGTACCACGTTCATCTGTATGGCCTGTTAAAGCAACACGTGAGTTTGCATTGGCCATTAAAAATTGCGCATGTGCTTGTAATGTTTGGATATCATCGTTACTTAATTCGCTGCTATCGTAATCAAAGTGCACAACGCGTTTTGCTAAAAATGCTTTGTTGGCAGCCGTGACACCTTTTGAAGATGCACCAGCAAGGTTCTGCGCATTTAAAGCTGCGTCTTCGCTAAGACCTTCAGTGTTTACAGTTGTAGAAGTTGATGGATTTTGACCTGCTTCAGCAACATTCACTGGTTTTCGACTTGCACAGCCAGTCATCACAATAGCGGTAGCCAATAAAGGTAAAACAAAAAGTTTAATTGCTTGCATATTTATATCTCCATAAAGTTTTTAAAAGTAAATATTATTTTGGTGCCCATGCGGGTTCACGAACTTCACCTTGTTCACTTGGTAAGTTCATACGGAAACGACCATCAAGTGACATGATTGATAGAAGGCCACGATTCGCTTCACGTGTTGCGTAGACCACCATTTGTCCATTTGGAGAAAAACTTGGTGATTCATCTAAGCTGGTCGGCGTTAAGATATTGGTTACACCCGAGTCAATATTTTGTACTGCAACTTTGTAGTTACTACCACTTGGACGATGTACCAATGCCAGTTTTTTACCATCAGCACTCAGGGTGCCACGAGCGTTAAATGCACCACGGAAAGTTAATCGCTTACTGCTGCCATCGGCAAAGCTATAACGATAAATCTGCGGTGAGCCGCCGCGGTCAGAGGTAAAAATAAAAGATTTTCCGTCTGAGGCATAGCGTGCTTCAGTATCAATTGCACTGTCATTGGTCATACGCTGTAGTTGGCGGGTTTCCAAGTCCATTTGATAAATTTCTGGGTTGCCGTGCATAGATGCTGTAAACAACATGCTTTTACCATCAGGTGAGAAACTTGGTGCTCCATTTAAACCGCGGAAACTTGCAATTTTTTCGCGACTGCCAGTCGCTAAATCTTGAATGTAAATTGCAGGTCGTTTGGTTTCAAATGAAACGTAAGCGATTTTTTTAGCGTTTGGTGTCCAAGCAGGCGATAAGATAGGATCACGCGAGGTTAATACGGTACGTGGTTGTTCGCCATCTGTATCTGCAATTTGTAGGGTATAACGCTGTTCTGGTGTAGCAGGATTACGTAATACATAAGCAATACGGCCAGTAAAATCACCTTTAATGCCAGTGAGTGCTTCGTAAATTGCATCACTAATCATGTGTGCTGCTTGGCGTGTACGAGAAGCAGGCACATTCAAAAGTTCATTGAGTAGGTACTGTTTTTTTTCAACATCATAGAGCTGATATTGAATCTCGTATGAACCGTCCGCAGTTTGTTTTAGGTTACCTGTCACAACATACGGAATACCCGCTGCTTGCCAAGCTTCTGCATTGGGTGCATTTAATGCCGCTGTTGCAGGAAGATTCTTTGATGCACTGCTAAATTTGCCTGAACGATTTAAATCATTTTCGACAATTGGATAAATGTTTTGATCATTGGCAAAAGGAATAATGGCAATCTTTGGGGCTTCTTCAGGTGCTTTGGTAATTTCCAAATGCAACTGTGCATGGGATTGAGTGATTAAAACAGGACTAAATGCAGTCAAAACGGCTAAGCAAAGCAGATGTTTACGCGTCATTTCCATCATTCGCTGAATACTCTAAATCTATAAATTTTTGTTACTGTGAATGTGTCACATAATGGCATGTTTTAAAAATATTAAAAGCATCACATTATGATTAATCTGTTATTGGAGTGTGAAAAACTGTCCAAATATTATCAGCTTGTTGTGTTGCAGTGTTCATTAGGCAGTGAATTTTTTATGACAGTATTTTCCATGCATATAAATTAACTGCGGAATGTGGAATTATTTTGAATTTTTAGGGTTATTAATTGCATTTTATTGAGCATATTAGTCTAGTGATTTATTTGAAGCACTTGCAAAAAATCCCTGACAGATGTGCAGGGATTTTAAAGATGTTGAATAGCTTGTATTTAATTTGCAGACCTAAACGTAGACGTTAAAGTCATGGCTTCGCGTCTTGCATCAGGATCTGATGGCATTGGATAGGGAGCAGCGGCACGAACTGCAGCTTCAATACTCGCTTTCATATCAGGATCGCTGGCTGTGACAACCACGGAACGAACTGAACCACTTTCGGTTAAGCTAATTCGTGCAGTTGCAGTTTTACCTGCTGAACCAGAAGGTGTGTCCCATACGCGACGGATTTTATTTTCAAAATCACGTTTTGCAGACGATGCAATTTTTTTCGCTTCCGCTTTTTTCTCAGCAGCTTCTTCAGCAGCTTTACGTGCAGACGAGGCTTTGGCTTCTTCGGCAGCACGTTCACGCGCTTCTGCATCTGCTTTGGCTTTTGCATCTGCCTTAGCTTTTGCATCGGCTTTAGCCTTCGCATCAGCTTCTGCTTTACGCTTGTTGGCCTCCGCATTTGCTTTCGCTTTGGCATCTGCATCTGCTTTGGCCTTAGCGTCGGCTCTTGCTTTCGCATCCGCGTCAGCTTTACGTTTATTGGCTTCCGCATTTGCTTTCGCTTTGGCGTCTGCATCTGCCTTAGCTTTTGCATCGGCTCTTGCTTTGGCATCAGCATCTGCTTTACGTTTATTCGCTTCTGCATTTGCTTTCGCTCTGGCGTCGGCATCTGCCTTGGCTTTCGCGTTAGCTTTAGCCTTCGCGTCTGCTTCAGCTTTACGTTTTGCCTCATCTGCTTTTAATTTTGCATTTTCAGCTTGACGTTTAGCATTCAAATCCGCTTGGCGTTTGGCATCTTGCGCTGCCTTTTCTAATTCAGCTTTGCGTTTAATATCTGCTTCGGCTTGTGCTTGAGCTTCAGCTTTTGCCTTAGCCTCGGCTTTCGCTTTTTGCTGATTCGCTTCTTGAGCTAAACGTTTTTGTTCTGCACGTTTCGCATCATCTGCCGCTTTGCGTTCAGCTTCTTCGGCTAACTTAGCTTGCTGCGCCGCTTTTTGAGCATCTAGCTTTTTAGTGTCTACTGCAGGCGTTGGTACAGGTGTTGGTATTGTTTGTGGTGGTGGGGCTGTTGGAACAACCGGTGCAGGCTCTTGACTCGGCTCAGCAGTTTGTGTGATCTCAGGTGCAATATTTTCATGTGCAGTTTCATCAAAGGCTGTTTCTTCACGTGTAACAGGCTTTAAATCTTCTGGTTTGATCAGAACCGTTTTAATTTGTTTAGGGGGTTCAGGTGGTTTACTCATGCCGAGATAAAGCAAACCAACAACTGCCACTATATGTACGCCGAGCGTAAAACCAATGGCAATTTTTTTTTGCTTAAACGGAGGCTTCTTAAAATCTTTCATAAATTATTTTAATGGCTCGGTCAGTAATCCAACTTGAGATAATCCTGCATCTTGTAATGCGGACATAAGTTTAATGACTTCGCCATAAGGGCGAGATTCGCTACCATTTATGAGTACGCTCAATTGCTTTTGCTCAGCTTTTGCCTGACTTTGAGCATCTGTTAATGCCACAGTCAGCTCAGCCAAACTGAGTACATCATTTTTATGGGTTTTATCTTCAAGTTTAATTGTGCCGTCAGCTTCTAAAGTCACAATGGCAGGGCGGTCTTCAGATTGAATAGGACTGCTATTGGCCTGTGGTAAGTCGACTTTTACACCGGTGGTAATCATGGGTGCAGTGACCATGAAAATAACCAAAAGCACCAACATGACATCAATGTAGGGAACCACATTCATATCACTTTTTAGGGGCTTTTTAATACGCTCAAAGCGTCCAGAACGTTGAATAGCCATTTATTTTTGTTCCTGATCAGAACCCAAAGATTGGCGTTGTAATAAAGCCACCATTTCTTCAGAAAATAAGGCACGATCTGAATAAATTGCTTCACCTTTAGCAGTAAAATGGTTGAATGCAAGTACAGCAGGAATTGCGGCAAATAAACCGATGGCTGTTGCAATTAAGGCTTCTGCAATACCTGGCGCAACCGTTGCCAAAGTCACTTGGTCAACATCTGCAAGACCAATGAATGCATTCATAATGCCCCAAACAGTACCAAATAAACCCACATAAGGCGCAACAGAACCAATGCTGGCTAAAGCACCAAGGCCTTGTTCTAAATAGCTTTGATCACGGCTTAAACCAACACGCAAAATACGTTCGGTGCTTTCAATGCTTTGTGGCAAACTTGCTTGACGCTTTTTAAGTTTTAAAAACTCGCCTAAACCTTGATAGAAAATGTCTTCGAGGCCAACACGCTTAGAGTTGAGTTGGGCATTGTTATATAGCGTATTTAGTTCAGCACCAGACCAAAAGATTTTTTGGAAATGTTCATCATCGGTCTGGGCTTTTTTATAGCTTAAATGCAATTTGGCAATCAGATACCAGCTATACAGTGATGCGAATAGAAGGAGAAGCATCACCAGCTGTACAACAGGGCTCGCCTGTAAAATTAGATCAGTGACGTGCAGAGAAGATTCTAGTTGTGTTGCCATAGTTACATTAAGCCAAGTAATTTTTTTAATCTTGTTCCAATTCTTTTAGAATTAGATCACGAATTTCTTCAGGAAGTCGGGTTGGTCGCATATCTGCATTAATACATGCCAATTCGACCTCACCCGATGCAAGCATAATTTCACCACGATAAATATTTTGTTGCAATACAAATGACGTAGCTTTACATGAAACCACAGAAGCAGTTACGGTAATTAAGTCATCCATAAGAATAGGGCGTGCATATTTCACACTAATTTTATGTACGACAAAATTATAGTCTTTTTGATGCCAATAATGACTAATGCCTGATGCGCGAAGCCATTCGGTGCGAGTGCGTTCCATAAAGCGAATATGATTGGCGTGGTAGACGATGCCACCAGCATCAGTATCTTCAATATAGACACGAATATTGAACTCGAATTTATTCGCCATGTGTTTATTCCGTTTTTGGATCTATTTTAAAATGATTGCTGTGATTTAGCATAAGATTGAGGTCTTTAAATTGACTTTTACTTAGCTAAAGGTCAAGCGGTGTGAGCGAAAATTTTAGCACTATGACTGCTTAGTCCAATGGCACAAGATTTCAAATCTAGACTGGCCTATGAGGCTGTGGTTTATTTGATCAGTACTTAACTTTCTATAAGGATATTTGCTGTTTTAAACGTCGGAAAGGCTCGCGACACATATAACATAGACACGCATGAAATTTTTATATCTTCGTTGGTTTTTTGGTTGTTCAATAAAAGTCACATGAGAAACTGGAAGATCGCTAGCACAAGGTATTTTTTTTGTTCGATGTGCTAGCGCTCACAGCCTGATGTGGTGCATATAATTTCCTTCTAATTTCGATAGATATATTGGATTAGGCATTTACACATTGTAGATTATATTTTTTACCTGCACCTTGTAGTGATAAGTGCTGTGTATTTTGATCTACTGCGAGTAGGTATTCACTATTGGGTTGATCAAGGGTAGTCCAACTAAATTGCTTAATGGCATAGGTGGTTTGGTTGCCATTTTGTACGGCTTGGCTAGAACCACGCCAACAGTTATTTTGCGCACATACGGCAATTTGGTTGTTATTTTTAATGGTAATGCTAAATGTATTGTTTAGGTTTTGAGGAATTTGACAATATCCTTGTTTAGCACAAGATATTTCAGCAATTGAATTGGCACATTGCCAAGACGAATCTGCTAAAGCAACTGTTGCTATGCAAGATGCGCACGCAAATAAAATAAAATTTTTCATGACCGTTTCCCTTTAGTATTAAGTAATTTAAGTGTTTTATTGCTGTCTATGTACGCTGACATAGAACAGCAATAAAACTTTTGTACTTCTTTTGATCTGGCTATACGGGTTTAGATTTTATTTTTATGTTCCGCTGTTTTATTGTTCAACTTACATTTTACAAAAATAGTGTTAAATGAATCACATTTATAAAATTAACTGAGCATTATGTTTTAAACAAGATCTTTTGATGAATGAATTGTTGTTTTATTGTTTAAAATGTAGTTGGAGTGTGATTTCTGCGACTGAGAAAGACGATTTTATTCATTTGTATAAATTATGATTATGATTTTAAAAATAAAAAACCAAGTATCTTTTTTAACTAAGCGCTCATATTTATATGGCATGTTATGAGCTGTAAGGATGTTTATCTCTACCCAAATTTGAAGGTGTTTTTTTAGGTTTTCACTGCATTATTCACTCAATTGAAAGATAAAAAAGCAACCGAAGTTGCTTTTTATCTTGTGGTCTAGGCCTTATTTATCTTTGGGTTCTGGTGGAGTCATTCCAAATTGTAAATAAGCCATATTGGTTGCGATGCGACCGCGTGCTGTACGCATCACATAGCCTTGCTGAATTAAGTATGGCTCAATGACATCTTCAAGTGTGCCAGAGTCTTCAGCCATAGCGGCGGCGAGTGCTTCAACGCCAGCAGGCCCACCGTCAAAACGCTCTAGAAGCATAGATAAATAGCGACGGTCCAGTGTATCTAATCCATCTTTATCAACTTTGAGCATATCCAATGCGCGCTGTGCCATATCTTGAGTGACTTCGCCAGTGCCTTTGACCTGTGCATAATCACGTACACGACGCAATAGGCGGTTGGCAATACGTGGTGTGCCTCGTGAACGGCGGGCAATTTCTTGAGCGCCTTCAGCGGTCATGGGCACATCCATGAGATTGGCTGAACGGCTAACAATATGTGTTAAGTCTTCGACAGAGTAAAACTCTAAGCGTTGCACAATACCAAAACGGTCACGCAGTGGCGAGGTGAGCAAGCCTGCACGAGTGGTTGCCGCCACCAGCGTAAATGGAGGTAAATCTAGTTTGATGGAGCGGGCAGCAGGGCCTTCGCCAATCATAATATCCAGCTGGTAGTCTTCCATTGCAGGATACAAAATTTCTTCAATGACTGGTGAAAGGCGGTGAATTTCATCAATAAACAGTACATCGCCTTCTTCGAGGTTGGTCAGCATCGCCGCTAAGTCGCCTGCACGTTCTAATACTGGCCCAGAGGTCGATTTTAGGTTACCACCCATTTCTCTGGCAATAATATTGGCCAGTGTGGTTTTACCTAAACCAGGTGGGCCAAAAATTAATGTGTGATCAAGTGCTTCAGCACGACCACGGGCAGCCCCGATGAAGATTTCCATTTGTTCGCGTACGACGGGTTGTCCGATGTAGTCTTCGAGGGACGTTGGGCGAATGGCGCGGTCGAAGTGGTCTTCGGGTTTTTCGGAGCCACTGATGAGACGGTCTTGCATATTGATGTAATTAATCTCTAAAACTCAAGGTCAATGTGAGCACTGCCTTAAATAACTTTTGGACTATTTATACCTATTGTATAGGCGATTTTCACTTTTGACTGGGCAAAAGTGACAAAACCCATTTGTTAAACTGATGCTACATTCTTGTAGCACAGTTTAACGGCGACATCCATGTCGCCAGCACATATCAAATGATAGGTCGGGATATGTTTTTTAATGAGTTATTTATTCATCGACTTTAATGCCGCTCGAATAATATCGCTGGCTTCAGTGAAATCACCTTTAGTCGCATTCACTAATTTTTGTGCTTCGGCAGGTTTATAGCCTAAAGATTGTAAAGCAGCTTCTGCCTCAGCCACAGCGGAGTTGCCCGTAAATTGAATTTGCGGGCTGGTCGAGTTACTTGGAACAGATACAGCTGACATGGCTTTAAAACGGTCACGCAGTTCAATCATCAAACGTTCAGCTGTTTTGGCGCCTACACCTGGTACTTTCACAAGTGTTTTCACATCGCCATTTTCAACGGTATGAATCAGCATTTCGACACTTAAGGTAGATAGTATGCCAAGTGCCATTTTAGGGCCGACACCATTCACTTTAATCAGTGTGCGGAAAATGATTTTTTCTTGCGCATTGGCAAAGCCATAAAGAAGCTGAGCATCTTCGCGTACAGCCAAGTGAGTCCATAAAGTGACTTTTTGTCCTTTTTGCAATTGGCAAAATGTTGAAAGCGGGGTGTCAACTTCGTAGCCAACGCCATTTACATTTAAAAGTACAGTTGGGGCTTCAAGCGCCAGCACTTCACCAATCAGGCATCCGATCATGTAGTTATCTTCTTAAACGAAAAGTGTAAATTGAGTGAGCAGTATTATGCATAATATTGCTCATTGTTATAAACAATTTGTTTGGCCCTAAATAACAAACTCAAATTAAATGTTTGTTTAAGCTCATTCGAATGAATATCAGCTTATAAAATAGAATATAAAAATTATCTTTATAAAAATGAATAAATTTCAGATTCCCAACCTAAGAAATTTTCCCAATCTTTAGTTATTTTATCCTGAGGCTTACCTTGATGGAAAACTTGATAATTAAATCTTTTGGCGTTTTCATCTGCACTTATAAGAATGAGGTTAGAAGAGTTTTGATCTTTGATTTCAAGATGTCCCGAAATAGGAAAATGGATATCCATCATAAAGGGTTGTTCTTGATTATCGAAGCTAACTTCATAGGTGCCAATGGGACTATTTTTTACATGTAATTTTGCTTTGGTTGATAACCAATTAATTTTATTCTCATTTTGATCCAATGTTGAATATTGTGCAGATTCAAAATCAGTTAAAGTGTATGTAGTCATAGCAAAGCGATTTTTTTTTGTTTGGGAGTAAACAACAAGTTGATCTGATTTATTAACCAATCTAATTTTACTCGCTTGTTGTGCATTAATGAGTCGACTTTGTGTGTGCGGTTTGACCGTCGTTGTTGTAATTCGTCCGAGCCAAGTATTTTTATCACCTTGAATAAACTCATTACCTTCTAAATATTCAATAGTTAAGTTCATTTCAATGGTCGTAAGCGTTATTTCTAGATCTTCCCGAATAATTGGATTTGAAGGTGTGATTTTGACAATGCCATCGATCGCTGCATTCACCCCACCAAAATTATCATGTTTGACATTTTTAAAAATATAAGCATTTTTAATTTGCGTAAAAGATCCTGATACAGGGGGAGTTTGTTGGCAAAAATGAATTGCATTACGTGCAGCCTGATCTGCTTCGCCGATTAATGATTGGTCTGTTTTAGCAGTGGCGAGAGTTAGTGAGGTGTATAAGATTTCATTTATAGTTTTATCATCATTCCAGTTAAGCATTTAGTTATTCTCCTAATTATGATATTTACATTTTTAACATCGAAAGATTATATTCTAATTCACTGTTCTACAAAAAAATTTTAATGAATAGGTTTAAAAAAAACCAACTTTATTGCCTTGTAGTTCTTGCGACAAATTATAGGCCTGATGGTCTGAAAATTTAGAGATAATATCTAATACCCTCATGATGTTTTCATAGTGATCTTCACCAAATTGTGTGCCTGAACGCTGTAAAATAGACATTAGGCGCTGCTCTTTAAAGCTCAGCGTTTTATTTGGCGTGGTTAGCGGAATGAACGCATCTAAAATATTTTGTAAGCTTTGATGCGCAATAATTTCTAAACCAGCTTTTTGCGGATGTTCAAAAATTTTATCCCGTGCTAAATCCTTAGCACGATTAATGCCTTGACCAATATCATTTGGGCAATAGTCCAGTAGACTGCCTTGCAGCTGGCCTGAAAGAATTTCAAAATGATGTTTGGCAAAAGCGGTCGTCACTTCATCTACTAGGCGTTTCATGACGCGCCCGCGCAGCGCGGCAATTTTCTGCTGCCACGTGGTATTCATTGAAAGCTCAGATGGAATACCATAGTCGCCAATCAAATTCAGAAAAATAGGCTCAACTTCTTCATAGCTCAGCATGTTGAGAATAATACCGTCTTCCAAATCAATTAGGGCATAGCACATGTCATCGGCAGCTTCGAGCAAGTAGGTCAGCGGGTGACGGCAATAGTGGAAATCACCGAGCTGGATCAGGCCGAGCTGTTCAGCAATTTGCTGCAATATTTCTTTTTCAGATTGGTAGCAGCCAAACTTTGCGCGTTTACTGGCTGGCGTGTTGCCTTGTGACGCAATGGTTTTGGACAGCCATGGATACTTTAAGTAAGCCCCTAAGGTTGCGTAAGTTAAGCGCATCCCGCCGTCATTGGGGTGATAATCAATTTTAGTCAGTAAGCGCAGGCCTTGTGCATTGCCTTCGAATTGGCGTACATCGGCTTCTTGCTCAGGGCTTAAGTCTTTTAAAAAATCGGTATGTGATGCGTCATCAAACCACTCACGGATGGCATATTCACCAGCATGGCCAAATGGCGGGTTGCCAATGTCATGTGCCAGACAGGCAGCTTGAATGATTGCGCCGACATCTGCAGGGGAAATCCAAACCGGAAGCTGATCTTTAATTTTTTCAGCAGCCAGCATGCCAAGTGAGCGGCCGATACAAGACACTTCGAGCGAGTGTGTTAAACGCGTATGAATGCCGTCATGCTGTGTCAGCGGATGGACTTGGGTTTTGCGGTTGAGCTGGCGAAAGCTTTGCGAAAAAATAATACGGTCATAGTCTTTATGAAAAGGGCTGCGCGCCTGTTCAGAACTTTGTTTTTTACTGCCGATACGAACTGTGGAGAGCAGTTCAAGCCAACGCATGTGAGTCATTTATCATTATTCAGTTATTTACTGTATGCATCATGCCAAAATTACAGGAAATGCACTAGAGCAACGCGTTATAGTTTGACACTTTTCCTACGCTATTCAGTGCATAGCTTTGCGGAAATTTAGCTAGAGATTGTCAAATCTTTGACAGGGTTTCAGTCCTGTTTTCAGGCACTGTAGTTTTTTTATAAAAACGCAGATAAAAACAGATGTCACAACAGCAGCCAAATATTTTACTCATTGTCGCAGATGATTTGGGTTTTACTGACCTGGGTGCCTTTGGTGGGGAAATACAAACACCGAATTTAGATGCGATTGCAGTTGAAGGTTTAAGATTTACTAATTTTCATACAGCTTCAACTTGTTCGCCAACCCGCTCGATGCTGCTGTCAGGCACAGATCACCATTTGGCTGGACTAGGGTCGATGGCGGAAGCGATCCGTCCTGAACAAAAGGGCCAGCCGGGCTATGAAGGCTATTTGAATGATCAGGTGGCAGCCTTGCCAGAGCTGCTGCAAGATGCTGGCTATTACACTGTGATGTCTGGGAAATGGCATTTGGGATTAACAGCGGATCGTTTTCCAGCAAAACGCGGTTTTGAAAAGTCTTTTACCTTATTGCCAGGGGCGGCCAATCATTATGCCTTTGAAGCGGATATACCTGAAGAAGAAGTGCCGGGTTTGTTAAAAGTGACCCGCGGTTTATATGCGGAAAATGACGAATATGTGACTTCACTGCCCGAAGATTTTTACTCGTCAGACTATTTTACGGATAAATTGCTGGACTATTTGCAAGATGATACACAGCGCCAAGGCCGTCCATTCTTTGCCTACCTGCCATTTTCGGCGCCGCATTGGCCGCTGCAAGCTCATCGTGATGATATTGCAAAATATCAGGGTGTATATGATGCAGGCCCTGAAGTCTTACGTCAAAAACGTTTGGATCGTGTCCGCGAACTGGGTTTGGTCGGCGCGGATGCAACCATTCATCCAGTACTGGCGAAAACTAAATTTTGGGATGAATTGTCAGATGCAGATAGGAAGCAATCTGCGCGCACCATGGAAGTTTATGCTGCGATGGTGGATAGGCTGGATCAAAACGTTGGCCGTGTGATTGATCATTTAAAGAAAACAGGGCAATACGACAATACGGTTATTATATTCCTGTCTGATAATGGCGCAGAAGGCGCGCAGCTGGAAGCATTGCCTGTATTTGGCCCAGACATTTCGACGGTGATTGCCAAATATTATGACAATGCTTTAGACAATATCGGCAATGGCAATTCCTATGTGTGGTATGGCGAACATTGGGCGCAGGCAGCCACTGCGCCAGCGCGTCTGTATAAGGCGCATACCAGTGAAGGCGGCATCCGTACACCAGCTTTTATTAAACATTCAGGTTTTGGGCGTCAGCAAGGAATCAGCCACGAGTTTCTTACCGTGATGGACTGGCTGCCGACACTCTTAAATGTTTTGGATGTACAGCATCCGGGTACACAATATAAAGGCCGTGATTTAGTGCCGCTGCGCGGTAAAAGTATTCTGCCGTACTTAAACCAGCAGCAAGATCATATTCATGATGTAGACCACATTACAGGCTGGGAGCTGTTCGGGCAAAAAGCATTGCGTAAAGGGGATTGGAAAGCCTTATTTATCCCTGCGCCAAATGGCCCAAATCAGTGGCAGCTGTATAACTTGGCAGTAGATGCTGGTGAGATTGATGATTTGGCAGAGCGGTATCCAGAAAAACTGCATGAGCTTCTGGAAGACTGGAAAGTTTATGTCAAAGAAAATGGCGTGATTGAATTTGCTACTGCCGGCTTTACTTTAAATAAATCAGCTTAACTATTTTTGAAAAATGGAGCATATAGATATTGCTCCATTTTTATATTTAAAATGAAGAGGCAGTGACTTACTTAAAGCGCCTATATCCTCATATATATGCTGAATTAGAATTCTCTAAATATTGATGCATATAAAGATGAGGGGAATTGAATGAAATTTAATTTTTTAGCGCCGTTATTGCTCATTGGCTGCAGTATTTCATTATTTGGCTGCGCTTCAGTTCAAACACCAGGTATTTCGCCAGCAGAAGTTCATTACGCTGCAGTTACACTCAGCAGCACGAAAATGATGGAGCATTTGCAGGCTTTACAGGATATTGCTGTAAAACATGCAGGCAACCGTGCGGTAGGAACTGCGGGTGGGCTGGCAAGTGCAAAATACATTATGAATGAAGCCAAAGAAGCAGGATTCCAAGCGCAGATGATTGCCTTTGAAAATAGAGCAAAGGTGGTTGGTCAAAATATTATTGTCGAAATCAAAGGTAAAAATATAGATGACGCGGTCATTGTGGGTGCACATTATGATTCTGTGAAAACAGGTCCAGGGATTAACGATAATGGTTCAGGCACTGCGCTGCTGCTGGAGTTGATTCACCATTATGCAAAACCGCAAAATAAACCGAACAATACCGTTTATCTTGCTTTTTGGGATTCTGAAGAAGAAGGCATAGGCGGTTCACAGGCCTTTGTTAAAAACTTGACGCCATCTCAGCTGCAGCACACATTGGCTTATATTAATGTTGATATGGTAGGAACAAAAAATCCAGACATTATGATTGCAGATGCGACGAAATCTTCTGTAGATGAAATGGAGAAAATGCTGAAAGAGCGCGGTATGAAAGATGCAGAATTCAAACCGCTGCTGGATGGGCTGCGCGCCGTACCCGTGCATGAAGGAGATGCAGCATTGGAGCAGGTCTTAAGCAAATTTTTTAAGCAAAAAGGAGCTGCGGTTAAAAAAGATATTTCGACTTTAACAGCGAGTGATACTGCGCCGTTCCTCGGAAAAGTTCCAGTGGCCTCAATCATTTTATTTAATGAGCAGATGCAGGGTGACGTTTTGGAGTTTGCACCTTGTTATCATCAGGCTTGTGACACCATTGACTTGATTGATCCTGCATCATTGCAGCTGGCTTCGGAAGCGGTTTTAAATTTGCTGCATTATGTAGATAGTCAAAACTTGAAGTAAGCCTGAGAAAGAATAAGGCTGGTATTAATTGCTGTGAATATTGAGTGAATTTTGAATCAAAAGCGTCAGTATTCATAGCGCTTTGCGCTAGGGTAAATTGTATGCGGTAAGACGCTTATATGCTGAAAAATTCATCAGATAGAGAATTATTTAGAATTAATAATTTTTACAATTAAAACTATGGTAATCTGTGCGACTAGATTCAATATTGCTTACTGAATATAAAAACAAAATTTAAAAAATCTTGTGTCATTCTCGGATAGAAACTGCTTTTGGCATCTAGCTGATTTAACTAATTCACAGTAGAATATGCGCTCTCTTCAAGTCACATTGCGGCTTGGTTCAAAAGACCAGCCCGTGGAGCCAAAATCAGCATGTTTATCGTGGCCGGTGCACCAGCACACTCTTCTTTTAAGAAAACGCAACTATTAACACGTCTATCTTCGATTAGTTCTGTTCAAGAAATTGAAAGCCAATTGGTCTATCTATTTGACCAAGCGCTAAGCGAACAGCAACAGCAATCTGCTTTACAGCTGCTTAATGATGGTCAATCTTTTGAATTGCGCCAGCCAGCAAGTGATGAAGTCCAAATATTAGTGACGCCACGCGTTGGGACAATCTCTCCGTGGTCATCGAAAGCAACGGATATTTTTGCAAACTGTAATACACCGGTTCATCGCCTTGAACGCGGTGTTTTATTTACTTTGAAGGGCGTAAATGCTGTTTCTGATGAAGTAAAACTGGCATTGCATGACCGCATGACAGAAAGCGTGTTCAATCAAATTGAAGAAGCGACTGCGCTGTTCTCTGAAACGGAACCAAAGCCATTAAATGCAATTGATATTTTAGGTCAAGGCAAAGACGCTTTAGTGAAAGCAAACTCTGAGTTTGGTTTTGCACTATCTGACGAAGAAATTGATTATTTAGTTGCAGCGTTTAACAAGCTTGGCCGTAACCCGCATGACATCGAATTGATGATGTTTGCTCAAGCAAACTCTGAGCACTGCCGTCATAAAATCTTTGGTTCAGAATGGACAATTGATGGCGAAGTTCAGCCATTGTCATTGTTCCAAATGATTAAGAACACCTATAAAGAATCTCCAGATGACGTTTTGTCTGCATATAAAGACAACGCATCAGTGATCGTGGGCTTTGACACTCAACGTTTCTATCCGAAAAAAGACGAAGAAACAGGTCAGCACGTTTACAAATATAAGAGCCAAGCTGCTCACATCTTAATGAAGGTGGAAACGCATAACCATCCGACAGCGATTGCACCTTTTGCAGGCGCAGCGACTGGTTCAGGCGGTGAAATCCGTGATGAAGGCGCTACAGGCCGTGGCGGTAAGCCAAAAGCAGGTTTAACAGGTTTCACTGTTTCTAACTTGAACATTCCTGGCTTTGAACAGCCTTGGGAAGAAAACTACGGCAAGCCGTCTCGTATGGCATCTCCGCTTCAAATTATGATTGAAGGCCCATTGGGTGGCGCTGCGTTTAACAACGAATTCGGCCGTCCTGCTTTAAATGGTTACTTCCGTACCTTTGAACAAAATGTAAATGGCGACGTAAAAGGTTTCCATAAGCCAATTATGATTGCTGGCGGTTACGGTAACATCCGTCCTGACCATGTTGAAAAAGATGCAATCCAACCGGGTGATCTTTTAATCGTACTTGGCGGTCCTGCCATGCTGATCGGTCTAGGCGGCGGTGCTGCATCTTCTGTAGACAGCGGTAAGTTAGGTGAAAACTTAGACTTCGCATCTGTACAGCGTGAAAACCCAGAAATGGAACGTCGTTGCCAAGAAGTGATTGATGCTTGCTGGCGCATGGAAGACCATAACCCAATCGTGTCTGTACATGACGTGGGTGCGGGTGGTATCTCAAATGCAATGCCTGAACTTGTGAACGATCATGAGTTAGGTGCAATCCTTGATCTTCGTAAAATTCCATCATTGGAAAAAGGCATGTCTCCAATGGAGCTCTGGTCGAACGAAGCGCAAGAGCGTTATGTATTGGCCATCCGTCCAAGCTCATTAGAATTATTTGAATCACTGTGCGCACGTGAACGCTGCCCATTCGCCGTACTTGGTGAAGCAACTGAAGCGCGTCAATTGACTGTGAACGATCCATTGTTTGAAAACAAAGCTGTGGATATGCCAATGCAAGTGATGCTTGGCGGTACACCGCGTATGAGCCGTTCATACGAAACGATTGAACGTAAAGGCGATGACTTTACTGCTGAAACAGTAACAGATTTGAAAGATGCGATTTACCGCGTTCTTAAGAATCCTACAGTTGCATCTAAGTCGTTCTTAATCACGATTGGTGACCGTTCGATTACAGGTATGGTTGCACGTGATCAGTTCGTCGGTAAGTGGCAAGTGCCTGTAGCAGATGCTGCAGTAACAACGACAAGCCTTGTAGGTTATACAGGTGAAGCAATGGCAATGGGTGAGCGTCCGCCAGTTGCATTGTTGAATCCTGCTGCTTCTGCACGTTTATCTGTAGCAGAGTCAATCTCAAACATCATGTCTGCAAAAATCGACCAGATCAGCGACATTAAATTGTCTGCAAACTGGATGGCTGCTGCAGGTCAACAAGGTGAAGACCAAGCGCTATTCGAAGGTGTTAAAGCCATCGGTATGGAAATGTGTCCTGCACTAGGTATTGCAATTCCAGTGGGTAAAGACTCATTGTCTATGCGTACAACGTGGAATGACGAAGGCGAAGATAAATCTGTAACTTCTCCAATGTCAGGCGTGATCACAGCATTTGCACCTGTGACTGATGTTCGTAAAACATTGACACCTGAACTTAAAAATATCGAGTCTGTACTTGTACGTATCGATCTTTCTAAAGGTCAATTCCGTCTTGGCGGTTCGATCCTTGCTCAGGTTTATAAAGCAATCGGTTCTGTAACACCTGACGTAGACAGCTTCGATGACTTCAAAGCATTCTTTGCATTGGTTCAAGACTGGAACAACCGTGGTCTAATCAAGGCTTACCATGACATCGGTGATGGCGGTCTATTGGCAACTGTTGCAGAAATGATGTTCGCTTCACGCCTAGGTGCAGCGCTTGAAGATCAATCTACTGCAAGCTTGTTTGCAGAAGAAATTGGTGCAGTGCTACAAATCAGCAAAGCGGATTGGGCTACCTTAGAAGCTGAAGTTGCAGCGTCTAGCCTTAAAGATGCAATTGCAGTTGTAGGTACTGTAAACGATACAGATACTTTAACTGTAAATGGTTTGAGCTTAGACCGTGCTGAATTACAGCAAGCATGGACTGAAGTGTCACATCAAATCCAACGTCTGCGTGACAACGTAGAAACTGCGGATCAAGAATATGCATTAATCGCGGACAAATCACATGCAGGTTTAATTGCAAAACCAACATTTGATTTGAACGAGCCAATCGAAGCACCGTACATCAATGAACGCCGTCCAAACATGGTGATTCTGCGTGAGCAGGGTGTTAACGGTCATGTAGAGATGGCTGCTGCATTCGATAAAGTCGGCTTCAACACTGTAGACGTACACATGAGCGACTTGCTTGCTGGCCGTATCAGTCTTGATGACTTTGAAGGTTTAGTAGCATGTGGCGGTTTCTCTTACGGTGACGTATTGGGCGCAGGCGGCGGTTGGGCTAAATCTGTATTGTTCAATCCAAAACTTCGTGACCAATTTGAGAAATTCTTCAACCGTGATGAAACTTTCTCTCTAGGCATTTGTAACGGCTGTCAAATGCTGTCTCAGCTTGCACCATTAATTCCGGGTGCAGAAGCTTGGCCACGTTTCCACCGCAATACTTCAGAGATGTTTGAAGCGCGTGTTGTAAACGTACGCGTTGAAAAATCAAATTCTGTATTGTTAGAAGGTATGGAAGGTTCGATTCTTCCTATCGCTGTAGCACATGGTGAAGGTCGTGTGGTTACAAGCGCAGAAAACATTGCAGCATTGAATGCTGGTGATCAAGTGATCTTGCGTTATGTAGATAGCCAAGGCAACCCAACGCAGCATTACCCAATGAACCCGAACGGTTCGCCAGAAGCGATTTCAGGTGTAACGTCTAAAGACGGCCGTGCAACGATTATGATGCCACACCCTGAACGTAACTTCCGTGCGATTCAGCACTCTTGGAAACCAGAAGATTGGGATCAAGATGGTGCATGGTTACGTATGTTCCGTAATGCCCGTAAATTTATTGGTTAATTGATTTAATCAACAATTTGAAAAAGCCCCGAAAGGGGCTTTTTTTATGGCAATGGGATAATCATCCTTCAGCGTTTTAAATGGTTCAGCTTTTCGTTTAAGATGAGTTGCTAAAATAAAAAATACATTACTTATGAATCTACAAAAATTAGTAAAAATTCCTCTGATTGTTATTCTGAGTATTATTTTTCTGAATGGCTGTGACGCGTATATGTGGCGACAGAATGTTGTACAGCTCCATGAAGTGGAAAAAAGAGGTGGACAACTTCAGCTGGATATTGATCACAATTTAATGGGAGTGGATGCAGATCTGAATGGTATCCGTGATGATATTGATCTTTATATCGCTCAAAATTTTAAACAGATAGAGCAGCAAAGGGCAGTTAGCCAATATGCGGTGCAATTACAAAATAGCCTATTAGTAGATAAACAGAACCTAGCGCAGGTTAAACATATTTCATTTGAGAAATCACGTGCGATAGGGTGCATCTATGAACGTTTTCCAGCAGATGAATTACCTAGAGCAATGACGGTTGTTAAAGATATCAGTGCAATTACTATGAATACCAAAATACGTTTTAAAGCGCATTTAGCATTTAGTCAGGCTTTGGATGGAACTGTAATGACATTGGCTAATAGTAATTTATGTAATAAATAATATTGTAAAATAATGTCTTAATTTTACCTTATGGAAAAATATTAAAACATTGGTTAAGATGCCTCATTATTATGCCACCTATTTGGTGGTTTTTTGTGTCTGCAACTTTTGCAGTCTCCCATGCTGAACTTGGTTTAGATTTTGCTTTTATATTTGTGGAAACATGCTAGTGTGTAATTTATGCACAATAACTATGCAAAATAAAAGAAAGATGGATAACTAAACGAGTTCAGTATCAACACTCATGATGAGGTGATGACATGATTAAAATAGTAGATTATTCGGCAGTTGATAAGTCTGCACTGCGTAAAAAGGGCTGGAAGCTTTTTGGTGCAGTTATATGTTTGCAGTTAGTGTTTTTAGTTTTGGGTTATGCTTTTCACTAAAGCGATTGTTTAAAATATAAACTGCCACGAGGCGGTTTTTTTATTTTGAGATTCTTTTTATTTTGACAGGCCAAAAGTAACAAAACCCTTTTGTTAGACTGATGGGACATCCTATCCCGCTGTCTAAGGCGACATTCATGTCGCTAGCCATGTGATTAAATATTAGTAATTATTTTTTTTCTTTTGTTATCATGTATTAAATATAAAATTTATGAGTTAAACATTGAAAACAAAAAATAACAGATTAAAAGGAAATACAGTATTTGGCTTTGTTGTCGGTTTGCTCGGAATAGCCTGTGGCTTATGGCTTTTAATTTTTCTAGAGAAAATATCGGGGGCTGAATTTGTTGCTTTTAGCTTTGGATTTGCTGTAATTGGACTGATTATCGCTTTCGCTGCAGAGGTGCAGGAGTTTTCGATTGCAGGAAATGGAGTCAAATTAAAAGAATTAAGATCGGAAGCTGAGAAAACTATAGAAGAGTTGAAAGAAGCGAGAACAGTATTATTTAGAATTTTAGTTGAAAAGAGTATTAACAATTCTGGTGGATTCGGAAGTAATAATGCAGTAGATGAGAGAGTTGATCATTTTTTGAATTTAGTTAATGATGTAGAGAAGTTTGATGTTATTGATGATTTAAAAAGTGATCTTTCAAGAGCTCTAAATATAATAATGGTTGGACAATATAATGAATTATGCATTATTCATAAAGAACCAAAAAAAGTAGGTGATGATTTTAGTAATAGTGATAAACCACATTTTTTGTATATTGCATTAAATGATGAAGTAATTAAATTATATAAAGGTAATCAAACACCAGTTGTAGACTTTGATACTAAAAAAAGTGAAATTATGGGTGGGTTAGAGGCATATTCAAAGCTATATGCTATAAAAGTCAAACTTGATAAATTAGAAACTGATAATGCTTAAACTGATCTACTACGTCCCAGAATCACATCTTGAATCTACCAAATTTGCCGTATTTGAAGCAGGGGCAGGCGGTATAGGCAATTATGAACACTGTGCTTGGCAAGTGCTAGGTACAGGGCAATTTAAGCCAGTAAAAGGTGCAAATCCGTTTATAGGTGAGCTGGACGCTTTGGAGCAAATTCCAGAATGGCGAGTGGAAACGATAGTGCCTGAAGAAAAGGCAAGTGCGGTAGCAAGGGTTTTAAAGGTAAGTCATCCTTATGAAGAGCCAGCTTTTGAGTTTATTCAAATGGTGGATATAACGTTCTAAAAGAATAAGGTTGTAGCGGTGTCTTGCTATTAGACATTTTACTTTTGGGAATAACCTTCGGTTCGACCTACTTTTCTTTCGGGAAAAGTAGGCAAAACCATTGTCATCAGCAGAACTCGTTATATTCCGTCATGTGATGAATAACATCGCAAAAACGATAATTATTGAATCGAGTCCTGCCTCGTACAGCTGCTGATGACATTTCCGCGTCTCATATTACTGCTAAACGTAAATATAGTTTGAATTAAACCTTCTGAATAAATAAATCACGGTCAAAACGATATTGCGGGAAGAACACACCATCTACAGCACGTTCACCTGCGCCAATCACCATCACAGGATATTGCTGACTATTTAAACCTAAAATTTTATTCACCAAAGGCTCATCAAAACCTTCCATCATGCAGCTGTCAAAACGAGGGTGTAAATAATTCTGTGTAAATACAGTTTTAAAAATACTTGGTTACACGCTCTTCAAACATGATACTAAAGCGGTTCATAGCAGATTTCCAATTTTGGATAGGCATTGTCCATTTTTTGCTTG
>NZ_JACAXE010000060.1:0-3257 GCF_013391565.1 Acinetobacter sp. SwsAc6
AATGGACAATGCCTATCCAAAATTGGAAATCTGCTATGAACCGCTTTAGTATCATGTTTGAAGAGCGTGTAACCAAGTATTTTTAAAACTGTATTTACACAGAATTATTTACACCCTCATAATTCATCATCTTTTTGATTTTTTATGCTTTGAATCTCTGTCGAAAGCTGTTCCAATTGTTGTTGTCTTTCATTCAATAACTTTCTTTTCTTTTGAAATTCTTCTGCTACTTTTGTGCTATCTCTTAATAATTCTCGTTCTTTCATCAATTCTTGAGTTTCTGCATAAAGTGCCGCTTTAATCTCATGAATAGACATGTCATGTGGATATTCATATTGCACTTTTTGCGCATTTTCTATGTCTTTATTGGTCAAATTCACATCTTTATTGCGTGTTCTCAGATTTGTCTCTAATCCAATGACTGTTTCTTTTATTTGGGCGATATTATTTTTTAAATCACGCAGTTGAAGATTAAACTCATTCAGCTGACTTTGCTGCTTAATTTTTTCGGGTTTCAATTTATTTCGCTGTAAGTTGACATAATAATCAATCGCTTGATGTTGTGTTGAATAATCATATGTTGCCTGATAAATGGCTTTAAATTCGCTGGCTAAAAAAGATTAAAGCGTTCTAAATTATTTTGTTTTAATTTTAAAGTTTGGCTTTGTTGATTCAGTTGTAAATATTTTTGATAGGTTTCTTCTAAGTCATGATCAAGTTTTTCTTCCTCACGACCACGTTGCATTTCAATTAGGGCAGCGATCGCAGATGAAAGAACATCTGAAACATTACTCGACATCGAAAACGCTAAATTATAGACCTTTCTAAAAGCATTGATTGAATCTGCATTATTGTTTTTTAACGGAATAATACAATATTGGGCATCTGGACTACCTAAACGTGCAAAAATCATTTGGCGGAGTTTTGCCGCTTCTTGAATAATGAGGCCACGTTGCTTTTGAGTAAATTTCAGCAGGCTTTCAGTACTTAAATTTTCCGCAAAATCTTGTTCGAATTCATTCCAAAATAAATGGCGCACTTCTTGATATGGAAGTGGAATAAATGCACGGTGATAAGCATAGTTTTGACTTTTTTCACTACTTGGCGCACGAAACAACACCATGGTAAATGTGCCACTTGGGTTTTCAACTTCAAGTGCGATATAAGATTTAAGCGTGGGAAAGTAAAAGCGAAATGATTGTTCAGTATCATACTGTCCATCCTTTCCTTCAAAACCGAATTTTTGGAAACAGTATCTAAAGTTTACTTCTGGAAAGAGTAACAATTTGGTTGCAGCTAAGCTTGCCGTTTTACCATTATTATTTCGCCCAAACATAGCTAAGTGCTGATCTAGAAGCAATTCAGAATAAGCATGCTTGGCAGCGTTCACAAAGACCAACCGCTTTAACGTGAACTGTAATAGCGACAAACTATCATTGATCATATAAAAAACTCTCTTGTTCAAGTCGGCGTTGGGTGCTGCACAGCAGTCGTGCAAAAGGACGAATAAAAATAGGCGCATCAACTGCGAAATGGGCTAGCTTTTCAATCTCATCTGAACTCAAAGCATGTACCACTTGCTCCAAACGTTTTTGAATGTCATAAGGTTGCACAAAAGTTATTGTTTTATTAGGTAATAATTGAAATAAATTTTTTGCTATTTGGAGTCCACCATAATCACAATCAAAACATAAGTACAAATGTTCATACTGATTCAAAAAGTTTTGATGTAAAGAATTCGCAATTTCATTTCCTGTACCAAAGATAAAATCTAGAGGTTGATCACATGGCACATGGGTATGATTTTTTAAAAATTTTTTAAATTTTTCACTATTTAAAAAGACTTGACGGTTTTCCACAATAACCGCATAACGTGACAAACTTACTGGCGTTTGATAACAACCATCTTGTTCAAAAACAACCACTTGTGGATGTTCTGACAATTGTCTTATTAGAATATATGAACCAATAACTTTATGCTGATGACTACGATTCTGTTTGGCAGCACTCATCCGATCATGCCCCATGTTGCTGACTAAATTTTGAATCTCTTTTTCAATGGTCGGGTGAATATATTCAATCTGATAAAGATCGCCCTTAATTTTAATTCCACGTATATCTGAGGCTTCAAGTCGATGTGGAATATTTAATTGTGCAACCAAACGCTTAAAACGAATAAGATTTACAGGCTGATTCTGATCTATCGCCACCATCATTTTTTTTAAATTATTTAAGTTCAAAGTGGACTATTCCCCATATCCTAGCTTTGCAAGCCATTTCTTACTAAATAAAAATAATCTTTTAGGTATATTTTAGCCAATCCATTTTTTTAATTTTCAGCCTTAGGCGACAACTCATGTCGCTTTCAGAATTATAAATGTAAATTGACTTATGAGGAGGTGGTGGGAGTTGAAGTCATTGCTAACATCATCTTTAGTCCGATAAAAGAAAGTGTTGAACCCATTTTGCACCTAAATTAATTTGAACAACTAAAGATTACTACTGTAATCTTTAGTTAGATGATTATTTAAAACACTATCCCAATTCTAGTTGTTTTTTTGCCATTCTACGATTGATGTGTGCTGATAAAAACAGAAAATTTAACTTGGTAAACTAAACATACTCATTAGGAGTTTACCATGAGAAAAAAACAAAAGTTTTATACAGCAGAATTCAAAGCTGAAGCAATCAAAGCGATTGAATCAAATCAAGACAATGTCTCTGAAACTGCTCGACAGCGTGGTATTTCCATGTAACCCTTTTCAAATTGCTACAACAAAGCAAAAGCTGGAACATTAGTAGGCACACAACACTATTCGCCTAATCTTGTTGCTCTAATCAAAGAAAAGGCTTTGTTGCATAGAGTCTTTAAAGGTAGAGTTATCCTAAGTCGCTAAAATTTAAGGCATAACTTGGGTATGTGGTCGGCCAATTTCCGTAAATTTATTTAATAGGGCTACACGAGCATGAATTTCATTTACTTGACTGGGAAAGCTTCTTGCCATTAATTTTTCGCCTAATAATTTGATGCAATGCATCTTGGTTTCAACCAAACTGCGACGGTGATAGCCTGACCATTTTTTCCATAGTGTCCTGCCTAAACGTTTAACGGTTCGAAGTAATTCATTTCGCTCTAGCGAGCTAATCTTTGTATCTTTCCAAGGTCTCGCATTTTTTCTTGGTGGAATCACCGCATGCGCTTGTCGGTCTGCGATTAGCTGACGGCATTGCTTGGTGTCATAAGCCCCATCAGTATA
>NZ_JACAXE010000061.1:0-3140 GCF_013391565.1 Acinetobacter sp. SwsAc6
CACGATTGATCAAAGCGCGATTGTAGGATGACCAATTGGTTGTACGATAAATTTTAGGTGTGGGCTTATTCATTTTAGAATTATATTGCTGAATAAGCCCTTAGAGGTAGGTTTGTGCAACAAAGCCATAGATAGATTATGAGTAGTCAGCTGCCTAAACTCAGCAAATTTTTTAAAGCTATTTAGTGTGATTACAAACTCAGACAATGAATCTTCAAACAAACCCCAATATTGTATATCTTTAAAAGAAACATAGTCATGCTTTTCTAATACAGATAAAAAAGATTTCTTATCTACACGGCCTAATTTCTTAATTTCTACTTTGATACGACTTTTTTTTGATTTAAATCATTGACTAACAACATACACGCACGCTTATATGCAGCAAGAATCTCTTTTTCATTGGCTTGAAGAATCTCTTCATTACTTAAAGTGTAAAAAGTTATCAGCTGTATTGTAGATAGAATTGATAAATCTTCATTTAAATCACCAGACTTAATAATGTCAGATTGATGCTGACTCTATATTCTATCTTTACTTGGCGAAAGATTTACAGAGTGCAGAAATGGAAATATATAACTCATTGCTCAATCCTTTAAATAAGAAGTTATTATTTTTGTGCTACCTATTCGCTACCTATAATTTTTATATTAAAAAACCACTTAGGATTAATGCACCTAAGTGGTTGTTTTATATGGTGGGCCCACACAGACTTGAACTGTGGACCAACGGATTATGAGTCCGTTTACATAGCAATTAAAAATCAACAAGTCACAGATATAAAATCAATACTATCATATAGTTATATAATTTTAAAATTTTAAAATTTTATTATTCACTCTTTTTGTTGATTAATATATATTGATTTTGCTTACTACTTGCTTACCAGACGCTTACTAGAATGAAGTTAACAAAACCTGCTATTGATAAAATTGATTGCTCAGACAAAAATAAACCAACTTTTTTTTGGGATGAGAAAACCCCAGGATTCGGTGTTAAAGTTACACCTAAAAATAATAAAAGCTACATCTTCCAAGGCCGTATTGGTCTTCAAAACCGTCGTATCAAAATTGGTGACGTTGATGTATGGGAATTAGATGACGCTCGTAAATATGCACAAGAATTGGCGATTATGTGCCACAAAGGGATTGACCCATTAATCGAGCGTAAGAAAGCTTTAGCTGATAATAAAGAACTGCTAAAACAAGAAAAGCGTAAAACTATTAAATTTAAAGATGTATGGTTTGAATATTTAAAAGCAAGACAACCTAATTGGCGACCAAGAAGCTATCAGGATCATATCGAATTATCTAGAGGTGGTTACGATCCTGAAAAAAATAGTATTTATACTAATCAACCCATTTATCAACTGTTTGAGTACAAGCTTTCTGAATTAACTGCAGATGTGTTTTGTGATTGGCTTGATCAAAATGACTATCGTCCTACAACATCAGCTAAAGCATATCGACTCACACGCGCTTTTCTGAATTGGTGCGAGGAACATGAAGACTATGAAAACTTAATACCTCCAAAATCATATAACGCCAAGAAGGTTAAAGATAAAGTCCCTTCCTCCAAAGCCAAAAATGATTGTTTGATGAAACAGCACCTAAAACCATGGTTTGAAGAGGTAAATAAGTTAACTAGTAGAAAAATTGCGATTTTTTTTATATGTAGTTTAATCACTGGTTGCAGAAAGAATGAGCTACTTTCATTAAAATGGACAGATGTCGATTTTCGATGGAAAACAGCAAGAGTTAGAGATAAAATTGAAGATGAAGGTCGCCTAATTCCTCTGACGGCATATGTTGAAAGCCTATTTTTAGAACTAAGGAAAAATTCTGATTCTAAATTCATATTTAGCAGTAAGGGTGCTGAATGTGGTCATATTGTCAATCCTTACGATAGCTTAGAGAAAATATGTAAAAAACTAAATATTGAACTTACACCCCATGGATTGAGGAGATCATATAAAACGTTAGCTATTTGGGCAAAAATCAATGAAGGATCTTTAGCACAGATATCAGGTCATAAACCTAGTGCATTAGTTGAAAGGCACTACATCGTACGACCTATGGATATGCTACAAGAAACACTACAAGAATATGAGGATTGGATTTTGCAACAAGTACGAAATGGCATTAATTGAGCCTGTAAATTATTTTGTGTAAGTTCCATTTTTTATAAATAATCTTTTAATGGATCATCGAACTGAATCGTAAACCAATTAATTGCTAAACGCCAATTTTGGATTCGAGTTTATTACTTATGTTACTATGTCAGGAGCGATACAAGAATTAAGGTAACCTTATGAAAATAGCGAATACGAAATTACTAGCTGGTGCTTTTATGGCACTAACTTTAACTATGCTTAGCCCTGCCGTACTTGCAAATGATAACAATGATATACGAAAGACTGTTGTAGTTAAGTTTGCAAAAAAAGCTGACTCTGCAAATTATTACGGAAGGCTAGATGGATACAAGTATGATTCCTACAAATTTTATGCTAAAAAAGGGCAAAAGTTAAAAGTGACGTTGACTGGAGGAAATGTTGAAACTTACTTATGGGGTAATCAATTAAAAGACTCTATCAATCTTGGAGAATATTCTCCAGAGCTTGATAATAATGGCATTTATATTTTACCTGCTTCAGGTGAGTATGAAATTAGAGTATTTCAACCTAGATCACAGGCAAGAAAAGATAAAAAACCTCAATACTGGATGAGTATTAACATCAAATAAAGAATTGCTAGATTCGTTTAAGTTTTAATACAAGGGTTCAAAAACTATTGCCAGTTAAACTGGGGCGTGATTTTTACGTGTATGTGTTTATGTTAGTAAAATGATGTAGTTTACTTGTTTAATATCCCGAGGAATAATTTAATCTTGCTGTGCGTTTTTCACTTTTTTTTCAAAAGTTGATTATATCTTTCAACGTAACCGTCGTGATATTCAAACTCTGAACCGTACCGGGTTTGTCGGAGACATTTTTATTTAAGTTAGGCCACGTGATCTAACGGGTTAATCTTATCATAGTACATTGCTTCAAACTCAAAAGGCGATACATAACCCAATGCGCTGTGTACACGCTTTTTGTTGAACCAATCTACCCAATTTAATGTCGCAAGTTGTACATCCGC
>NZ_JACAXE010000062.1:0-2700 GCF_013391565.1 Acinetobacter sp. SwsAc6
TGCACAAGTCGCTCGTGAGTTTGAATTTTCATTACCGCATGAGCTGAATGCTGAACAGCGTAAAAATATGGTTCGCATGTTTTGCACATGGCTAGCAAAAAATCACGGTGTTGTTGTTGACGCAAGTATTCATGCACCACACGGAAAAAATGCAGATGAACGCAATTATCACGTTCATGTCATGTTCAGCACCCGCCGATTTGAAAATGGTCAATTCACTGAAAAAACACGAGAGTTCAGTAAAGACCCCTATAATCAAAAAGAGCTTGAAAAGCGCAGAAGAAAAGGGCTTGAGGACTTCTCACAGCGTTTACATGGTCGAAAAAATGCAACTGAATTATTGCGCGAAGCATGTGAAAAAATTGGGAACAAATGTTTAGTCGATGCTGGCTTTGAGCCGACTTTAGATAGACGATCATACGCAGAGCAGGGCATAGATAAAGAACCAACAATTCACGAAGGCGCAGGGCGAGCAATGGCAAATCGTGGCTTGCAGTCAGACACGCATGACAAAAATATTGAGATCATAGAACGCAATAAGAAGCTCTCAGAGCTTGATCTTGAGATTCAAGCTAGTAATGCACTGCTTAATCGCATAGACGTTGAATATGACGCTCTGAGAGCGCTACAGACGCAAATTCAGCAGCAGTTCTTTAAGAACGAGCAAATGCAGAAACGTGCAGAAAAAGTTTTAGATATGTGTCTGCGTCCTGAGGATTTTCACATGAGTTCACTGTGCTGTGAACTTGTAGATCACAAGCCTGATTTAAGCAGTAATCGTGAGAAAACAAGAGCTGATGCGCGAGAAGCAATAGCCGAAATTGCACTCGATATTCTTAATGATGAGATCGGTAAAATTGATCTAGCAGTCGTTGAGAAGCACGAACTGCAAGCGTTTACAGATTATTTGCGTAAAGAATTGGGCGATTATTCAAAAGATGAAATGCTCATCACGTACACAACTGAAAATAGTGCTGAAAGATCATCTGAAAATGTAGCAGAAGTAAGCAGAAAGCCCGACATTCGGAACGATTACAACAGCCCAGAGCTTTAAAAAAAACCTTCCGCATTCAGCGTGAAACGCTGATTTACATTGACTTATGCCAACAAGTATTTGATGCACAAAGAAAAAGCCCCGAAATGTATTGCATTTCAGGGCTTTTATCTTTAAATTCGACGGTACGCAGTTATTTGATGTACCACCATCAAACAACGAAGATTAGCAGAGTTGGAAGCTCGTACTAATTTCACACAAGGCTTTTGTACCTGAACTCAATTATCGAGTTATAACAGTAAAAACACAAGCCCCAAATGTAAAAACTTCGTTATTTCATGTCGTTACAGTTCATCAAATAAGCAACAAATTATTTTGTTTCTAGCTTTGCCCGCTTCTGTGTGCCCGTTTTACGGTCGGCATGCGTTGCATGTGGTAGGAATAAGCGTCACTGGTGCAACGTAGCTATAGTCGAAAGGCTAAACCGCCACAGGGGAATCTCACAAAAGCGGAGCGTTGGGAGTAGTTGTATAGGTTGGTTAAGTTGCATGTTGGGGAAACCCTCGCAGAGATACCGCCATACTTCGACAGGGAGCGCGTGGGGAGAGGTGCAAAGCCTTTAGTCCTTGTCTGCTGTTGTATGCAAAACAACAGTGCTAGACGACCGATTCGTGGCTCCGAAGCCAAAGAACGTCAGCAATACTTAGGGGATGTGTCATTTTTTTAAATGACCGCCCTTAGGGTGAGTATTGCTGAAACTCTCTCAAGCGTTCACCAAACCCAAAGCGAAGCGACGGTTTGTGAATGCTTATAGAGAGAGTTGAAAAGCATTTGTTTTTACAAGATTCATGCCAACTTTCCTTTAATAATGAAGTATTTAAAGTGGTCGGCTTTGTTTTTTTGAGGGTACAGAGAATCCTTTTCTGCTTAGGCTAATTAATCAAAAATGGTGAATATATGACAAATGATGAACTTGAAATTTTAAATAAAAAACGTCTTCAACAAATGGAAGAATTAGACAGATTTTTAAAGACAGCAACGAATGAACAGAAAGCAGAAGTCTTTGAAAACGTAAAACAAAGAATATTAAACAGTGAACAGCCAACGCCATTTCATAAAGTAGCTCAAATAGAAGAAACAGATTTGTTAGCTAAAAACCTTACAGATAAAGAGTTTGGCGAATAATAACTGATTTTAAGCAACCTCAATGAACCAGGTAAAAACTTGGTTCATTGAAAGGTTACTCAAAACAGTTATTCAAAATTAATAACTTCATTCGTATCTTCAATATTAAGCAATTCTTTCAACACTGCTAAATTTTGTTCTTTGGCTGTTCCTGTTGCTTCTGATGCAAAACTAATGAGAGAGCCTTTGATTGATTCAAGCATTTCAGGATTTTTCTTAAATTGTCTTAAATAGAATGCTCCAACTAAAATTTTTAAACGTGCGTCTTGTTGTCTGGTCAGATCGCGTTGTTTTTTACGTTGTTGAGCTTTTAATGCCTTTTCTTGGTTTTTCAGTTGATCAAGTTTTTTCAATTGATCGGCTTTCTGCTTCTCAATTAATTCCAGTTTTGTCTGTATATCTTGTTTCGACATTTTATCAAATTCCGTCCTGTTCAAACACTATGAGAGCATCAAACAAAAGATCATTGCAAGTGCAATAATCTATGTTTATGCTACATAGTGTTTTCACGAAGTGCGCAC
>NZ_JACAXE010000063.1:0-2512 GCF_013391565.1 Acinetobacter sp. SwsAc6
GTAAGCGTCCGCTGAATCCCATACCTATTTTTTAATTCGATTTAGGTTTCCAGCAGTGCGGCAGCAATTCTTCAATCTGGGTCACTTTATGTGTCGGCAGCCTTTTCAGCACATCACTTAAATAGGCATACGGATCCAAGCCATTCAGCTTTGCTGACTGGATTAACGTCATGATATTTGCCGCTCGCTGACCACTGCGCAGCGAACCTGCAAACAGCCAGTTCTTGCGCCCCAACGCCCAGGGACGCATCTGATTCTCGACCCAATTATTGCAAATCGGTAGATTGCCATCATCCAGATAGCGGCTTAAAGCTGGCCAACGCTTCAGAGTGTAATTGATGGCCTTGGCGGTGGGAGAACTCGATGGCACTGTCAGATGATGTTGGTTGAGCCATTCATATAGTTGTTGCATCACTGGTTGACTATGCTGTTGTCGGTATTCGCGGCGGTCTTCCGCTGTACCATCGGTCTTTTTCCTGAGCTCTGCTTCTATCGCATACAGTTTCTGAATCAGCACTAATGCCTGTTCAGCGACCTGACTTTTCCCAGTTACATGCAGTTCATGGAATTTACGACGTGCATGCGCCATGCAGCCCACCTCAATGACATCGCCTGATTTAAAGCGTGCTTTATAACCACTGTAATCATCACAGACTAGATAGCCCTGCCAGCCTTTCAAGAACTCTTCAGCATGCTGGCCTGAACGACTATCCTGAAAGTCATAGATCACCGCCTGAACTGGATTGTACTGTGTAGTGGCATAGGCCCAGACATAACCTTTCTTCGGTTTTTTATTATTCTCACCCATCCGCATGATGGTGACCGGTGTTTCATCTGCATGCAGCACCTGCTGTTGTAGTACCACCTCTTTTAAGGCATTGGCCAGAGGTTCCAGTTCTACACCGCAGCGACCTATCCAGTCAGATAAAGTTGATCTAGAAAGTTCGATTCCCGCCCGCTGATAGATCAGACGTTGACGGTACAGCGGCAAATGATCGGCATACTTCGATACCAGCACATGGCTGAGCAATTCAGGTGAAGCAATGCCTTTATCAATCACATAGGCGGGCATCGCTTGCTGAGTCAGAGTGTCACACTGATCACAGACCCATTTACCACGCACATGCTGTTCCTTATAGAACTGTGCCGGTCTGAAATGCAGTTTTTCACTGACATCTTCGCCGATACGACGGAGTTGGCAGCCACAAGCACATTGGGTTGATGCAGGTTCATGCTCAATACGGATGGTGTGTAGATGATCTGGCAGTGGTCGACGTTTAGGTTTGTTGACTGTTGCTTTGTGTGTCGCTGCATTGGTTTTATCTGCATTTAGCCGTTCCAGTTCTAGATCAACCGCGGCAATATCTTCTTCAACCGCTTCATCCCACAGATGGATTTGTTTTGCCGTTAAGTGTTCATTCTTTTGGGCGAATTCGTGCTTTTTAAACAGCGCCAGTTCATGCTCGTATTTTTGATTGAGAATAGAAAGATGCTGAACTTTGGCATCCAATTGCTGGTTTGATTTTTCTAATTCTTGATTTGATTGTGCCAGAGACTGATGCTGCATTGCCAACTGTCTGGTAAATTCCAGCAGTTGTTCATGGGTCAGTTGGTTTAAGTCAGGCAGTGTATTCATGACCGCAGTATGCCTGAGGTCATGAAGAGAATGAAATAGAACGTTTGGAGAATAGCAGAATGCACCAACCTGGTTTAGAGCATCGTCACTACCTGCTGTCGTCCAATGCGCTGCCAGGGCAAACCCTGGATCAGTGCCTGTAACTGTTCCGGGCTGAGGGCCACGGTTTCACCTTGGTGAACTTGAGCCCAGTGAAATTTACCCTGTTCCAAACGCCGGGCACACAGCCAGATGCCCAGTCCATCATGTACCAACACTTTCATACGATGGCCACGTTTATTACAGAACAGGTAAGCACAATGCGGTTTGATGTAGCCAAAGGCTCTCACCACCTGGGCCATGGTCGTATCCATACCTGCACGCATGTCCATGGGCTGAGTAGACAACCAGATTTCATCAATGCGGATCATGTTGCAAGTGCCTTGAGTAATTCTGCCAAGGCAGGTATTTCTGATGTCTGCCATTTTAGCTGAATATCATTATTCGTATGAGGCACGGTGATACACAACGTGATCCTCTCATCAATAGGTTGGCTGATTGCAGCAGTGTAAGGCAAAGCAATAAATGCTGGATTCACATGAGTAGGATCTTGCACGGCACCATCATGATGGCTGAAGATCCTGATCCAACGACTGACAAGGTTGGCATTAATACTATGTTGCAGTGCGACCGAAGCGATCGAGGTATTAGGATTTTTACAGGCATTGACAATACTGAGTTTGAATTCTTTGCTGTATGTTCTGCGTTTTTTAGCAACAGGAGGTGTTGCTGAATATATATCCATGTTCATGGATTAAGTCCCCACTTGTTTTTAGGTGGGAACTAAATTAAGGCTTATAGGATCGCTTGGTAAGGCTGTGTTAGCCGGATGCTTAC
>NZ_JACAXE010000064.1:0-2337 GCF_013391565.1 Acinetobacter sp. SwsAc6
CGCTGATTAAACTGATCAATCGCAAGATTAAGGCCTTGATCTAAGCGATTGAGTTCATTCACTCTTTGATTATATTCGTTAACACGCGTGTTAAAGCTTGCAATTTGTTGTTCTAAAAAGTTTTGCTGTTCACGAAGTCGCGCTAAACTTTGTTGTACCGCAGGCTGTTGTGCGACAGGCACGCCACCATATTGATTGTACTGGTGGATCATAGCGTTATAGTTTTGGTTGAGTTCTTGTAGACTGCGTTGTTGCATATTTAAAGCGATTTCGTGACGTGCGAGATTTTCTTGCATCGCTTTGAGTTCACTATTCTTTTGGCTGATATGGCTTCATTTTGCGTGAGTTTAGACAGTTGATCACGGCGTTGTAGTGATTCATCTTGTCTTTGATCATAAATGAGATGAATACTGAGTCGAGCATCAGGGTCATAAACAAAATAATCTTTTCCGAGACCTTGTTTCCAAATATCAGTGGCTTGTTGGCTGATCTGTTTCAGTTCTACTTCACTTAGGTTAAAACGAGGGTCAACTTCTGCAATCCGATAGCGAATACGTTGATCGAAAGGGTGGGTGATGCGATCTAACAATGGATTGAGCCGAAGTTGAGGATGTTGCAGATTTTGATAAAAAATCATCCCTAAAAAGCCAAGTAGAGCAAACAATACAATGAGACGCATATTTTATTCATAGATCGTTGTTTTTAACTACTTTAGCTTAAAAAGGATGATTGCTAAATAAAAATGCGTCAGATTAAGGGCTTTAAATTAGACCCAATGTAGTCAAGCTTTGTTTAACCAGTTGCTCACGTACGCTGGCTGGAATTCCCGTTTTCATGTGCATATTTAAAGAGAAATAGACCTTTTCACGATCGGGATATTCTACCCAGCCTGTCCACCAACCAACTTGCGGTTCTATGTCCATGCCCCAACCTGATTTTGCATAAAGTTTATAATTCGGTTTCTGTTCAATCAGTAGCATGTCTTGTACCGCCTGTTGCACTTCTGGTTTAAATGCAAGCTTTTTATTTGCCAGCTTTTCGACAAAAAGGACTTCTTGGACAGGCGTAATTTGCAGTGGGCCGACTAACCAAAAGTTATCGACAACGGTGCCAATCTGTTGATTGCCATATCCAATGCGTTGCACTTCTTTTTGCATCAGGTCTAGACCAATGCGCCGTGCTAGCTCCTGATAAACTGGAACGGCAGATGCCTGCATGGCTTGCCCTAAAGTCATGTCTTTTTCCCATGCAGGAAAGCTACGCTTTTGACCATCCCATTTAAATACCTCGTTAATGGTTGCCTTGTCATGCTCTAGTCCGATTAAGGCATTCAGCATTTTAAAGGTAGAAGCGGGCACATACGGTGTCTGAGCACGGCTTAGGTCATTGCCGTAGCTGTGTAAGTCATGCTGATCCTTAATGACAATCACCCCCGTGGTTTGGAGTTGATCGAAGGCTTGTTGGATCTGCTGCTGCGCACTTTGTTGCTGGTGATTTTTAGCTGTTTCTACGGAAGGGCTTATTGTGGTACATGCAGAACCGAAGGTTGTAATGAGGACGATGAGTCCCAACTGTAAAGTTTTCATTGGTGGTTAAGTTCTAAATTTTTTATCAGCTAATGTAAAAGTGGAATACGACACAACGTGATTTAGGTAATAAAAAACCGCGCTTTCGCGCGGTTTTTATTAAAGAGACAAATTATTTTTTGTCATCTTTCACTTCAGTGAACTCAGCATCTACAACGCCATCGTCCGCTTTTTGTTGTTGACCAGCATCACCGCCGAATGCATTTGGGTCGAAACCTTCAGCACCGCCTTGACCTTGCGCCGCTTCATAAGCACGTTGTGTGATCGGCATAATGATGTTTTGTAAAGCTTCAGTTTTCGCTTTAATGTCTTCTACATCATTTTCTTTCGTCGAAGTTTCAAGCTCAGCGACTGCAGTTTCAACAGCAGTTTTTTCATCGCTTGTTACTTGCTCGCCTAGGTCTTTCACTGCTTTTTGAGCAGAAGATACCAATGCATCCGCTTCGTTACGTGCTTTCGCAAGTTCTTCGAACTTACGATCTTCTTCAGCATTTGCTTCGCGTCTTTGATCATTGCTTCGATTTCAGCATCAGACAAACCTGAGTTTGCTTTAATCTGGATAGATTGCTCTTTACCAGTGCTCTTATCTTTAGCCGATACTTTTAAGATACCGTCAGCATTGATGTCGAACGATACTTCAATTTGTGGCACACCACGTGGAGCAGGTGGAATGTCGCCCAATTGGAAGTTACCCAACAATTTGTTTTGCTGTGCCATTTTACGTTCACCTTGGAACACAGAAATGTCTACA
>NZ_JACAXE010000065.1:0-2285 GCF_013391565.1 Acinetobacter sp. SwsAc6
TGACACCAAATGAGTTTTACTATGATCAGCTACCCCAACAAAACAAGGTGGCTTAACTAGAGCGGAATATCACTTATAAATACGCTTTTAGTTGTTCAAACAAGTGGGACCACCTCTCTCCTCAGTTTAATGCCAATGCTATTCAGGATTATGCATTACGCTGGGAAATTGAAACCTTATTCAGTTGTCTCAAAGGACGCGGGTTTAATCTTGAAAATACGCGCTTGACAGACCCTAGACGAGTGAAAAAATTGATTGCGGTGTTAGCTATAAGCTTCTGTTGGTGTTACTTAACGGGTGAATGGCAACATAATCAAAAAAAAGCGATAAAAATAAAGAAGCATGGACGACTCTCAATGAGTTTATTTCGCTATGGTTTAGACTATGTTCAAATGGCGATTCAGCGTTTAATTGGTTTTGGGAAAAAAGAAGAGTTTAAGGAAATTTTGGCAATTTTAAGAAAGCAGAATCCTGATAGGATAAGGGTTCTGTGAAATTTGTCGTGTACAGAGCTTGAAGATATTTATCAAACTAGCCAAATAGTTTATTAATTTTTGGATTTTATTTTGGAAACGATTTTAGCTTTTTGTGCCTTTTCTTTTGTTGCATCAATTACTCCTGGACCAACCAATTTCCTTATTCTTAGTACAAGTCATCAATTTAGTATTAAAAAAACATTAGGCTTAATCTTCGGTGGAAGTATTGGTGCTGCATCATTAGTCTTAATTACAGGACTTGGAATTGGTACAACACTCAATGAATACCCCAAGATTCAATTAATATTAAGTTTCACTGGCGGCATTTGGTTAAGCTATATTGGATGGAAAATTTTTAATTATAGACCTGATCTAGAATCTAAAATCCAAAATCAAAATAAGAAAAATGGTTTTTTTACAGGCTTCTTTTTACAGTTTATCAACCCTAAAAGCTGGTTGATGGCTATTGCTGTTATTACTGTTTATACAGCACAACTAGCTAACTACTATCAGTCACTCATTCTATTTTCATTCATCTTTATGCTGATTTCTCTACCTTGTTTATTTATTTGGGCTTATTTAGGAAAAATCACAAAAAAAATACTTTCTACAGCTCATCATATGGTGCTCTTTAATCGAGTATTAGGTACTGTTTTACTTATTTCAGTATGGTATCCAATATTGCATGCTATTTAACATAATGGGCGTTATACGAAAAGCACAAATTGAAAAATATAAAAATCAAAAACTTATGATATAAATTATTTGCTCGATGATGTTCAAAAGCCGACTTGGAAACAAGTCGGCTTTTTTATGAGCAGTTTTGATAGTTCTTGCCAATAAATTTGACTAAAAATTACGCTTCTCAACTTGAGTTATACAATTTTGTGATACATTATTGTATATACAAATTTGAATGTTTTTTATGGAACAGTATTTTGAATGGGATGAGGCTAAGAATCGAAAGAATCAGAAAAAGCATGATATCTCTTTCGAAACTGCAAGCCTTGTTTTTGAAGATCCATTACGGATCTCAATCCAAGACAGACATACCGATGGTGAAGAACGTTGGCAAACCATTGGACGAGTTAAAGGCGTACTAATGTTATTGGTGGCTCACACCATTTTTGATGAAGATGACTGTGAAATCATACGAATCATTAGTGCAAGGCAAGTGACTAAAGCGGAGCGAAACAAATATGAGCATGGTTAGATACTCACGCAAAGAGCTGAATGAGAAATTTGGTGAGAAGCAAGATGCTGAAATTCAACGCTTGCTTGCTAAAGGCACGGTTCCTGATGATCAGCTAGATCTATCAGATATTCCTGAAATTACCGATTGGAGCAGTGCTGTACGCCAAAATCAATTTTACCGCCCAGTGAAGCAACAAACTTCAATTCGGTTAGATGCTGATGTACTTGCTTGGTTCAAAGCACAAGGCAAAGGTTATCAAACACGAATGAATGAAATTTTACGGGATGCTATGCTGAAAGAATTAAAAAATCATCAATAAAAATGGGAGCTTAAGCTCCCATTTTTGACTTCGCATAACGCCCATTATGTTAATTTTAGTTTTCCTTAATACGACAAAAATATCTACTTCATTTCACGAGAATTTCTTTTGCTAAAAGTTCTTCTTTCGTTACACCGAAATATCTTATTTCTAATTTAGGCCTGCCTAACATCTTTGTAAGCATCCGGCTAACACAGCCTTACCAAGCGATCCTATAAGCCTTAATTTAGTTCCCACCTAAAAACAAGTGGGGACTTAATCCATGAACATGGATATATATTCAGCAACACCTCCT
>NZ_JACAXE010000066.1:0-2059 GCF_013391565.1 Acinetobacter sp. SwsAc6
TTGATGTCTTGTTCAATTAACCATGTAAACCACTGCTCACCGATAAACTCTCTGTCTGCGAACACATTCACAATACGGTCTTTACCAAAAATGGCTATAAAGCGTTGAATCAAAGCAATACGCTCTTTCGTATCTGAATTTCCACGTTTATTAAGCAATGTCCAAAGGATAGGTATCGCTATTCCACGATAAACGATTGCGAGCATCAGGATATTAATATTTCGTTTTCCCCATTTCCAATTGGTTCTATCTAAAGTCAGTTGCACTTGGTCGAATGAAAACATATTGAAAATCAACTGAGAAATTTGACGATAATCAAAATACTGACCTGCAAAGAAGCGCTGCATACGTCGATAAAATGATTGTGGTAAACACTTGATGGGCAAGGCTTTAGATGCAGAAGAAAGATTACATGTTTGCTTTAAAATAATCACAAGCATGATGAGCGCAAAGCACTTTAAATGTGACTTGTTCCATTTTAGAGATTTGTTTAAGATAAGATATAACTCATTGAGATGTGTCATAGTATTCGTCGTTAGAAAACAATTATTGTGACATTATTTCAATGAGTTATCTATTTTTGTCGTGTACAGAGATCTTCAAGATATATCTAGAACATTTGTGCACGCTTTTTGATATTGATTCAATGTTATGCCATAACAACGTTTAAACCATCGACCTAGATGACTTTGATCAGAAAAACAAAGATATGAAGCAACAGTTGTTGCTGATAATCCTTTTCTTAACAATTCTTTTGCCTTATTTAAACGGAGTTGGATCAGATATTGATGTGGAGAACAGTTAAAGTTTTTTTTAAATACACGGTTAATATAAAAACGATCTGTTTTCACCAATGTTGAGAGTGTTTGTAAGTCTAAATCATGAAAGAGACTTTCATGTAAAATTTCTTTTAGCTTTAATGCAATATTAGGTAATGTCTGGATAGACTTTTCACGTTTATATAAAATTTTTTTATTTACTAAGTTTTCTAATAAAAGATCTAAATACGTATCTTTCATCAATTGAGATTCATTGTTATTCAATATATTGTAGGTTGAAAGTATCAAATGTGAAAGTTGAGGATCAGAACGTAGGGTTGATTCGATAGCAAGTTCGATAGGCTCATTAAATATTCCTTCATAGCTTTTTTTTAACCATGCTGGATCTAAATGCATCATTTTATAAGTGAAGCCGAGAGGATCTGGTGCATTACCATCATGAACTTCTTCAGGTTCAAGCATGAAAGTTTGACCTTGATAGCTATCAATAATTTTTTTTCTACAATTGAATTGTTGATGTCCTAACTCTGTTACCCCTATAAGATAACTTGAGTGTAGATGAGGATCGTATGCAAAGCCTTTGAAGTGGGCATGAATTAGTTCTATACCTGTAGACTTATCCTGTGTGACATTGACCCAATTGCTCATATTTACTTAATTAGTCCTAATGGATTTAGCTTATCAAAAATTATCTAATGAAGAAATTCTAAAATTAACATAATACACCTTATACAAAATGCCCTTGTAAGCCCTTAATCAAGGGCATTTTTAGTCTCTACTTAACATAAAATTTTGGTGGTGCTTCAAAAAGTATGCTGCCTTTAAATGAAGCCATTATTGATGTAAAAGAAAAGAAGGCTAAATCAAAAGCTTTAAAATGGTTTTCAAGCTTTTTTGAAAAATTACAGCTTCTTCTGAAGCTACGCCTAATTCTATGCCTTATTTTGCAATTATTGCCTTCAATACCTACAGTAAAAAATTTACCAATACTTTGCTTACCATTTTTAAAAGCAGTGATGAAACTGTCCCAATGATCACTTGCAATTCGGGTGTAGTGAATATCTAATTGTTTAAGCTTTGTCTTCAATTGTTAGACTGTAGCTAAATCTCGTTTACCCCAAACATAAGCAACAATTTCACCTGTTTCTCGATGATAGGCGTAAATAAGCCATTGTTTATTCTTTTTATTTCCAACAAAATTCCAGAACTCATCTACTTCGAGAGATTCATAATGACTTTGCTGAGGCTGAATTTCATAGGTTGATTCAGTTAAAGTACGT
>NZ_JACAXE010000067.1:0-1973 GCF_013391565.1 Acinetobacter sp. SwsAc6
AGATGCTGGTTTCAATAAATAACATGGACTCTTTATACGTCAATGGCGTATTTGAATTTTAGCAGTTTCCATAACAAAAAACGAGAGCTGGTAGATCTCGTTTCGCATAACAGCCATTATGTTAAATTGTAGTAAGAACTTTAATGCGATAGAGCAGAATGTATATGCAAAATAAGCTTGATAACATTATTCAAGAATTAAAAGAACTATCTGGGAATAGTCGTCTAAACATAGAACTACCTGATGATATTTTCATATCTGCTTATGAACGAAAAATAGGTTTTATTTTTCCAAAAGATTATAAAAAAGTTTTGAAAGAGATTAGCAATATCTTTTATGGAACAATTGAATTAGCGTCTCTTACAGATGAGAAAGAATGCTATCGAGGGCTATCTCAGATATTAAATGATGCTAGGGAGCAAGGTCTGCCAGAAGATTGGCTACCTATTTGTGAAGATAATGGTAGTTATTATTGCCTATCTCCTAATCATAAAATTAGATATTGGACAGCAGATGGATATAGCGATGAGCAGTGGGAAGATTTAGCAGATTGGATCAAGCAAGTTTGGATAGATGGAAATTAAGAATTTCTAAAATTAACATAATACACCTTATACGAAATTAAAAAATGGAGCCTAAAGCTCCATTTTTTAATAACTTTTTTTAAATTGCTAAGCGTAAATTCAGTGCTTTTACAACTTTAATCACAGTATCAAAACTAGGGTTAACATCACCAGAAAGTGCTTTATAAAGACTTTCTCGGCCTAAGCCTGTATCTCGTGATAATTGAGCCATTCCTTTAGCTTTTGCAATGTTACCTAAAGCCTTTGCAATGAATGCGGCATCGCCATTAGATTCTTCAATACATGCTTGTAAGTAAGCCTGCATATCATCCTCTGTTTTAAGATGCTCAGCACTGTCCCATTTGCGAAGTTTAATAGCCATTTATAGCTCCTCCTCTAAATCTTGTGCCAATTGCAGGGCAAGTTTTATATCTTTACTTTGCGTAGACTTATCTCCGCCTGCTAAAAGAATAACAACCCTTTGCCCTTGCTTGCAGTAATAAATCCTATAGCCTGGCCCAAAGAAGAAACGTAATTCAGAAACACCTTCACCGACCGGCTCAGTATCTCCAAAGTTTCCATCTTCAACCCGATCAATTCGGACTTGTATGCGTCTTTTTGCCTGCTGGTCTTTTAACTTGGTGAACCAGTCATCAAAGACTTCAGTGGTATATATTGAGTACATAAGTAGAATGTATCCTATAGGATACATTTATGCAAGAAATAAACTTGATATTTGGGGCTCGAAACGGTGAATTTCGTATAACCGCCATTATGTTAAGTTAATCAAAATTCTTAATGCACCAAAACCTAAAAATTTAAATGGAGTAAAAATGACTTTAAAGGGGTTAGATATTCAAGAAGATTGTATCAAAGCTATTTCTAATGAATCTTTAATATTTGATATTAAGAATAAAGAGTTTTTAGAGGATATAGAAAATCTTTTATTACAGTATTTTCAAAATTTTAGTAATGATTTAAATGGAATTGAGTTTGATAATTTTTCTGTGGAGTTTTGGTTCGATGCAGGACAATTGATTATTTATCCTGAAAAAGATTTATTAGATCGTAAACCCTTTGAATCTGAATATGATTTAGATAGATTAGACCCTTATTTTTATCTAGTTTGTGAAGAATATAGGATATATTTTGATGACTTAATATCTCGAAAAGTAAGCGATCAAGTATCTGAAAAAGAAGCTATTTCTAAAACTAATGACGTAATTGATTGTGTAAGCAAAGCTATAAAAAATATAAATGATGAAAACAATCTTTTAAAGATGTGTAAGCGTCCGCTGAATCCCATACCTATTTTTTAATTCGATTTAGGTTTCCAGCAGTGCGGCAGCAATTCTTCAATCTGGGTCACTTTATGTGTCGGCAGCCTTTTCAGCACATCACTTAAATAGG
>NZ_JACAXE010000068.1:0-1854 GCF_013391565.1 Acinetobacter sp. SwsAc6
GGATAGTCTTTTTCAGATTCAATCAATAATTGAACCGCTCTTTCTCTGATTTCAGGGGTATATTTTAATTTGGTCATCGGAACATTCTCTCAGAATACTGAGTCTCCGACAAACCCGGTACGGTTCAATATGCGGGAAAAGAATTTTTTTGACACAGCTAGTCGTAAGTATTATGAAAATCCAACGACTGAGCTCCTTTCTTTTTTCTTAAATCCTTTAGAAGTCCACAATTTAAATACTTTATTTTTTAATGGATTAATTGATTGCATTGCAAAGAATGTCAATAAAGACCCAGCAACTTTTGGTGAGTTCATATCAGTTGAAACTGAAGTATGTACATTAGATGGAAAACGTATTGATTTAATTATTGAAACTACAAAAAATTTAATTATTTTTGAATGCAAGATTTATCACATTCAAAACAATCCTATTGAATCATATATCAAATATGCAAAAAAACGCGTTCTCAATACCTTATTAAAACCACTGTACTTTGTGTTATCCATCGATGGAGTAAGCGAGTTCCAAGAAGACTCCTGGAATGGCATTAGCTATGAAAATTTGGTTTATGCTGTAAATAACTTCATACCATCTTACAAAATTGATATTCAAAATAAATGGTTTACTTTTGCCAAAGAATTACTCAACCATCTTACTAATTACTATTTAAAGCCGTTAAATATGGACAATTTCAACTTCATTAAAGATAATGCTTCTGAAATTCAGAAATTATTTCAAATTTCTCAACAGGTATTTTCACAAATTAATGATCACATAATTAGAAGCCTACAAACTGAATTACAAGAAAAATTTTCCATTCGAAATTACCGGCCCACTTACTACAATGGCGAATCAGAATATTGGTTTTGTAATGCGTCATTAGCTGATTCGCGTTGGATTTGCCCTACACTTGTTATTAATACCTCAAAAAAGGATTTGCCTTGTGAAGTACATTTATGTATAGAAGCTAAATCAGTAAACGATGACGAATTCTTACAGGCTTTTCACAATCAATTTTTAAACTTTAAAAAACAAGAAAAAGAAAGTATATATGGGGGTATTCCTTATATGAGATATACGTACTCAATTGCCGCTTTAGATATCTCAGAGGTCTCTAACCTGATTACAGCTATTAACCAATTAATTCTTAAATTTTACCCTGTGAAATATAATGAAGAAAGTCACTCTACTACAAACTGATATTACCACTTTAAATGTGGATGCCATTGTTAACTCGGCCAATAAGTCTTTACTAGGTGGGGGTGGTGTAGATTATATCATTCACAAAAAAGCTGGTGCAGAGATGCAACAGGAATGTCACCTGATTCATGATGACATAGGTGGCTCTCTTCCTAATGGTCAGGCTGTAGTTACCACAGCTGGTAATTTACCTGCTAAATTCATCATTCACACAGTTGGGCCTCGCTGGTTGGGCGGCTCAAAAAATGAAGCCGAAGAACTTTGTAATGCTTATCTAAACAGTTTAGTCAAAGCTAATGAAGTTCAAGCAAAAAGCTTATCATTTCCAAATATCTCAACTGGTGTATATAACTATCCAAAACAGGAAGCTGCAGAAATTGCAATTGGTACTGTGCTGTCAAGCCTACCTAGTTTTGAATATATCCAGCATGTGTATTTCATCTGTTACGATCAAGAAAATTACAATATTTATGCGTCTATTCTGTCCAACTTGGACGATCCAAAAATCCAAATTAATATGTCAGCTCGGTAATCCTCCCATAAATAACCGAAGTTAAAAGTAGAGGTTAAGCAGTCATTAGAGGTGGCTTTCCTTTGTTAGCTTGATGTGGTCTTTCATGGTTGTAATGCCACAACCAGTTTGTTGCATAATCT
>NZ_JACAXE010000069.1:0-1635 GCF_013391565.1 Acinetobacter sp. SwsAc6
ATGTAATCGAATGCTGAAAGTGATGCTTTCGCGCCTTCACCTGTAGCAATGATGATTTGTTTGTAAGGCACTGTTGTACAGTCACCCGCAGCGAATACACCTTTCACATTGGTTTCGTTGCGTTCGTTAATCACAATCTCACCGCGGTTTGAAAGTTCAACGGCTGTTTCTTTTAAGAAATCAGTGTTTGGCAACAAACCGATTTGTACGAAGATACCTGCTAGTTCAACAGTGTGTTCAACATCAGTTGCACGGTCTTTGTATTTCAGTGCAGTCACTTGTTTGCCATCACCAACCACTTCTGTAGATAAAGCATTCTTAATTACAGTGGTGTTCGGTAAGCTGTTTAACTTGTCTTGAAGGACTTGGTCAGCACGAAGCTTAGTATCAAACTCAACAAGTGTTACATGCTCAACAATACCTGCAAGGTCAATGGCTGCTTCTACACCTGAGTTACCGCCACCGATGACTGCAACACGTTTACCTTTGAACAATGGACCATCACAGTGTGGGCAGTACGCTACACCGCGTGTACGGTATTCAGCTTCACCCGGTACATTCATTTCTCTCCAACGTGCACCTGTAGATAGGATGACAGTTTTCGATTCAAGTTTTGCACCGTTTTCTAAAGTCACTTCAACCAAACCATTTGCCGTTTGTTCAGCACCTTTGATGTCAGCTACACGTTGCAGATTCATGATATCTACGCCGTATTCACGAACGTGCGCTTCCATTTCAGCTGCAAACTTAGGACCTTGGGTCTTTTGAATAGACGTGAAGTTTTCGATGTCCATTGTATCCATCACCTGACCGCCCATGCGCTCAGCAACGATACCTGTTTTAATGCCTTTACGTGCAGCATAGATTGCAGAAGTATTACCTGCAGGGCCACCGCCAATCACAAGAACATCAAATGCGTCTTTTTCATTGATTTTCGCTGCTTCTTTCGCATCAGAATCAGTGTCTAATTTGGCAATGATTTCTTCCAAGGTCATACGGCCTTGACCAATATGGTTGTTGTCTTGGAACACCATTGGAACTGCCATGATTTTGCGTTCTTCAACTTCGTCTTGGAAGAATGCACCATCAATCATGGTTGCAGTTGTGCCTGGGTTGTAGATTGCGATCAAGTTAAGTGCTTGAACCACGTCTGGGCAGTTATGGCAGCTTAAAGATACGAATACATCGAAATCTGATTTAATACCTAAGCCTTTGATTGAAGCCAATACTTCATCAGATACTTTTGGTGCATAACCTGAAGTTTGTAGCAATGCCAAGATCAGTGATGTGAACTCATGGCCCATAGGAAGGCCCGCAAAGAATACACGCGGCTCTTCACCTGCTTTTGCAATACCGAAGCTAGGCGCACGTTTGTTTGTGCCATCGAAACGAGCAGTCACTAAGTTTGATAATGCAGCAACTTCTTCAACCAATTCTTTGATTTTGTCTGATTTGTCAGAGCCATTTAAAGTCGCAACGATTTCAATTGGACCTTCAAGGCGTTCAAGAAGAGTTTTTAATTGTGCAGAAGTATTTTGATCTAACATTGCTAACGTCTCCAAAGGAGTAAATGTATATTTGATGGGATAAGAATAAGATAAATATAAAAATAGATAAAACAGTTTGTTTTTATAA
>NZ_JACAXE010000007.1:0-179726 GCF_013391565.1 Acinetobacter sp. SwsAc6
GGATAGTCTTTTTCAGATTCAATCAATAATTGAACCGCTCTTTCTCTGATTTCAGGGGTATATTTTAATTTGGTCATCGGAACATTCTCTCAGAATACTGAGTCTCCGACAAACCCGGTACGGTTCAGTTTGCCACGTTCCATGATCAATAAATAGACCATGTTTCACAATTTTTTTAGATTTACTTAACCCATAAAAAAATCACCCATTCAGGGTGATTTTTTTATGCTGAAATAAAATCAAAAGATCTTATTTTTCAACACCAGCAGCTTGGCCAGCGTATTTAGCATTTGCATAGTCCCAGTTCACTAGGCTTTCAAGGAAAGTAGAGATGTACTTAGGACGAGCGTTACGGAAATCGATGTAGTAAGCGTGTTCCCAAACGTCAATCGTCAACACAGCAACTTTACCGTGAGCAAGTGGCGTGTCAGCATTTGAAGTTTTAAGGATAGAAAGGTTGCCGTTTACTTCATCAGCAACTAACCAAGCCCAGCCTGAACCGAATTGAGTTGTAGCTGCCGCTGCAAACTCTTCAGCGAATTTTTCGTAAGAACCGAAAGCTTCGTCAATTTTAGTAGCCAAAGCGCCAGTAGCTTTACCGCCGCCGTTTTTAGCCATACAGTTCCAGTAGAAAGTGTGGTTCCAAACTTGCGCAGCATTGTTGAATACGCCAGCTTTAGAAGCATCGCCAGCTACAGCTGTGATGATTTCTTCTAAAGATTTGCCTTCAAGGTCTGTACCAGCAATTAGGTTGTTCAAGTTAACAACATAAGTGTTGTGATGCTTGTCGTGGTGGAATTCTAAAGTTTCTTTGCTGATGTGTGGAGCAAGATCTTCGTAACCGTATGGTAACGCTGGTAAAGTAATCGTTGTCATGTTTTCAATTCCTTGCATTTTGCTGGGTTTTGACATTAAGTGCACTTATTGTAATAGATAATCGAGTCAAATTGCGCATTGCTTATAAATAAGAATACAGAATAAAGCTCGAAATTAAACGTATAAGGCCAAATGTCAAAAACAGGCTTATTTGAAAAATTAAATCGGATTGTTTAATTCGAAATAACTATACTCAATATTGAATTGTTCTGAAATAGCTTTTCCAAGGCGCTGCACACCATAACGCTCAGTCGCATGGTGGCCACAAGCATAGTAGTGGACGCCTAACTCTTTCGCTTCATAAAAAGTACGTTCACTGACTTCACCTGAAATATACGCATCACAGCCTTGCTCAAAGGCTTTAGAAATATAATCTTGCGCGCCACCTGTACAGAAGCCGACTTTTTGAATGCTGGTTTTATCCGCAGGCAAGTGTATTGCGTCAAAACCTAAACGTTCCGACAGCAACTGCTTAAATGCTTCAGGCGACATTGCTTTTGCAAGATAGCCAATATTGCCAATCGGGTTGCGCTCAGTTGGGTCAAGCGCTTCAATATTTTGCAGTTCTAAAATGTCTGCAATGGCCGTATTATTACCAAGTGTCGGGTGACTATCTAAAGGTAAGTGATAACCCACCAATGAGATGTCATTTTGAATTAAGCTCTTAATGCGTTTTCCACGCATGCCTGTAATTGGGTAGGCTTCACCTTTCCAAAAATAGCCATGATGGACTAAAAGCATATCTGCACCAGCAGCAATAGCAGCATCAATGGCATCTTGAGATGCAGTCACTGCACACAGAATTTTATGTACTTCAGCTTTACCTTCAATTTGTAGGCCGTTGGGTGCGTAATCTTTAAATTCACGAGATTTTAAAGTTTGATCACACCATTGAATAATTTCGTTTAATTGCGCCATAAACATCTCTTTAAAATTCGCAGTATTTCAGCGGTCACTATATGCGTTTAATTGTAACTAAAGCATGACAAAACTCTGTGTTTATTTTAATAAGAACAGCATTTTTTGCATTACAATATGAGCTAAATGACTGAGTCATCAAATAAATTAAAAATATTTTAGAGGATATAAGCGTGCGCCGGACCTTTACGTGGTTACCTTGGGTGTTACTCATAATTGTGATTATAGGTTTTTTCGGCTGGCATCAATTACAAAAACCTAAAGCGCCTGTGGCGGCTGATGGGGTAAAAATGCCTGCAGAAAAGCTAGAACCACTTATTGATACAACGCGTACAGGTGGTGTGGTGTCTTATAGTGCAGCTGTTAAAGTAGCCGCGCCAGCAGTGGTGAATATTTTTACCACTCAAAAAGTGAAACAATTAGATCATCCTTTGCTGAATGATCCTGCTTTTCGAGAATTTTTTGGTAATCAATTGCCAGATGGCCAAAGCCAAGACCCAAATGAAAATAGCTTAGGTTCTGGTGTGATTGTACGCCCAGATGGTTATATTTTGACGAATAACCATGTCATTGCTCAGGCGGATCAAATCGTGGTGGCTTTACGTGACGGCCGACGCGCATCTGCTAAAGTCATTGGTACAGATCCAGACACAGATTTGGCTGTGATTAAAATTGAATTAAATAATTTGCCTGTATTGCCATTTAAATTAAGTGGTAATGAAGTAGGCGATGTTGTACTTGCTATTGGTAATCCATTCGGTGTGGGCCAAACCGTAACACAGGGGATTATTTCTGCCACTGGTCGTTCTGATCTAGGGATTAATACCTATGAAGATTTTATTCAAACCGATGCTGCAATTAATCCCGGCAACTCAGGCGGTGCTTTAATTGATGTGGCAGGTAATTTGATTGGTGTAAATACGGCGATCTTCTCGCAATCGGGCGGATCACTTGGAATTGGTTTTGCGATTCCAGCAAAAATTTGCCAACAAATTATGAATGCGATTTTAAAAGATGGTCGCGTGGTACGTGGCTATATGGGCATTAGCTTACAAGCGGTTTCTCAGGATAATGTTTTTGAGACCAAGGCACCTGGTGTGGTTGTAGCGAATGTACAGAAAAATGGTCCAGCGGATAAGGCTGGCTTCCAAAAAGGCGATAAAATATTGAAAGTCAATGATGAGCAGATTGGCTCAGCTTCTTACTTAATTAATTATGTCGCGATGCAAGCACCGAACAGCACAATACAAGTGTCAATTGAGCGCGATGGCAAGCCAATGACTTTAAATGTTGTGGTGACAGAGCGCCAAGTACAAAACCAGAATTCTGATGCGCAGTATATTCCATTACCGCGTTAAAGTGATTCACACTAAAAGCACCTGAAAAGGTGCTTTTTTGCTTAATGGTTAAAAATAGCCCTATAAACTCAGTAATAAAAATAACAGCTTATGTAAGTTTTGGTTGCAAAATAAGCGATGAAAATAAAATCGAGCTACGCTATGTTTAAGTCAAAATAACAACAGCAGAGAATAAAATGAGTTTTATTAGTGCAAAAGAAGCGAAAGAGTTTTCTATACATGCCAATTTAAATATTGAGCAGTACAAAATACGATTAGCACAGCAAATAGAAAGTAATGCGAAGCAGGGCAATACTGCGGTGTTTACGGTATTGCCAAAGCACTTACCTTTAGACCAAATTCGTGCGCTGTCTGCGGAATTAACTCAAATGGGGTATCAAGTACGCTTTGAGGTAAATGAGTTCTTTTATAGCTTAAATGTGTACTGGATTTAAAACGATCGCTAAGTTGCAAATTGAAATAGTATTGAATAGGCACATATTTTGCTGAATGGTAAAATATTTATGAAAGCACAGGCCGTTCAATGCATTATCAGATTCATCCTTGTATACATAATCCAAATGCAGATTATGTGGTTTTTTCTTCAGGCTTAGGTGGTCATGGCGCTTTTTGGCAGCCACAGCTGCACGCATTTCAACAGCACTTTCATGTGGTTTTATATGACCAAGAAGGCTGTCATGCAGGTGCAGCGCATTTGCCACAACCATACAGCATGCAGCATCTGGCGCAGCAGCTGCTGAATATTCTATTCGACGCAAAAATTCAGACCTTTCATGTGGTCGGACATGCGCTAGGCGGGCATATCGGCATAGAGCTGGCGCGGTTAATTGCACAGCAAAATCTGCCCTTAATAATGAAAAGCTTAACGCCGATTAATGCATGGAATGAATTAGACCCGCATACGCAAAAATGCTTCCAAGCTCGAATCAGTCTATTGTTAAATAGCGGTGCAGAAGCCTATGTACGGGCTCAGGCGCTGTTTCTGTACCCACCGCAGTGGATTTCGGAGCATATCGAACAACTGTCACAGGCCGAAAATGCACAGCTGGCTAATTTCCCGCTCAAGGAGAACGTTCTCGCACGTTTAAACGCGCTACAGCAGTTTAAAGTCACACAGGCGCATGTTGATGCCTTGGAACAGACCCGCATGCATTATGTGGCCAATCAAGATGATTTTTTAGTACCTGTACAAAAATCAACGGATTTAAAACAGCACATTGGGCATGGTGAACTGAGTATTTTTGCAGAAGGGGCGCATGCATCTACACATACTCAGACAGAAATTATTAATCAGGCTGTGCTGGATTTTTTACTGTAGCCTAGCAATTAAAAAACTGAGTTAACACCAAAAAAACTCGAATAATTATTCGGGTTTTTTAATGGTTAGTAAAAATATATATTGAGTGAAAAATATCCAATAATATTTTTAAGCTGGTAATTTCTTAGTTCGAAACACGCACCGTTTTAAAACAGCACTACCTAAAATAGATCACATGGTTTATTTTATTTTTTACTAAAAAGTAAAATAAAAAAATAATAAGTACTTGATATTAAATATAATAATAAATTTGGCACAGCATTTGCTAAATATCCATTAAGAATCTATTTAAGTTTTAGGCTGACGAAAAACAGCTATTTTTTATCAAAATGTAAAAAGAGGCGGTGTCTATGAAAATCGGTGTCTTCTGTCCAATTGGCAATAATGGCTGGCTACTTTCTGAAAATGCGCCACAGTACAAACCTAGTTTTGAGATGAATAAACAAATCGTGCAGCGTGCAGAACATTATGGTTTTGACTTCGCATTATCCATGATTAAGCTGCGCGGTTTTGGCGGTAAAACAGAATTTTGGGATCATAACTTAGAAACATTTACTTTAATGGCGGGTTTGGCTGCAGTAACCAGCAAAATTAAAATTTATGCGACTGCTGCCACATTGGTTATGCCGCCTGCAATTGTGGCACGTATGGCATCGACCATTGATTCTATTTCCAATGGTCGTTTTGGCTTAAACGTAGTGACAGGCTGGCAAGCGCCTGAATATACGCAAATGGGTATGTGGCCGGGCGATGAATACTTTGGCAAACGTTATGAATATTTGTCTGAATATGTACAAGTCCTGCGTGAACTTTGGGCGACAGGCAAATCGGACTTTAAGGGTGAGCATTTCCAAATGGAAGATTGCCGTGTAAGCCCAACACCGCAAGCAGATATGAAAATTATCTGTGCGGGTCAGTCTGATGCGGGCTTAGCATTTTCAGCACAATACGCAGATTACAATTTTGTATTCGGCAAGGGTTTAAATACACCTACAGCATACGCAGACATTAATGACCGTTTAAAAACCCATACAGATGCAACAGGCCGTGATGTACAGACCTATGTGCTGTTTATGGTGATTGCAGCTGAAACAGATGAAGAAGCTTTTGCAAAATGGCAAAGCTATAACGACGGCGCAGATATGGAAGCCATTAATTGGCTGATGAATCAAGGCGGTAAAGATACGACGTCTGGTGCAGATACCAATATCCGTCAAATGGCATCCAGTGTTTCACCAGTGAATATCAATATGGGCACGCTCGTGGGTTCATTTGAAAATATTGCAAAAATGCTGGATGAGATTGGTGAAATTAAGGGTACAGAAGGCATTTTGCTGACCTTTGATGATTTTATTCAAGGTGTTGAAGATTTTGGTCAAAAAGTACAGCCCTTAATGAAATGCCGCCAAGACATTGTGGTTGATGCAGATCCAGCACCACTTGCTGTTTTGGAGAAATCAGCATGATTGAGCTTAAATCTAAAGAGACAGTCTGCAGCAATTTCACTGCAAAAGCAGGCACAGGAAAATGCCTTATGGCTGAGCCAGAGTCCATCATGCTTGCACCTGAGCAAACGGCGCTGATTGTGATTGATATGCAAAATGCCTATACATCACAGGGTGGCTATTTGGACTTAGCAGGCTTTGATGTCTCTAAAACAAAACCTGTGGTTGAAAACATTCAAAAAGCAGTTGATGCAGCGCATGTTGCCGGCATTCAAGTGATTTATTTTAAAAATGGCTGGGATGAGCAATACCGTGAAGCAGGTGGGGCCGATTCGCCTAATTTTCACAAATCCAATGCCTTAAAAACCATGCGTAAAAAACCTGAATTGCAAGGTACTTTACTGGCCAAAGGCCATTGGGATTTTGAACTGATTGATGAGCTACAGCCATTGCCTCAAGACCTTGTGATTGAAAAGCCACGCTACAGCGGATTTTTCAATACAGCATTGGACAGCATGCTGCGTTGCCGAGGGATTCGTAACCTTGTGTTCGTCGGCATAGCGACCAATGTCTGTGTGGAGTCGACACTGCGTGACGGTTTCTTCCTTGAGTATTTTGGCGTGGCTTTAAACGATGCTTGTTATCAAGCAGGGCCGAAAGAAGCCCATGAAGCAAGTCTGTTCAACATTAAAACATTCTTTGGCTGGGTATCGGACACAGCGAACTTTGTTGAAACATTTCAGCCTAAAGCACAACTAGACAAAACAGCATAAATAATAGGAATTGGAGAACGAAACATGCCTAAAGAAATTATTGTGCCAGCAGGAACAGCTAAACCGCTTGCGCCATTTGTACCTGCAACTAAAGCAGACAATATTGTTTATGTATCAGGCACTTTAGCATTTGATGAACATAATAATGTGGTGCATGTCGGAGATTGTGCAGGCCAAGCGCGGCATATTTTAGAAACCATTAAAAAAGTGCTGGAAACCGCAGGCGGCACAATGGATGACGTGACCTTTAACCATATTTTCCTTAAAGACTGGGCGGATTATGCCGCTTTCAATACGGTCTATGCTGAATATTTCCCAGGGGATAAGCCGGCGCGCTACTGCGTACAGACAGGTTTGGTAAAGCCTGAAGCTTTAGTCGAAATAGCATCGATTGCGCATGTATAAAAATGAATTGAATGAAGGCTGAGGTGCCTAAGCCAGAACCGCTTAGCATCCGAGCCTGTGGAGAAGGCGATGAATAGCAAGATCAATGCAACAGAAATGATGAGCGCATTTTCAAAACAGCATGTACCTGCCTTGGCAGATGATGCAGTCAATACAGTTATGGCAATTGAACAAGTGGATCAGGCAAAATTTAGACAGGGCATGTCGAATTTAGGTGCGGCAGTCAATGTGATTACCACTCAAGGCGACGCTGGCCAAGCAGGCTTTACAGCATCTGCGGTGTGCAGTGTAACGGATACGCCTCCGACATTGCTGGTGTGTTTAAACCGCTCGGCGTCCGTCTTTGAAACCTTTAAAGCCAATAAAGTGCTATGTGTAAATACGCTGAATGCGCAGCAAAGTCATCTTTCAAATATTTTTGGCGGTAAAACCCCAATGCTGGAACGTTTCTCGCATGGTGTTTGGCGCACATTAACAACGCAAGCGCCTGTTTTAGAAGACGCTTTGGTGTCTTTTGATTGCGAGGTGGTACAGAGCATATCTGTGGGGAGCCATGATGTACTGATTTGCGAAGTAAAAGCTATGCAGTGTCAAGAAGGCGCGAATGCCTTGATGTATTTCAACCGTAGCTATTGTGAACCTCAACCTATGAACTCATAAATATCCGTCCCATCTGAAGGAGGGGAGCCGAATGAACACAAAAGAACCGTGGTTTCCGAAATTTAAGCCTTACACAGGCAATCTAGATACAACGCCAGTACAAACTGACGAATACTTACCCCCTTCAAAGAGTATGGTCTTGGGCCTGCAGCATGCGTTCGCCATGTTTGGCGCGACTGTGCTGGCTCCCTTGCTGATGGGTTTTGATCCAAACCTCACGATTTTTATTACAGGCATCGGCACAATTTTATTTTTCCTTATGACTGGCGGACGCATGCCAAGCTATTTGGGATCAAGTTTTGCTTTTATTGGTGCCGTGGCTGCAGCAACTGGTTATAGCGGGGTAGGTTCAAACCCGAATATTGCATTGGCCTTGGGGGGCACAATTGCCTGTGGTTTAATTTATGCAGCTATTGGCCTTGTGGTGATGAAAACGGGGACAGCATGGATTGAAAAACTCATGCCGCCGATTGTTACGGGCGCGATTGTGATGATCATTGGTTTGAATTTGGCACCCGTAACGATTAAAAGCGTGTCTGCAAATAATTTTGATATGTGGATGGCGGTGGTCACCATTTTATGTATCAGCGCGGTCGCGGTATTTACCCGCGGTATGGTGCGCCGTTTATTGCTCCTGTTAGGCCTTGTGGCTGCTTATACGGTGTATTTCTTGCTGACCAATGTAATGGGTTTTGGCAAGCCGATTGATTTTGCAGCGATTTCAAATGCGGCGTGGTTCGGTTTACCAACATTCCATGCGCCAGTATTTGAAGCCAATGCCATGCTGCTGATTGCACCTGTTGCTTTGATTTTAGTGGCAGAAAATTTAGGCCATTTCAAAGCAGTTTCTGCCATGACTGGCAAAAACCTTGATCCGTATATGGGCCGTGCATTTTTAGCGGATGGTGTATGTACAACTATGTCGGCTTCTGTCGGCGGTACAGGCATGACGACCTATGCTGAAAACATTGGTGTAATGGCCGTTACCAAAGTGTATTCAACTACAGTGTTTGTCGTCGCTGGTGTATTTGCTGTATTGCTTGGATTGTCACCAAAGTTTGGCGCCGTGATCAGCACAATTCCAGTAGCTTTACTGGGTGGGGCATCCATTGTGGTCTTCGGTTTAATCACCATTGCAGGCGCAAAAATTTGGATTGATCATAAAGTTGATTTTAGTAAAAACAGCACTTTGATTATTGCTGCAGTCAGTTTGATTATGGGAGCAGGTAACTTCAGCTTGCATATTGGCAGTTTTGATTTAGGCGGTATTGGTACAGCGACATTGGCTGCAATTTTCTTGAACTTTATGCTGAACCGCGGTGAAGAAAAAGATGTACCTGCTGTGTCTGCAGAATCTAAAGATGATTCAGCGCCAGCAGCAGCGCATCACTAGGAGATGACTTTGAAACGAACTGTGGCATTTATTGGTTTAGGCGCAATGGGCTGGCACATGGCTTCCCATCTGCCTAAAACAGGTTTAGAGGTGTTGGTCTGGAACCGTACAGAAGAAAAAGCGAAGCAACATGCAACCACTTTTTTAACTCAGGCAGTCAGTATTGAACAAGCGGTTCAGGCAGATTTTATTATTTCTTGCCTGCCAACCAGTGCAGATGTGGAACAGCTCATTGCATCGCATCCGCCAAAGTCGGGCAGTTTCTGGATTGACTGTACCAGTGGCGTGCCTGAGTCAGCGCAAAAGTTAAGTGATGTTTTGGCTCAGTTAGGCTCTGCTTATTTAGATGCACCAGTTTCGGGTCAGACCATTGGTGCAGAAAAAGGTACGCTAACAGTGATGGTGGGCGGTGATGTACTCGCTTTTGAGCAAGCGAAACCTGTCATTCAAGCTTTTGCAGGCTTGATAGAACACGTTGGTGGCAGTGGCGCAGGCTTTGCTGTAAAGGCGGTCAACAATACGCTGATGGCGACGCATCTATGGGCATTGGCAGAAGGCTTAACGGTATTGAAATCGAAAGGCGTCGATTTAGCTTCTGCACTGAGCTGCATTAACCATTCCAGCGGCAAAAGCAGCATGTCGGAAAATATTATGGCGCAGCGTGTGTTAAACCGTAGCTTCAATAAAACTTTCGCATTGGATTTACTGCAAAAAGATATTGGCATCGCTATTGATTTAATTCAGCAGGAACAGCTTCAGTTGCCAGCCATGCGTATGATGCAAGAGCAGTTTGCCTTAATTGAAAAATCACAAGCGCAGTCTTTAGATTTTTCAGCTGCTGTGCAGAGCTTAGAGAAAATCAATCAAATTGAATTATCTTAAAGAATTTGAAAATCAGAAATTAAAAAACCGCAGTCAGCTGCGGTTTTTTATAATTTTTAGCAGCGCTTTATTCCGCTTTTTGGTATTCGTTAATCACTTCTAAAGCCGCACGAAAAGCTTCTTGAGTTGCTGGTGCACCGCAGTATGGCAGGCTATGCAGTAGCACTTCCTGAATTTCTTCTACTGTTGCGCCGTTATTGAGTGCGCCACGGACATGGCCTTTTAGTTCAGTTGGGCTTTTTTGTGCAGTTAAAAATGCAATGGTAATTAGCGAGCGGTATTTACGCGGTAAAACGCCTTCACGTTGCCATGTTGAGCCCCAAGCATGTTCATTAATCCAGTCCTGCAAAGGTTGAGTAAACGGCACAGTATTGTCTTGTGCGCGTTTGACAAAGCTGTCACCCATGACTTCGATACGTACTTTTAAACCATTTTCATAATCTTGCTGAGACATTTTTACCCTCTATATTTTATTTTACATCTATAGCCTATACCTATCTTTGGGCGAAACCATTGGCTGATGGTCTTAGACCTAAAAATTCAGCAGCGGATGGCTGCTGAATTTTAGACCTTTAAACAACACTTAAAAGATGCAATTTAGAACCTTAAAAACGCTTCAGGTTCATCTTCTGCCTGTTTTTTATTTACGTGATCAGCTTGAGCATGCGGGTTATCCAGTTCCAACTCATGCTTAAGCTCAGTATCAAAAATATCAGTCAGCATGCTGTCATAACGCTGAATGTTATAGGCTTTCAGCTTTTGCGCTTCTTCTGCGCTGATAAACCCAGTGGCTTCAGCATCTGCAAGGTGTTCTTCAAAACTTAGACCTTTAAATTGACCTTTCGATTCTGCTTTTTTAAATTTATCCCATAGCGGTTCAATGCTGAGCAATTGTAAAAATGCAGCCTCCATCCGTCCATTCACATCATGTGCTTCTACAGAATAGTGCACATGCTGTTTTAGTTGCTGACGGAATGCATTGTCTTGCATAAATGCTTCGGCCACCTTTCTTTTTAACTCGTCGCTTGGTTTGTTGAGTGGACGACCAAATGGGAAGCAGATGAATTTCACTAACATTGCTGCTGGGCGGATTGGGAAATTTTCAAACAGGCCATAAAAAGCTTCTTGGGCCTGATACAGCGCTTTATCTAATGCCAATTGTGCATGCAGCTGTTCATCTTCAGTTTTTGAACCATGTTCGTAAAATTTTAAAATTGAGGTGGCTATAAACATATATGAATGCATATCTGCTAAACGTCCTGAGAGCATTTCTTTACGTTTAATATCGCCTGCCAGTAAGCCGAGGCACATGTCTGCAGTAAGTGCAAAGTCCGCACTCAAGCGATTAATGGTTTTGTAATAAGGTGCTGTAAATTCATCAACATGTTCAGAGGCTTGGCTCGAGCCGCCAGTAAAGCCATAAGCAAAGGCGCGTGCGGTACGGTTAAAGGTATAAGCCAAATGCTTAAACAATAATGTGTCAAACTCAGCTAAAGCCGACGAACTGTCTTCTGCTTGCAGTAGTTGCAGTTCTTCATATAAATAGGGATGACAACGCATGGAACCTTGTCCAAAGATCATGAGTGAGCGACTCAGAATATTGGCACCTTCTACAGTGATTGAGACAGGAATGGCTTGATAGTTTAGTGCTAGAAAGTTGCGTGGACCATGCTGTACGGCACGACCGCCAACAATATCCATGCCGTGATTGACTACACGGCGCATGGTTTCAGTGGCATAGTATTTGGCCATGGCAGTCATGACAGCAGGTTTGCCACCTTGGTTTAAGCCACACGTCACCATATAGCGGAAAGCTTCCAACATATAAGCATCGCTGGCAATATCACTGGATGCTTCTTGTACGCCTTCAAACTTGCCCACAGAGATTTTGAACTGCTGGCGAACTTTGGCAAATGCCCCAACATTTAAATAACTCATTTCACTAGCCGCCGTAGACAAAGCGGGTAGAGAAATACCACGACCTACTGCAAGGCATTCCATCAGCATACGCCAGCCTTTGCCTGCATTTTTGACCCCGCCGATAATCCAGTCTAATGGTATAAATACATCTTTACCCTCAACGGTACCATTCATAAACGGTGAGCCTGGATTGTGGCGTGCACCAGTTTTTACACCATCATGGTTTGCAGGTAAAAGTGCACAGGTTATGCCGTAATCTATTTTTGCTGTATCTCCAAGCAGATGCTCTGGGTCGTATAGCTTAAATGCTAAGCCAATTACGGTGGCTACTGGGGCTAAGGTAATCCAACGTTTGGAGAAATTCATTTTTAAGCCCAGCACTTGCTGGCCTTCATATTCGCCATAACACACCACGCCAGTATCAGGTATTGCACCTGCATCTGAACCAGCTTCTGGGCTAGTTAGACCAAAACAAGGTATTTCTGTTCCTTTGGCTAAGCCGGGTAAATAGCGATCTTTTTGTTCATCTGTACCGTAGTGCAACAATAATTCACCTGGGCCAAGCGAGTTTGGCACCATGCAGCTGACAGCTGTTGTTAATGAGCGTGAAGCGATTTTGCTCATAATACGGCTTTGCGCAAAAGAGCTGAACTCACGGCCACCGTATTCTTTGGGAATAATCAGTCCTAAAAATCCGTTATCTTTAATAAACTGCCATGCTTCAGGGGGCAAATCTTTATATTGATGATGAATGTCCCATTCATTGACCATCTTACAAAGTTGCTCGACTTCATTGTCTAAAAAACTTTGTTCTTCTGCGCTGAGCTCTGGATAGGGATAAGCATCAAATTTTTTCCAATCTGGCGCTCCCATAAACAATTCTTTTTCCCACCAACTGGTACCCGCATCCAAAGCTTCACGTTCTGTGCTACTCATGCTAGGCATGGCATTGGCTAGGGTTTTATAAGCTGGTTGGCTAATAAAGCGCATACGTAATGGCTCAATAAGTACCAGCAAGCTAATGAGGATTAGCGCTAAACCCAACAAAAGTGACCAAGGGCTGACCCACGCTACAATTAAAGACAGTATGATTAGCGTGGCACTGCCAGCAATACGAGAGAGCTCAAAAAAGAAAATAGCCCATAAGGCTGCAATCAGTAAAATAATGCAAAGCAGAAATAGCATAGAACTGTGCTCCTTTGGCTTACGCCTGATAGTGCATCAGCACGGTCACATTTAAGGACTAAAAAACAATGTGCTGTTGTTTTAAATATATTATGTCGTGCAGTTATAAAGACTTAATGCTCAAAATCTGGCAGAGCAAAAATGTATGTTTTAAGGCTGAATAAAAAATGAGCGTTACACAATATTTTTATGTTTTAGAAATGTATTTTTAGGTAATTAGGCTGTGTTGGCCTTGCAGTAAGTAATTCATGCGCAATATAAAAGCCCTCTATATCAGAGGGCTTTTATATTTAGTGTACTTTAAAGAAACTTAAAACATTAAGCTTCAATCGTTTGCACAGCAATTTTTTTAGCAGGATCAGTTTTACGACGTACAGCTGGTACAGGCTCGCCGTAATATTGACGGTCTGCAAAGTAGCTTGAACGAACCATTGGCGCTGCCCAAATATTTTTGAAGCCAAGTTTTTGGCCATGCGCTGTGTAGCGTTCAAATTCTTCAGGTGTTACAAAGCGGTCAATAGGGGCATGTTCTTTAGACGGCTGTAGATATTGACCAATTGTTACGTAGTCGACATCGTGTGCACGAAGATCATCTAAAAGTGCAATCACTTCTTCTTCAGTTTCGCCAATACCCACCATCAAACCACATTTTGTTGGCACATCAGGGCAGTATTCTTTAAACATTTTGAGCAAGTCTAAAGAGTGCTGGTAGTCAGAACCTGGACGCATTGCTTTGTATAGACGAGGCACCGTTTCGATGTTGTGGTTAAACACATCTGGCGGGCACTCAGTCATAATGCGAAGCGCAATATCCATACGGCCACGGAAATCTGGCACCAAAATTTCTAAAAGTGTTTTGGGGCTAAGTTCACGTGTTTCTTTAATACAATCTACAAAGTGCTGTGCACCACCATCGAGTAAATCGTCACGGTCTACAGAGGTGATTACGGCATATTTCAAACCTAAATTTGAAATTGTTTCTGCCATGTGGCGCGGTTCATCAGGATCAAGCGCATTTGGACGGCCATGGGCCACGTCACAGAATGGGCAACGACGCGTACAAATATCGCCCATGATCATAAATGTTGCAGTACCACCACCAAAACATTCAGGTAAATTCGGGCAAGCTGCTTCTTCACATACGGTATGTAATTTTTGGGCACGTAATGTGGTTTTAATGCGCTGCACTTCTTCTGGTGCAGACATTTTTACACGGATCCAGTCTGGCTTACGTGGCGTTTCAACCGTAGGAATAACTTTTACAGGTATACGAGCGACTTTTTCTGCGCCACGAAGTTTGACACCCTGTTCAGGTTTACGGTTTTCAGACATATTCAACTTTTCCACTGTTTCAGACGGGGAGAGATACGAAAATAAGTCCCAATATTATAGCCGAGTTAAGCTTAAATGGGGGAAAAACGATATTCATTTAAAAAATGTTGTTATCATCTAATATGTGTGAGCTAAATACAGCAAAAGCACAATATTTGCGTCATAATATAGGCCAGAAAGAAGCATTTTTGAATTTTTTGATTTTTTAAGGAGCGTTGAATGCCACGTAAAAAAGAGGTCGTTAGTGGGAATTTCGTGAAGTACGATGCGGTAGTTCTCGGCTCGGGCCCTGCGGGTGAAGGCGCTGCAATGAAACTTGCGAAATCTGGTAAGCGCGTCGCGATTGTGGATATGCGTGAGCAACTTGGCGGTAACTGTACACATGTAGGTACGATTCCAAGTAAAGCTTTACGTCAAACCGTATCGAGCATTATTCGCTACCAGCGTGATCCAATGTTCCAAAAAGTGGGTGAATGGAAACAGTTCACTATGAAGCAAGTGCTTCGTAATGCACACAAAGTGATTCAACTTCAAGTTGATACGCACTCACGTTTTTATGATCGCAATAAAATTGATATCTATCATGGTCGTGCATACGTACAAGACAAAAATACCGTGATGGTATTTAGTGCTGATGGCATGACAGAAACGCTTGTTTTCCAAAAATTAGTGATTGCAACAGGTTCGCGTCCATACCGTCCAGATATTTTAGATTTTAACCATCCACGTGTATTTGATTCAGACAAAATTTTGGATCTAGATTTCTCAATTAAGAAAATCATTATTTACGGCGCAGGGGTGATTGGCTGTGAATATGCATCAATCTTTATTGGTCTAGACCATAAAGTTGATTTGATCAACACGCAGCACAAGCTTCTGAGCTATTTGGATGACGAAATTTCAGATGCCTTGTCTTATCACTTGCGTGAACAAGGTGTATTAATCCGTCATAACGAGCAAATCGATTTCTTAGAAACCTTTGATGATCATGTTGTGATGCATACACAAAGTGGTAAGAAAATTAAAGCTGATGCGATTTTGTGGTGTAACGGTCGTTCAGGTAATACTGACGGTTTAGGTCTAGAAAACGTGGGCTTAAAACCAAATAGCCGTGGTCAATTGACAGTCAATGAGCAATACCAAACCGAAGTTGAAAATATCTATGCTGCAGGTGACGTGATTGGCTGGCCATCACTGGCTTCTGCTGCTTATGACCAAGGTCGTAATGCAGGCGGAAACATGAGCGGCGAAGAAGGCTTAAAACCTGTAACGTCTATCCCGACAGGTATTTATACTATTCCGGAAATTTCTTCAATTGGTAAAACTGAGCAACAGTTAACTGAAGAAAAAATTCCGTACGAAGTGGGTCAGGCGTCTTTCCGTCATTTGGCACGTGCGCAAATTACGGGCGATACAGTAGGCGAATTAAAGATTCTGTTCCACCGTGATACTTTGGAAATTTTGGGCGTACATTGCTTTGGTAATAACGCAGCCGAAATTATCCATATTGGTCAGGCTGTGATGAACAGTCCGAACAATACCATTAAGTATTTTGTAGAAACAACATTTAACTACCCAACGATGGCGGAAGCTTACCGTGTGGCAACCTTAAATGGTATGAACCGTTTGTTCTAAGTCTAGCTTATCTAAAAGAATCCGCTACGGCGGGTTTTTTTATGCCTTTTATTTAGATGTTTAAGCCAAGAAAAATAGACTTAGCTTCACTAAAAAAACACGAAAAGTGCATAAAAATTACATCGTACAAATGCGATGGAAAAAATAGTATGGGTAGATCAATCGGTATAAATAGAATTGGATAGGTCATAGATGACGGATAAAATACGTTTAGCATCATGGGGTGTGCTGTGTCTAATGTTATTAGAGTTGATCTGTGCAAATACAGCCATGGCTAAAACGAATGTCAAAGACCCAATGCAAATGACTTATAGTCAGCAACATGCATGGCAAGAGATAGAACAGTTCTTACCCAAAGAATTTCAATTAAGCCCCAATCATTTACCCACAGAGGAATGGTGGGCATGGCAAGGTCATAATATTCATTTAGATACGTTTCGTAATCCTAAAGCTAAAATCAAAGTCATTTTATTTCATGGGGTGGGAACCAATGGGCGCCAACTTAATTTGGTTTTAGGTGGACAGCTCGCTAAGCGTGGTTATGAGGTCATTGCGATTGATTTGCCAGGCTATGGTATGACACAGGTTGGCGCTGGTATTAATATTTTATATGACGATTGGGTGCAGGTAGGTCATGAACTGATTGTAAATGAGCAAGCTCAAGACAGCCGTCCCATTGTTCTTTATGGATTAAGTGCAGGTGGGAAGCTGGCCTACGATGTAGCAGCAGAAAATAAACATATTAAAGCCATTGCGGGGATGACGTTTTTAGACCCACAAAACCTTGAAGTGAGAGATCAAATTTCCATAAATAAATGGATGAGCCGTGTCGGTTCGACGACCGCAAGTTGGACGTCTAAATCAGCTTTTAAAAATACAAAAATTCCCATTCGTTGGGTGAGTAAAATGTCAGCTTTGGTGAATAACCCGCAAGCATTAGATGTATTTTTGGCCGATAAAAGCTCTGCAGGTAATACGGTTTCGGTGGCTTTTTTAGATTCGTATTTAAATTATACGCCCGCCATTGCACCTGAAGACTTTAAGGTCGCGCCAATCTTATTAACACAGCCAGAGAAGGACCGTTGGACGCCACTTGCCCTGAGTGAGCTATTTTTGCAGCGGATTCAGCATGTACCTGTAAAAACAGTCATTTTAAAAAATGCAGGGCATTATCCTTTAGAGCAACCAGGATTAAATCAAATGGTAAATGCTATTGACGCATTTTATAAAGCCAATGCGAAATAAAATGCAGATTTAAAAAATAAAGAATTAAAAAATTAAGCACCATACAGGATGGTTATTGTTTTACTGTATGGTGCGCGCGGATTGAAATATTTCTTATTGTTTTAGCTTGTTTTTATTGCACATGAGATTGAATGCTAAAGCATTAAAACGGACGACCTCCAGCTAAGCTAATACGTTTAAGCAAACGGCGTTGCTCCGATGGAAATGGACGGCGTGAATGCAAAGTGACTTGATTGTCCCAAAATACAATATCTCCCGTTGACCATTGATGCTCATAACGAAACTCAGGTTTTAATAGATGCTCACGTAATTGTGCAATCAGCTCACTTCCTGCTTGATCATCATAATTGACCAGCTCAACTTCATTATGCGTGCTGAGCCAAAGTGCTTTACGGCCTGATTCTGGATGGACTCTCACCAGTGGGTGGGCATAGGCATCGCCAACAATTGGTTGGTCTTTAAAACGATAGCGTGGAAATACGCCATAACCTGCACTTGGATCTTGTACTTTGTTTTGTGCAATACGGACAAAAGGATTATAGGTAATGAGCTGTAGCTGATCAATATGCTGTTTAGTTGCGTCATCTAAGGCATCATAGGCTTTAATGGTGTTATACCAAGAGGTTTGGCCACCATCTTGTGGCAGTTCAATGGCATAAAGTAAAGAGCCAAAGGAAGGCAGAGGTGTCCATTGATGATCAGCATGTGGCGTTAGTTCACCGTGGCCAGTATAGTCACCTTGACCGACTGCGTTGGACACAGGGACGACATCTGGTGGAGTGCCTGTTTCTTTTTGCGTCGCCAAGACTGGTGTGTCGGCACTTGGGCGAAAGATTGAACCAAAGTAACTGGCAAAAGCAAGGTACTGAAGATCATCTAAACTTTGCTGTTTAAAAATTAAAATCAGATGCTCAGCCAAGGCTTGCTTTAGGCGATAAATTGTTTCGCCTGCTTGTGCTTTTTTTGCATCTAGGCCATAGACTTCGGCACCGAGTGCCTCACCTGTTAAGGGTACAATTTGGATGTCTGCTGGGTTTTGAAATTGATCTGCTTGGTGCCAACGAGGGGCATCGTGTATTGCTTGAGAAAGTTGGGTTAACGCTGTCATTTTTATTTCACAGATGTTGTATTTGGATAAACAAAATCTATGAAATATCATGGAGGTTGAGAAATTAAAAAATAAGATAAGTTTATGAAAAATGAAAAAAAATATCTTAAGTTAATGATTTATTTTCTTTTAGTCTTTCTTGCAAAAATATCCTTAAAAACAGCTAAAAAATGTCAAGTTTTTGACATCTTTTAGCTAGGTTTTTTTTGCTAAATTGAATTAATGCGCACAAAAAGCTTGTTGGAAGTCATTAAACAAGGCAGGGGTTTGCATCCATAAAATAATGGAAAGACCAAATAGCACTGCAATACCTGCTGAAATTGAAAGTTTGAGCCAAAACATTGAATTATTCATGAACGACAGTGTCCTCAGTAACCCAGAAATGCACCAATACACCAAACACACTCAGTAGAATGGAAAAAGCCCACACCATATTGTAGTTGCCTGTCATGTCATGGTTCAGGCCACCCAGCCAACCGCCAAAAAATGAGCCAACTTGATGGGTGAAAAATACAATACCGCTGAGCATGGTTAAATATTTAACTCCGAACATATTGGCCACAATACCATTGGTTAAAGGGACTGTAGATAACCACAATAAGCCCATCGTGACACCAAAGGCATAAATTGTCCATGTGCTTAAAGGCAACAATAAAAACCCGATAATTGCGATACCCCGTAAACCATATAACAACATCAGCAAATGAGGCTTAGAATATTTGCCACCTAACCAGCCTGCGCCGTATGTGCCTACAATATTAAATAGCCCAACCAAGGCCAGAAAGATTGTACCTGTGGTGGCATTGTAGCCGTGATCGCTTAAATAGCCGGGTAAATGGATCCCAATAAACACCACTTGGAAACCACAGACAAAGAAACCCAAAGAGAGAAACCAAAAAGGCTTGTGCTGTTTTGCAATGACTAAAATTTGTTTAAAGCTTAAGCTCAGATGCGGACTTTGCGCAGAAGCATTTGGGTCGACATAAATAGGTGCTTTAAGCATCCAAGCCAAAGGAACAATGAGTGCAACCAAAATGGCACTGACCACCAGAGCCGCTGACCAACCGATATGCTGCAATAGCAATAGGGTTGATGGAAGCATAATAAATTGCCCAAATGAACCCGCTGCACTGGCAATCCCCATGGCAAGACTACGCTTTTCAGGCGGGGCTGCACGCCCTACAGCAGACAATAAAACAGGAAAAGAGGTTGCTGAGAGTGCTAAACCTAAAATTAAGCCAACGCTCAGATTTAACAAAAGCCCAGTGGAGCTAATCGCCATAAGGAGTAAGCCAATGACATACAGTACGCCACCAATAGCTACTACAACCTTGCTACCATATTTGTCGGCAAATGCACCTGTAATGGGCTGAACTGCACCCCAAATGAGGTTTTGCATGGCAATCGCAAGGCTAAAAACATTGTGCCCCCAGCCAAATTCATGGCTCATTGGGACCAAATATAATCCAAAGCCATGGCGAATCCCTAAGGACAAAGCCAAAATAAATGCACTACCAATTAACATATAAATCAGAGGCTTGGAAAATCGAGTATCTGTCATTGGCATGGTCATTATGAAAATAATATCGTTATTTTAAGCCAATACAGTGTGTGAAGGGATTAATTAAATTTCACCTGATGATAAAATTTTGTTATGCGAGTTTGTCATAAAAATCAAACAAGACAGCAGGTGCTGTCTTGTTGATGAGCTAACTTAGATTAGAGCAGAAGGGCATTTAGCTTAGAAGCGTATGCCTACACCTGCGTATGCCAAAATAGGGTTAATGTCGATATCTGCTGTAGAGCGAATAAGTTCGCCTTTGGTTGCATCACTGACCGTAATTGTTGTATCACCTTTTAGATGAGCATAAGACACAGAGCCTACAGCAAACCATTTGTCATTAAAGTCATAAGTAAAACCAACAGTTGCAACAGGTGCGAAAGCACTAGAGGCTTCTAAATCGACTTGAGGATTCGCACTACTTGGTTTGCCATCAAGCGCGGCACCTGCTTTTCCATCTTTAATATTGGCAATCATGTGGCCAGCGTTAACCAAATCTTGCTTAATTTGTGGGTTCATTTCTAGCTCATTAAAATAAGCATACATGACACCGACGCCTACATAAGGGCGGAATTTGTTTACGCCCGTTTTACCAAAGTGATATTGCAACTCAGCAGCAGGTGTCCATGCACGTGCAGAAGCGGCAGCACCATGTGCAGCTAAATCTGTAATTTCAATGTCTTTTTTCAGTGGTAAATCACCTAAAATTGAACCTACACTACTTGGTGTAGCAACCCCGCTGAGCGGTGCATAAATTTTACCTGTACCATTTAAATCGACCTTAGGCGGAATCCCAGCTTTCATTTCTAAGGAAAGATTATCGGTAAAAAAGTAGTTGGTCATAATGCCGAGTGTAGTTACGCTATCGGCTTCTAAACCTGTCCCAGGGTTACTCCAAGCAGATAAGCCATCAATTTCAGCTTCGCCTGCTACGCTACCTTTGAGGTACTGTTTGCCATCAGTGCCTTTAAATGACACTAAACCTTGTTGAGTAATTCCTGTGTTTAGAATGGCTTCTTCACTTTTGAGCAGTGTAGAAAGCAAAGTTTTTTTGGTTGAGGCGCCACTGACCGATGTATCAATGGCATCAACCACGGAACTACCCAATACGTCGCCAACTTTCGCCTTTGTACCTTCATCAACAATGGTATTGACCTGAAATGGCTGTGCTTTACCTTGTGGCATCACATGCAATGCGCCGACTGAAACAGAAAAACGCTTAAATCCATTGCCATCTTTGAAGCTAAAGTAAGGGGATTCTGCATGTGCAAGCATAGGCAAAGTCATGCAAGATGTGGCGATACATAATAATGTTTTATTCATTGTCAGGACTCCGTGTCCGTATATTGCTAATAATTTTTCTAAGTTTGCATTATGCAAATAACGTGATTAATTTATTGTTTCTTAAAGCGAATGATTAAGTAGTTCTCCTGTTAAAACAACGCATTTATGTGGTATTTTTTGCGGTTTATATGTTTAGTTATGTAAATGTAAAAATAGCATCATTTTAATTTTATAATGTACTGACGCTTAATATGCGTCATTATAATCCTCGTTTGAGGACTCGAAAAGCGCAACAACTCAGATAGGTTGATTTTCTTTTTTGAGTTTCAAGTGCAAAGGATAGCGCATGAAAGCTATTTTTTTTGTACAATATGTGCAGTATTGATTGAGTAAATCACATGAGCACCCAAAATCCTCCCAAGAAAAAAGCTATAGCGAAACTTCCGTTTCCTATGGTTGTTGATGACCAAGTACAACAAGATTCAGCGCATAATCAAGTCCGTCCAAAGCCAGAAAACTATGCCGACCGTACTTGGATGCCTCCTCGTGGTACGCGTCGTTCAATGGGCAAGCGTTAATAAAAAACCTGCATTTATGCAGGTTTTTTTACATTGATCATTTCATAGCGTTTAATTTTTTTAGCATTTAGCATTTAGCATTTAGCATTGCATAGTAGGCGTTCTTTTTCTGATACATCACTGCATCTGCTCGTTTCATTGTGTCTTCAACACGTTCATCTTTTAGTGAGCATGCATGCCCAATCGAAAGACTGATAGGATGGCTCGAGTGGAATTGATTGTCGACATGCATCAGTTCTTGCAAGCTGTTGAGGCAACTGTGCAACGAAGTTTCATCTGCATTTGGCAGTAGCAATACAAACTCATCTCCTCCAATTCTTGAAGCACTATATTGGGTATTGAGTATTAATTGATTTAATACATGCCCCATACGGCGTAGTTGTTCATCACCTGCATCATGCCCAAATTGATCATTGATATTTTTTAAACCATTTAAGTCGATAAAAATACATGAGACAGGCCGTTGCTGGCTGCGCTCTAAGCGGTTGATCTCATCAATATAAAAACTGCGGTTATAGAGCTTGGTTAGGGCATCATGTTTGCCCAGATATTCTAAATAATTTTCGGCTTTTTTACGCGCGGTAATATCAACCAAAGCGACTTGCACGGTACTCCAGCAATCTTCAAAGCCCGGAAAAACGGTAAATTGTAAGAGCACATGCCGAATGCTTCCATCTAGGGCATAGTTGATGGCTTCATGTTGATGGTGAATTTTACCTGCCCATAAATCTAACAGCTGGGCACGAAATGTTTGAGTCATTTCTTTGGCAAAAATTTTATGAGTATTTTGTAAAATACTGGATTTGTCAGGTGCACCAAACAAATCGAGCGTCGCCTGATTCACATCCAAAATGATAATGTCTTTGATGCATTGCTGAATAAAATCAGGGTGTACATCTAAAAATGTGGTGAAGTCTTCGATACCAATATGACGTAATTGGTCTAAGCGTTTTTTGATTTGGCTAAAGTCTTCAACCCAAAGTGAGGTTGGGGAGTAAATAAAGCGAGCTTCTGCCAATTGGCGGTTTTTTTCTTCTAAGCGACGTGCATTTTGGTAAGGCGTAATATTTTCTGTGCTAATTAATACTTGTGACCAATCATCTGCATAATCGGGCAGGATTGTACAACGGAGTTGAATATCTAAACGTGTGCCATGAATCGTGTAATTGACTGCGGTATTGATATAGTGCGTTTTGCCTTCCCACAGTTGTACCAGTTCATCAATATGTGTGTGTAACATTTCTTGTTGAAAAATCTGATCCAAATGCGCACATAAATGACCAAAATCAGTAGCTTCGTAAAGGGCTAATGTTTGTGAATTGACGTGTAATATTTTAATTTTTTTAACACTTTCTCGAACTAAATCTAAGTTTTGTGACAAATGTTCGGCCAAGTTTTCAATACCATCTTCACGCCACTGCTGTAGCTGTTTTTTGACTGCGCTAAAGTCTTCCAACCAAAGTGGAATGGGTGACATATTAAAAATAGCATTGTCTTGATGAATCATGATGAACTCGAGAGCAGATGGACTTCAGGCTTTGGCTTGAAATGTATTATTTTAAAGTGTGCTTCAAGTCACAAAAATAACTGAAAATTACGAAAAAGCCAATCGGTGAGATTGGCTTTTTTTGATCTATTTTTTTGCTTTATGGGCGGGCTTTGGCGGCATGATTTCACGCTCTCCTAACCAAATATCGGCAAAATCTTTTTCGTTAATATTGTACAGCTCCAATAACGACAAAATGACGCCACCAAAAATCATTGGGCCTTCGGAATTACTTTGAAATTCGAAAATTTTGCCGTTTAAGTTATGCAAAATATCTGCGATTTCAAATACACGATCACGACCATTACTGTCAGTAGGATACATTTGCGTATTGAGCAAAATTCTGGCCAAGCTTTTTTCATTGTCTGTCAGCGCTAAGACATCAATTAGTTCGTCACTTACAGGAGCGAAAATCACGGAATCACGGAAGATTGTATGCAGGAGTTTTTTGCTAAGTTTAGGGAGTGGGCGCTCAACAAAAGCACGAAAAGACGCAGGGAAAATCACATTATGTGAAATACCTTTAAACATCGGTGCGATTTCTTCAACCGTATAACCCGCAACACCGCAGCCGATAGAGGTTAAAAAGTATTTTTGTTTTGGGTGATTTTTAGTGTAAATCTTAAAGTCATCAACATAGTGCTGAATTTGTGAGAGTGGCATTTGTTGTAGATGTTCATTCATGGTTGGAATAGCAAAGCTTTGTCCTGACCAACCACGGCCCACGCCCTTCAGTGCGCCAAAATGCTGTTGAGCTGTTCGTGCAGCACCACCAGCATGTTGACCTGCTAAATTGCTGCCGAATACGAAGATGGTATCTTCTGGTAAAGATTTCACAATACTTTCGTCATGGTAATGGTAAGTCATTCGTATTCACTTATGCTGTGGTTTCATCTCATGGTGCAATTGCTTGATGACTTGGTCAAGTCATGAACAGATTATTTTTCTGATTTATAGGCATTTAGGTCTATAAATTTGCTGAAAATGGGGTGTCATTTGATCCGCTAAATAAAATAGGCATGCATGCGCCACATATCAAAGCGTTGTGATATTGAATGGACTGCTGTGATGGTTCAATACAAGGCTGAACTTTTTACACATGAATGTTACAAGGCAACGTTGTATCGCTTAAACTAGCCCTCATAATTGATATTGATGTTTAGTCCGAGAATAAGCCGAATCCTATGAGTGATCCCCAGCCATTTGAATTAGTCACAAATTTTGAACCTGCCGGTGACCAGCCACAAGCCATTGAAAAATTGGTGCAAGGGGTGGAGCAAGGTATGCATGATCAGTTGCTATTGGGGGTAACAGGCTCAGGTAAGACCTATACCATGGCCAATGTGATTGCACGCACACAGCGACCAACCATTATTATGGCGCATAATAAAACGTTGGCTGCGCAGTTATATGGTGAGTTCAAGTCGTTCTTTCCGCATAATGCCGTGGAATATTTTGTCAGTTATTATGACTACTATCAGCCAGAAGCTTATGTGCCTTCATCGGACACATTTATCGAAAAAGATTCTTCAATTAATGATCATATTGATCAAATGCGTTTATCGGCAACGCGAGCGCTCTTAGAGCGTAAAGATGCGATTATTGTTGCATCAGTATCGGCAATTTATGGTTTGGGTGACCCAAATGCTTATATGAGCATGTTATTGCATATTGTGCAGGGCGATCGATTGAATCGAGATGATCTCATTCGTCGTTTAGTTGAAATGCAATATACCCGCAATGAGCTAGAGTTTTTACGTGGTACTTATCGTATCCGCGGTGAAATTTTAGATATTTTCCCTGCAGAATCGGATCAGTATGCAATTCGGGTTGAGTTGTTTGATGATGAAGTCGATTCGATCCGTTGGTTCGACCCGATCACAGGCAAAATGGTACGCAAAGTTCCACGCATCACAATTTATCCAAAAAGCCATTATGTGACGCCAAAAGATAATTTACGCCGTGCCATAGATACTATTCGCGAAGAACTCACCGAACGTTTGGGCTTTTTTAGAGCCAACGATAAATTGCTCGAGGCCCAGCGGATTGAACAACGCACCCGTTATGATTTAGAAATGATGCAACAATTGGGTTATACCAATGGCATTGAAAACTATTCACGTCATTTATCAGGCCGTCCTGCCGGAGAAGCTCCACCGACCTTGTTTGATTATATTCCAGAGGATGCTTTATTAATCATTGATGAATCGCATGTGACGGTGCCACAGATTGGTGCAATGTATAAAGGGGACCGCTCACGTAAAGAAAACCTAGTGAACTATGGTTTCCGTTTACCGAGTGCTTTGGACAATCGTCCAATGAAATTTGAAGAATGGGAACGAATAGTACCTGCAACGATCTATGTGAGTGCCACACCTGCACGCTATGAATTAGAAAAATCTGAACAAATTGTCGAGCAAGTGGTACGACCAACAGGCTTAGTCGATCCAACCATTGAAATCCGACCTGTGCTGACACAGGTAGATGATGTGTTATCTGAAATTAACAATCGTCGAGAATTAAATGAACGCGTGTTAGTGACTACACTGACCAAACGCATGGCAGAAGACTTAACGTCCTATTTAAAAGAATATGGCGTGAAAGTTGCCTATTTACATTCAGATATCGATACCGTTGAACGGACAAAAATTATTCATGAACTACGTTCTGGCATCTACGATGCCATTGTAGGGATTAACTTACTGCGTGAAGGTTTGGACATGCCAGAAGTCTCGCTGGTGGCCATTTTAGATGCCGATAAAGAAGGCTTCTTGCGTTCAGAGCGATCACTGATTCAAACCATTGGCCGTGCAGCACGTAATTTAAATGGTAAAGCAATTTTATATGCAGACCGAATCACGGATTCAATGCAAAAAGCAATAGACGAAACAGACCGACGTCGTGCTAAGCAAATCGAATTTAACCAAATTCATGGCATTGTGCCACGTAGTGCAGTACGTAAAGTGACGCAAGAAATTGATACAGGTGAAGTGCTTACAGATGATCAAGTCGATGCGAAAATTGATGAGCAAGCGAAAGCTTTAAGTGCAGATGAACAACATTTGCTGTCAGATCCAAAGCTCTTGGCTAAACACATGGCTAAGTTGGAAAAGGAAATGCTGAAAGCCTCGAAAGAGCTTCAGTTTGAGCAAGCCGCACGACTTAGAGACGAGATTTTGCGCCTAAAATCACAGTTGTTACAATGATTTTTAGTTCTTAGGGAGATGTAGATCATTACATAATTTAGACACATGGTCGATTTTCACGCGTTATTGTAAGTAGGAAAATTTGAGCTTAAATATGTTTTTTGAATCAAACTTAATCTATTTATATAAAAACGTAGGACTTTATTTATGATAAATCATCTCCCAAAAGCTGGCTTTAGATTGGCAAAAATTGTTGTAGGTGGTGCGGTAGTGGTGGGCTTAGGGGCTGCCACTATGGCTTATGCTCAAACCAAACCTTTGGCTGTGGTGGAGCGTGTTGAGCTTGATCGTTATTTGGGCACTTGGTATGAAGTGGCCCGTAAACCACTGGTCTTTCAAAATAAGTGCGATCGTGATGTGACTGCGGTATATACTTTAAATGTAAATGGCAATATCAAAGTAGATAATCGCTGTGTGATGAAAGATGGCAAAGTGACCTCATCGCTTGGTGAGGCATTTGTACAAAACGCACCGTTTAACAGTAAATTAAAAGTAAGCTTCTTGCCTGATGCCGTTCGTTGGTTACCTGTAGGTCGTGGCGATTATTGGGTATTAAAGATTGACGAAGATTATCAGACCGTTTTAGTGGGCGAGCCACGCCGTAAGTATTTATGGGTGTTATCACGTGTGCCACATCCTGATCAACACGTGATTAATGAATATTTAGACTATGCCAAAGGTCTTGGCTATGACTTAAGTGATGTTATTCATACCAAACAAAGTAAAAAAGCACCGCACTAATTTTAACTTATAGAACAAATGATAAAAAAACCATGCTTAAGCATGGTTTTTTTATTTGCTAGAATCATCCACTATATAGATACTGTCTGCTGTTCATTTGAATATGCATAATCCAGAGGTTGTTTGAGGTGAATGATGTATAAAGGCGTTGCATTGTCTGTTTTGGCATCTGTCACTTTTGGTGTGTTGTATTTCTATACTCAGTTTTTACAGCCCTTGGATAGTGAGCAAACTTTTGCTTGGCGCATGTTGGCCACATTGCCATTTTTAACGCTGTTTATGTGGTATTCAGGTGATTTAAAACACGTTACAGCAATCTTTAAACGAATCGTGCAACAGCCTGCACTGTTGATTTGGCTCATTGTGAGCTCTTTATTGTGTACCACTCAATTGTGGTTGTTTTTGTGGGGTCCTATTAATGGGCGAGGCCTGCAAGTCTCCTTGGGCTATTTTTTATTGCCTTTGGTTATGGTGCTAGTAGGTTGTATTTTATATAAAGAAAAGCTGACAAATTGGCAGTGGGCCGCAGTGCTTTTAGCTGTATTAGGTGTAGGGCACGAAATATGGCGAATTGGCAGTATTGCTTGGGAAACCATTTATGTTGCTTTGGCTTATCCTTTATATTTCTTTTTGCGCCGTGTTTATAAAACAGATCACTTAGGTGGTTTTTGGTGGGACTTACTGCTGATTATTCCTGTGGCCATTTATCTAGGCTTTTTCTATAGTGATAGTGTTCCTTTAATTGCACAATTTCCACATTTAATTTTTGCAGTCATTGGTTTGGGTATATTAAGTGCTTTTGGTTTAGGGAGTTATATTTTAGCCAGTCGCATGTTGCCATTTGTCATCTTTGGTTTACTTAGTTATTTAGAGCCAATTTTATTGGCTTTTGCCTCTTTAGTTTTGGGCGAGCGTATTGAAGCCAACGAATGGCTCACTTATATTCCAATTTGGTGCGCGGTATTATTATTAATGGTGGAAGGTACAGTGCATGTATTTAAGCAAAAGCAAAAAGAAAAAATGTTGCAAAAAAATGTCGCTGCTTTGCAAAAGCGTTTAGATCCATAAATATCAATCCTGATTCAAAGCTAGCGATCTAGCGATATTGATCAAAAATGATCAAGACGGATTAATATATCATTTTGATTGATATCGCGATAAGAAATAATGTTCAATTAAAAAAATAAAAAAAACTTAGAGCCGATACGTCTTCGAAAATATAGCAATTTTTTAAAAATCAGATAAACCGTTTATCTTTTCGCTCAAAGACAGAATCACGCTATTGATTAAAAAATGATAACTGTTTAACATTTATGCTTATAAAAAGACGAATGCTTTAAACTTAAATAAATTTCACAAAACTTGAGGGCTAGGACATGCAAAATAGCAGTATTCCATATCAAATACGCGCCGCATTATTGCAGCTAGAACCTAGCCTTGATGTGGATTGGGAAGTGCGCTTAACTAAGATTCTTGAAGAATCTGACATGGCTTTGCGCGAAGAGATTGATCATCAAATTTTAAAAAGCAAAGAAATCTATTGGAACCGCATGACAGGTGGTTTTGAGTACAAAGCATCATCCAGTTTGGCTATTTTAAAACACAGCCTTAGTAATGATCGCATGCAACATATTGCCAAAACGCTGAGCGAATCTTTAGAAGACCTTAAATCTATTCAAGACAGCACACAAATTGCGGATTATTTGGAAAATGCGATAGAGCAAATTGACCAGATTTCTGTAGATGAAAACTTTATGTTGCAACGCGAAAAATTAATGATTCGCCGTACTTTTTTACTCAATGCAGCCAAAGTCATTCGTCGTATGGTGATTACACCACCAGAAGGGATCCGTAAGCTCACAGAGTCGCAGATTAAATGCTTTATTATTGAAGTATTTATTAAGCAACAATTATTAGGTTATTGGTTTAAACCTTTGTTGAAACGCCATTCGGACATTATGAAGCATCCGATTTTCCGATATTATTTGAGCAAGCAACAAAAAATCCGTCATTTTGAATTGGTAAAAACCTCACAATATATTTTTGTGACCGCGCCTGTAATGCAGGTAGAGCAAAATCCCTATTCAATTCGACGCTTTTTAACCGAAGAGAAAGGGGCAATCGAAGCGCAAACATTTTTAAATGTGATCGTGTTGGATATGCAGGCCACTGAAGAAAATGAATATATTGATCACTTTAAATCTTTAATTGAATGCATGGTGACTGTACAAAGCCAAATTCATGTTGATGTGATGGATATCGTGTTGCAATTGGAAGAGGTTTGCGAAAAATCTTTAATTCCATTACTCATTGAACCGATTCAATTTGTAGCTAAAAATGCAGATGTTGTGGCACAAATGCATTTGAAAAAATTTGAAAATATATTAACCACTGATTTTTTTAAGCCTGTCTATGAAGCGATTAAATCGCATTTGTCACATATTGAAGAATTCGATTATTTATATTTAAGCGTACATCGACTATATTCAGAATTACTCGCGTATTATCGTGAGTTTAAACAACAACCTGCATTGGTATTTAATCAGCATGTGCAGTTGTTTGAATATAAAATGGTCGGCTATTTGAAATTATTAGAAAAACGTCGACAAGATACTTTTGTGCCTCTGAATCAACATGAGTGGGAAGTCATGCATCAACGCTCACTGAAACCATTGCAAGATATTCGTTTTGCAATGACAGAGCATTTGCTGGATTACCGTGAACTGACAATCTATATCAATAAATTGAAACGCCAAAGTGCTGAGAAAGGCTCATTCTTTAAGCGCATGACCAAGAGTAATCAAGCAGAGCGTGATTTGGCTGAAGCATATAAGCTCGGGCAACAAATGAAGCACAAAATGTTTATGAGTGTTTTGCAAGCACCACGCCAGAATCCGAAATGTTCAGTCTTTTTAGAGTTTGAGAATTTACATAATTTCAGTGAACATGAGCGCCACTATGCATTTCCTTGTGGTGACAATGGCATTACACGCTTACCAATTTTGCTTCGCTTACCCGAAACCTATTCAGATTTTGATGTAGAAGACTTTAATGCCTCTATTAATTTTGACCTTAACTTTTCTGTGGCGTCAAAAGCTGAAAAAACCAGTTATGAGTTAAATTACTCACATTGATAAGGACTTTAATTGTAAACAGCTTAATTCACTGATTGATAAAGAAACGATTAAATAAAAATGTATTTTAGGGGCGCTAAAATGCATTTTAAAAATCTTTTAAAACAAAATCATAAAAATAATTACAACTATTTTTATAATTTATAGTGAATATATAAGAAAATAAGCCTCCAATATCAGCTTTTGGATTCTATCTTTTAGATAATTCCATTACAATTGTCGGGTTTTGAAATTTAAGCTTCGATTTACAATTAATTAGAGGACGTATCTGTGAGCAAAGACACTATCGTTGCCCTACATGCAGAGCACCAAGGTCGCTGGAAAAACCGTGAAGAACTTGCGGAACGTATGATTGCCCTAGTGGGTCAGTTATACCGTGAAAAAAACATCGTAGCTACAGTATACGGTCGTTCTTTAATTAACCGTTCAGTGATTCAAATTCTTAAAGCTCACCGTCGTACTCGCGTATTAGACGTTGAACTTTCAGTAGTAAACACATTCCCAATTCTTGAAGCTTTGGCGAAAGTTGAAAATATCGGTACTGCTGAAATCGACTTGGGCAAACTTGCTGTTGAATTTAAAGAAAAAGGCGGCGACATCGACGCATTTGTTGCTGATGCTGTTAAATCATTACAAGGTAATGCTGCATCTGTAGAAAACAAAGATGTAGTTCTTTACGGTTTCGGTCGTATCGGTCGTATTCTTGCACGTTTAATGATTGGTCAATCTGGTTTAGGCCGTGGTCTTAACCTAAAAGCAATCGTTGTTCGTAAATCATCTGACGGTGACCTAGAAAAACGTGCTTCTTTACTTCGTCGTGACTCTATTCACGGTCCATTTGCAGGCACAATTTCTGTAGATGAAGAAAACGAAGCAATCATTGCAAATGGTCAATTCATTAAAGTGATCTATGCATCTAATCCAACTGAAGTTGATTACACTGCATACGGCATTAACAATGCACTTGTGATTGATAACACAGGTAAATGGCGTGATGCTGAAGGTCTTGCACAACACCTTCAATGCCCAGGCGCTGCGCGCGTAATTCTAACTGCACCTGGTAAAGGTGACATGAAGAACGTTGTATTTGGTGTGAACCAAGCAGACATCCTTGATGAAGATACAATCATCTCTGCTGCAAGTTGCACAACAAACGCAATCACACCAACACTTAAAGTGTTACATGACAAATATACAGTTCTTGGCGGTCACGTTGAAACAGTTCACTCGTTCACTAACGACCAGAACTTAATCGACAACTACCATAAAGCTGACCGTCGTGGCCGTGCTGCAACATTGAACATGGTAATCACTGAAACTGGTGCTGCGAAAGCAGTTGCTAAAGCGCTTCCTGCACTTAAAGGCAAATTGACTGGTAACTCTGTACGTGTACCTACACCAAACGTTTCTCTTGCAATCTTGAACTTAACTTTGGATAAAGAAGTTGAACGTGACGAAGTAAATGAATACCTTCGCCAAGTTTCAATCAACTCTAACCTTCAAGGTCAAATCGGTTATACAAACTCTACTGAAGTTGTATCTTCTGACTTTATTGGTTCACGTACTGCAGGTGTATTTGATGCGCAAGCAACAATTACTGCTGGTAACCGCTTAACTGCATACGTATGGTATGACAACGAAGTTGGTTATAGCTGCCAAGTACTTCGTATTGCAGAACAAATGGGCGGCGTAAGCTATCCAAAAGTTCCTGCTGAAACTAATGCATAATTAGTTCAGTGCGGTACAAAAAGAGCCTCTTATGAGGCTCTTTTTTATTGCAGATAATTTAGCTTTAAGCATGGCTTGGTGATTGTTTTTGAATGGATTGATGCACATAAAGTCTAAATAAAGAACAATTGATAGGATCAACTTTTCGCTTCTTGTGGGTGTTTATGCGTATTGTGCACGTATTTTACTTACAGTACTGAAGTATAGGCTTTTTAGAATTTGAACAACTAATCTATGCTAAGTTAAACGCGGTTAAACTATTTTGAATAGAAGAATATGCTAAACATTGAGATTAAAACTTTAGAGATGAATGATGTTCAAGATTTTAGAACAATCAGACTTTCAGCTTTAGAAAAATCGCCAAAAATGTTTGGATCTACGTATTTGGCTGAGCTAGATAAATCATTAATATTTTTTGAAGCCTGCTTATCAAATTCGACAGTATTTGGTGTATATCAAAATAATAAAATCATAGGCTTAGCCACATTAACACAAGAAGTTGGAGCAAAATTTGCTCATAAAGCACATTTATCGAGTGTTTTTATTGAGCCTGAATTTCAACAAAAAGGCATTGCAACGATGCTACTCAATACAATTATAAAATATAGCAAAAATAATGTAGAACAAATTCTACTCACTGTTGCAGATGACAACAAACCCGCCATTCAGCTTTATGAAAAATGTGGTTTTCAAACCTATGGCATTGAACAAAAAGCTTTAAAAGACAAGACAATGATGAATATATTGATGAACGACTAATGAAGCTTTTTATGAACTAGTATTGAGTTTTTTAGAGTCAAACGGTTACTGATTTTGCAAATTAACATACAAAAAATTGCACACCTTGCGGTATTTATTTAGCACACTCAAAGATTGAAAAATAAAAATACAAGGATTGGTTTTGCAGGCAAAACACGTGCTAAGTGGATTAGCATTGATTGTGTTGGCTTCCATTTGCGGTGTGCTCATCGCGATTTGGGTGTTTAAACACTTTAATATCTATATTCCACTCGAAAATCAAAGCGTTAGTATTGATTTACAAGAACCTTTACAAGCAGAAGTGAAAATACACGATGCACTCAATGTCGATGTTTCTGGACGAGTGAATGCATCTATTCCGATGCAAGAACAGTTGCAAATTCCACTCACGCAAACACTTACACCGCGAGTGTATTTTGATAATCAGGTGCCTATTCAAACGACGATTCCTGTTCGTGAAGTACTCAAAATTAATCAAAACATGCCCATCAATACCAAAGTTCAAGTTCGGGTTTTAGGAAAGGATATCACTTTACCTTTAAAGGGAAATATTCCGATTCAACTCGATGTACCTATTAATATGGACGTTCCTTTGGCGCAAAAAGTTCATTTAAAATTTGATGCTCCAGTCAAAACACAGCTGAAAGAAAATTTAAATATTCCTTTAAATACGAAAATACAAGCCAATATCCCCATTGATGGCCATTTGAATGTACCCATTTCAACGGCACTTAAAGCCACGGTCGATGTGCAAAATACTTTACCTGTCAAAATTAAGCAGGGTGAACTGGTTATTCCGCTCAAAGATATGAAATTGGCACGCCAAGCTCCTCAGTCAACAGGAGAATAGTGCATGGATCGACGCTATTCCGTGAAGTATTGGCTATATGGTTTTATTGCGATTACCAGTTTGGTGGCACTGCTGTTTTGGATTTATTTAAATGTACAGGCATCTTTACAGGTAAAAGCAAAGCAAGCGAATATTCAATTATCACATTCATTGCCTACAATTATTCATGTGGGTAATTATTTACAGGCGCATGCGCGTGGCACTTTAGATACTCAAATAGATTTAAAGCGACAAATGGATTTGCCATTGAAAGGCAAATATTTAGCAGACTTACAATTTACAGTAGAAGTGCCAATTCAAGTTGATTTGGACTATCAAACACAATTGAAAATTCGGCAAAATATGCCTTTGGAAACCACAACAGACTTAATTTATCAAAATAGATTGTTGCCGAAATTTCCTTTAAAACTAGACATTCCTATTCATTTAGATGTGCCATTTCATTTGCAACGTCAGTATCAGATTCCCGTTAAAATTATGTTTAATGGTCCTGTGTATTTTGATTTTAATGAGTCTGTTCGTTTGAATGTAGATCATCAATTTAAACCAAAGCTACAATTAAATGATCCAATTACACTACAAAATATTGCGGCCTTTCGTGCGACGATGTACAACACTGAACGCGATACTCAGGCTAATTTAGATATGCAAATGAACTTAGCATTGAAAAATATTCACCCATAATAAAATAAAAAGCCTAACCTCATTGATTGCTCAATGGGGTAGGCTATGTGTGATTTACACAGTGTAGTTATGCTTCAAGTCATTTATTTTATTTAAATAAGGCCTCTACTTGGGATTGTATGGTTGTGGTTTTGCGACCAATCAATTGTTCCAAATCAGTACGGTCACTAAACATTGCACCATGTGCAGTTTCAACATCAGCTTCAGTAATTAAATTGACCACAGGCTCTGGCAAGCCAGCTTGTGTAAGGCCTTGTGCAAAGCTTTCTGCATCAATTTCTAAATATTGCACAGGTTTAGATGCGGCATGTGCAATATAAGTTGCTAAGTCAGTTTTAGTGAAGCTTTGTGAGCCAGCTAATTCATAGGTTTTTTGCTCATGCCCTTGAGTTGTTAAAACTTCGGCTGCAGCTTCGGCATAATCTGCACGTGATGCTGAGCTAATCGGACCATTTTTTGTGGCGCTAAAGAGTTTGCCAGATGCTACATTGTGCTCAACGCCAGCAAGATAGTTTTCGTTATACCAATTATTGCGTAACAAGGTATAGCGCAGACCACTGGCTTGAATCAGTGCTTCAGTCTCACGGTGTTCTTGTGCTAAGCCCAAAGGTGAGATGTCAGCACGTAATAGACTGGTATAAGCAATATAAGGAACCTGTGCCAATTGAGCTGCTTCAATCACTGCTTTATGCTGTGGTGTGCGACGGCCAACTTCATTGGCAGAAATGAGTAATAATTTGTCGATCCCTTGTAGCGCTGGAGCTAAGCTTTCAGGGACATCATAATCAAAATGACGTAGTTCAACACCTTGCTCAGCTAAAGCAGTTGCTTTTTTTTGGTCACGTACTAAAGCCACAATTTGATTCGCGCTGACGCGTTTTAATAAAGCTTGAATAACCAATTGACCGAGTTGACCTGTTGCACCTGTGATTGCAATTTTCATCTATAAACCCTCATGTTTTTGTATGAAAAATAAACTTGATGCATAAATAGTAATCTGTTAACTTACTAAATGTAAGTACGTACCAAAAAGTAAGTTTATTACCAGCAGGAGAGATTTGATGGCTAACTACGCTTCAAGTAAATTATTAGGTCAAGTTTTATCCACAGATTGTCCATCACGTGACATTTTGGAGCACTTAACCAATAAATGGTCGGTGTTAGTCTTGCGTTGTTTAAATGATGGCGTGCATCGCTTTAGTGAACTTAAACAACGGATAGAAGGCATTAGCGAAAAGATGCTGGCACAGACGCTGAAAATGCTCGAAAACGATGGCTTTATTCTACGGACTGTTTATCCAGTTGTGCCACCGAAGGTCGAATACCAACTGACTATTACAGGTTCACAAGCAGCTGAAAAATTACTGTATTTGATTGGTTGGATTGAAACAAAATTACCGGATATTTTGGAGAATAAAGCAACTGTTTCTAAAGTATCTTAGTCTGTATGGCAACGATACGTACTGGGTAAAAACATCCAATTTGAAATTAAAATAGCGAATAAATTCAGGGCTTCGAGAACTTAGAGGCATGTAGTCATGGTTGCGATTGAGCAACCATAGAATATGTGTTTTGAGTATACGACGCTAATTTAATACCGCTGTGTTTACATGTATCCGCTTTACTCGGTATCCGTGGTTGAGGTGCGTTGCATCGTTTTAAAATCAAGGCGATCGATGATTAAAATCCCAAGAGCAAAGAGGAATGCGCAGCTTACACAGCCGAACCAGCCCCAATGTTGCCATGCATATACGGCAGTTAGAGAACCTAAGGTAGCACCCGAAAAGTAAATGGTCATATACACAGCATTAATACGTGAACGTGCAGTTGGATTAATACGATAGACTAAATTTTGGTTCAGGACATGAAATGCGGTTAGACCAAAGTAGCTCATCAGTACGCCCAAGGCGTATGCCACAATATTCAATTGGGCAAAGGCCAATGGTAGGCAAGACAGTAGCATGAGACTGATGCAGATCAGTGCGACTTTATTTTCTTTACCTAAGCCAACCGTACGCCCAGACCAGCTGGATGAATAAATACCGATGATGCCTAGTAAGCCAAACAAACCAATTTGAAAATCTGAAAATTCATAAGGCGGGTTGGCTAGTACAAAGGTCATTGATGTAAAAACCATGGATAAAATGGCAAAACCTAAAGCTCCCGCACAGGCACGTCGAATTAAATGCGGTTCCGACTTCGCAAGCTCAAATAAGGATTGATAAATTTTTGCAATGTTTAATTGCGTGTTGGCTTGGGTGTTAGGCAACTTATGCCACATGAGCATGGCAAATAAAAGCGTGACGATACCACTACTTAAATACACCATATTCCATGACCAAAAGGTCGAAACAAAACCTGCAAATGTGCGCGATAAAATAATTCCCATGACCAAGCCACTCATGAGTTTGCCGACTGTAGCAGCACTTTGAGCGGGTGAGCTAATACTCGATGCAAAAGGAATTAAAATTTGTGCTGAGATTGCGCCAAAAGTAGCGCAAAGGGTAAAGCTATACAGCCAAATCAGCGTTGTACTCAACGATAAAAGTATTTGTGAAAGGCCCGCAAACACCATTAGGCAAACAATGAGTTTTCTTTTGTTGAGCAAATCACCCAAAGGTACAAGGAGCATCAGTCCTAAGCCATAGCCAACTTGAGCCAGTACCACAGACAAGCCCGCTTGGTCCGTACTGATTTTGAGGGTGTACTGAATAGAATAAATAAGAGGCTGATTAAAATAAGCTGATCCCGCACAAAGACCACAGGCTAAAGCCATGAGTAGTACAAATTGAGAAGACAGCTCAGTTTGAGCAAAATTGTTTGATTGATGATGCATCACTCATCCCTATGACAGCATCACGGCACTATATCGGGCGCAATCTTTGAACACAAATAAGTAAAAGCTATAGCATGATTTGTAAAATGAATAAATCCGAAAATATAAGCAAAATAGACATTCATAATGGCAAAACAACCAGCGATTTTGGGGTCAAATTGAGTGCTTCATTAAAAATACTCAGCGAATGCTGAATAATACTATTCGAGAAATTCATTAAAATATGGCAGAATAGGCGGTTTTAAAGTTTTTAGAGGATTGGCAAGATGCGCTTTGTTGATGAAGCAGTCATTACCGTAGAGGCTGGCGACGGTGGCAATGGCGTAGCCAGTTTTCGCCGTGAAAAATTCGTACCATTTGGTGGTCCAGATGGTGGTGATGGTGGTCGAGGCGGTAGCATTTATATTCAAGCTGACGACGACACAAGCACACTCGTAGATTATCGTTATACCCGTAAATACCAAGCTGAGCGTGGTAAAAATGGTTCAGGCGCAAACTGTGCTGGCCGCGGCGGTGAATCCGTCGTACTAACAGTTCCAGTAGGAACAACAATTGTAGATACAGATTCTGGTGACATCATTGCTGACTTAGTTGAAGACGGCCAAAAAGTGATTGTTGCTCGCGGTGGTGATGGTGGTTTAGGTAATACACACTTCAAATCATCAACTAACCGTACACCACGTCAATGCACACATGGTAATAAAGGCGAATTCCGTGAAGTTCGTCTTGAGTTAAAAGTGTTGGCAGACGTTGGTTTGTTGGGTATGCCGAATGCAGGTAAATCTACATTTATTCGTGCAGTATCAGCGGCGAAGCCAAAAGTTGCAGACTATCCGTTTACAACAATGATTCCAAACCTAGGTGTGGTCGATGCAGATAGCCACCGTTCATTTGTAATGGCCGATATTCCAGGTCTGATTGAAGGTGCAGCAGAAGGTGCAGGCTTAGGTATTCGCTTCTTGAAGCATTTGGCTCGTACACGTATTTTATTGCACATTGTCGATGTTCAGCCTATTGATGGTTCTGATCCTGTACATAATGCAAAAGCAATTTTGGGTGAACTATTAAAGTTCTCTCCAACACTGTCAAAACTTCCAGTGGTATTGGTGCTCAATAAATTAGACCAACTTCCAGAAGAAAGCCGTGAAGAGTGGTGTAACCACATTCTTGAAGAATTGCAATGGACAGGCCCAGTATTTAAAACTTCAGGTTTGACCCGTGAAGGGACAAAAGATGTTGTGTATTACTTAATGGATCAAATCGAGCAGCAACAAGAACGCGAGCTTGAAGACCCTGAATATGCAGCAGAAATGAAAGCATTCCGTGATCAGCTTGAAGCTGAAACACGTGAACAAACCATCGCTGCCAAAGAAGCGTATCGTGAGATGCGTCGTCAGCAACGTCTTGCCGGTATTTTGGGTGAAGACGATGACGAAGAAGATGATGGCGAAGATCAAGCAGAGTCGTATTACGTACGTTAAGCTCTATAATTAAGAGTAACTGAGGACAAGATGATAGAAGTGGTAGATGGACAGCGTCAGCTTAAGGATTGCAAAAGAATCGTTGTTAAAATCGGATCTTCTTTACTCACAGCAAACGGAAAAGGTTTAGATCTAGAGGCAATCTCGCATTGGGCGGGGCAAATTGCAGATCTACACAATGCAGGGCACGAGATTATTCTGGTGTCTTCTGGTGCTGTGGCTGAAGGCATGGTTCGAATGAATCTAGACAGCCGACCCACAGATCTACCCAGTCTTCAGGCGTGTGCAGCCATTGGTCAAATGGGTTTAATTCATACGTGGTCTAGTGTATTAGAACAACGTTTTATTCGAACTGCGCAAGTGCTTTTAACCCATGATGACCTTGCAGATCGTCGTCGTTATTTAAACTCTTGTGATGCTTTGCAAAACTTGATCGACTGGCGTGTGATTCCAGTGATCAATGAAAATGACACAGTATCTACAGACGAAATCCGTTTTGGTGATAACGATACCTTGGCAGCTATGGTTGCGGGTCAGGTTCATGCAGACCTTTTGGTGATCCTAACGGACCAAGAAGGCATGTTTGATTCAGACCCACGTTCAAATCCTCATGCAAAACTGTTCCATACTGTACGTGCTATGGATGAGACCCTGTTTGATATGGCTGGTGGCGGTGGTAAGTTTGGTCGTGGCGGTATGCTAACCAAAGTTCGTGCTGCGCGTTTGGCTGCTAAATCAGGTTGTCCGACTGTTATTGCAAGTGGCGATAGCGATCATGTACTTTCACGCGTAATGTCGGGTGAGTTATTGGGCACGTTATTTATTACCGATAATGACCGTGTCACAGCACACCAGCAATGGTTGGCAGCACATTTGCAAACTGCAGGCCGTTTGGTGATTGACGATGGTGCTGTAAAAGCTATTCGTGATAATCACCGTAGTTTATTGCCAGTCGGGGTAAAAGCCGTTGAGGGGCATTTTGAGCGCGGTGATGTGGTGGAATGTGTGGATACACATGGCCATCGTATTGCAGTAGGGCGTGTGAATTTTAGTTCGCGTTCTGCAGAAATCGTAAAGGGCTTAGCTTCCGATAAAGTGCATCAAGTCCTTGGCGAAGCACGCTCACTGGAAATGATTCATCGCAATCATATGGCAATTTACTAATTGGCATAAAAAAACAGCTCTTAGGAGCTGTTTTTTTTGCATTCAAAATCATGATTTACGGCAGTAATATTAAATATATTTAGCACGATTTTAAAAAAGATTTATTTAATAAGGCCTTTTTCAATCAAAGGGCGAAATAATTTTTGATAGATATTCATCACCCACATCATGATTTGATCTTTATATTTATTCCATACTTTTAGGCCAGAATAGTTCACCAGCCAAGCAATAAAGAAACCGCCTAACATATCAATTGGGAAATGTACGCCTACATAAACCCGTGACCAAGCCACGAGCCATGCCACAGCAATTAAAAAACGCCCAATGTCTCGACGCTCAGAGAAGTAATAAGAAAAGGCAATGGCACTAAAAATACTCATGTGATTGCTTGGGAAAGAGCCCGTAGGTGAGTGTTCAATTAGAGTTTGGCCAACGTCCATGACAAAGGGACGAGGAGTATTGAAAACTAAGGAGAGCGTTTCACCTAGTGCTAGGGTAATTGCGGTAAAAATAAATGCTTTTAAAATAGATTTTTTAGTTTCGAAGCTACCGCGTAACCAACAAAAAATAAAAATGAAAAGCATGAGGTAAATAAGATCATGTGCAACAAAAATAGCATAGTTCATCATGCCATTAGAGGCTTGATCAGGCACATTAAGTATCTGATACAGCCATAAATTTAAGTGTTCGATTGAAATTGGCATATTAAAAAAATAAAGAAAAAATATGCGACAAAATTTAGCAAATTTATGCAAAAACTATGTAATAAAAATGCAAAAAATGAAGAGACTATTTCAAATGAAATTTAGCCCGCAGTTTGAAGCTACGGGCTAAAAAATTTATCTCATATTCAAGTTTTTGAATGCAGGAGATGTATATAAATGACGAGGCTATTTCAATTGAATGCTACCTGATGCATTCACGCTAATTTTAAATTCGCCTCCAGCCATTTGCTGATCTGCAATTTCGAGCGGGGCAGACGCGGCTTTCATCATGGCCATACGTGGTACAGGTTGATTCGAGTAATTGCTGGTATTTAAGTTAAGGTTAACTAGGTTGTAGCCACCTTTATTCCAAGCCTGAGCTAAAGTTTGAGCACGTTGCTGAAAGTTTTTAGAGGCTTCTACCACCAGTTCATTTTCAACTTTTTTACGCTGTGCATCGGAGACTGTAAAGTTGATGGATTGGGTTTGGAAGTTTTGTTGTAACTCACTAATTAACTGACTTGCACTTTTGAAGTCTGTACTTTCAATACGGATTTCGGCACGGCCACGCCATTCTTTTAATTTCTGATTGTCATTGTCATAAATTGGGTATGTGCTTTGTGAGCCTGTTTCAATTTTGACACTTGGATATTTTTTAGCAGTTTGTACTGCTTGGGACATAAGTTGGTTAATTTGATTGGCCAATTCAGTCGGTTGTTTGTTGGATTTTTCAATATACAACACAGCATTCATTTCATCATTTGTGACTTGACGCGTCGCTTCGGCCTGAATATTAATCACATTGTAATTCATGCTTTCGCTGGTTTGAGCAAAGGCTGTAGTGCTTAATGCTAAACCCAGTAGAAGGGCGCTATAAGAAAAGGTACGCATAATTTAACCTTTTGTATAAAATTCAATCTTTAAGAGTTATTTCAGATAATAAGCCCGAATCATGGTTTATTTTAGAAAATATTGTGATGACTTTGTAAAAATATATATCTATTTTAAATGGTTTGATATTTAAAAAATATATTGAAAACAAAGTGTTGTTTGGATTGAAATGGCAAAGCTTGCTCTTGTTGATGGTGGCTTTAAAAAACAACGAAAACATACTATTTTCTTTCGTCTGTCACAATGTAAGATGATAATTCATTCTAACGGTCGGATTGATCCCTTTTTTCAATTAGGAAACTAGATATTTGGTTCGAAAAGTTATTTATTTTCTTGAAAAAGTCTGTATCATCCGCCTCCTAGTTAGCCCATACTCAAAGAGTTTTTTTAAGCTAACTAGAAACTCATAAAGCACCGAGTCAAAGGACCGCAAGTCACCCGACTTATTTCTTTCAACCCATATCAGAGATGGTAATTCGATATGAGCGTTTCTTCTGTAAACCCTGCCGCTAATTCTACTAACGAATACTATTTGACTCGCCAAAGCCAGATGGAATCCAATGTTCGTAGCTATCCGCGTAAACTTCCACTTGCGATAGCAAAAGCTTTAGGCTGTTGGGTTACTGATGTTGAAGGTACAGAGTACCTCGATTGTTTAGCTGGGGCAGGAACATTGGCACTAGGCCATAACCATCCTGCGGTAATTCAAAGTATCCACGATACACTTGCAAGTGGTCTCCCATTGCATACTTTGGATTTAACAACGCCTTTAAAAGATGCATTTACTGAAGCATTACTTGAGCAATTACCTGGTGGTAAAGAAGAGTACTGCTTACAGTTCTGTGGCCCATCTGGTGCAGATGGTACAGAAGCAGCAATTAAATTAGCAAAAACTTACACTGGTCGTAGTTCAGTAATTAGCTTCTCAGGTGGTTACCATGGTATGACTCACGGTTCTTTAGCAATGACAGGTAACTTGTCTGCGAAGAATGCTGTGAATGGCTTAATGCCAGGTGTTCAATTTATGCCGTATCCGCATGAATACCGTTGCCCATTAGGCATTGGTGGTGAAGCGGGTGTAGACGCATTAACGTATTATTTCGAAAACTTCATTGAAGACGTAGAAAGTGGTGTAACTAAGCCAGCAGCTGTAATCTTGGAAGCAATCCAAGGTGAAGGCGGTGTAGTGACTGCACCTGTAAAATGGTTAAAGAAAATCCGCGAAGTGACTGAAAAGCACAACATCGTGTTAATTCTTGATGAAGTACAAGCAGGCTTTGCACGTTCAGGTAAAATGTTTGCCTTTGAACATGCAGGTATTGAGCCAGACGTCGTTGTAATGTCTAAAGCAGTAGGTGGTAGCTTACCACTTGCAGTATTAGGTATTAAACGTAAGTTTGACGCATGGCAACCAGCGGGTCATACGGGCACATTCCGTGGTAACCAACTTGCTATGGGTACTGGTCTTGCAACAATCAAAACCATCAAAGAACAAAACTTGGCTCAAAACGCGCAAGAGCGTGGCGACTTCTTACAAGCTGAAATTAAAAAATTAGCGGTAGAATTCCCATGTATCGGTAACGTACGTGGCCGTGGTTTGATGATTGGTGTTGAAATTGTTGATGAACGTCAAAAAGCAGATCACATGGGTTCTTTACCAGGTGATTCTCAATTGGCAGCAGCAATTCAAGCAGCATGTTTCAACAACAAATTGTTGTTAGAAAAAGGTGGTCGTAACGGTACTGTAATTCGTTTACTTTGCCCATTGATCATTAACCAAGCTGAATGTGAAGAAGTGATCGTTCGCTTCAAGAAAGCACTTGCTGAAGCACTAGTTGCAACTCGAGGCGCATAAGTCATGGTAGATTTTGCAGAACATCGTAAAGCGTTATTCTGCAATGATGCACAATCCATTGCTGACTATCAGTCAGCAATGGGCGAAGCGGTTAAAGCCGTTTCTGCATGGTTGCAAAATGACAAAATGTACACCGGCGGTAGCATTAAAGAGCTTCGTAGTGCAATTGCGTTCAACCCTTCAAAAGAAGGTATGGGCGTTCAAAAATCACTAGACCGTATGGTTGAGCTTTTCTTAAATAAAAGCTTAAAAGTACATCACCCGCATTCTTTAGCGCATTTGCATTGCCCAACAATGGTAACAAGCCAAATCGCTGAAGTGTTAATTAACGCGACTAACCAATCTATGGACTCTTGGGATCAAAGCCCTGCTGGTTCATTGATGGAAGTTCAGTTAATTGACTGGCTTCGCCAAAAAGTTGGCTATGGTGCAGGTCAAGCAGGTGTATTCACCTCTGGCGGTACGCAGTCTAACTTGATGGGCGTTTTGCTTGCACGTGATGCATGTATTGCTAAAAACTGGAAAGACGAAAACGGTAACCCGTGGTCTGTTCAGCGTGATGGCGTACCTGCGGAAGCAATGCGTAACGTAAAAGTGATCTGTTCTGAAAATGCACATTTCTCTGTGCAAAAGAACATGGCCATGATGGGTATGGGTTTCCAATCTGTTGTCACTGTTCCTGTAGATGCAAATGCACGCATGGACATGGACGCGCTTGAGAAAACCATGGCGCACCTTCGCGCGACGGGCAAAATCGTAGCATGTGTAGTTGCAACTGCGGGTACAACCGATGCAGGCGCAATTGACCCATTGAAAGAAGTGCGTGCGATCACCAGCAAATATGGCGCGTGGATGCATATCGACGCAGCATGGGGCGGTGCACTGATTCTTTCAAATGACTATCGTTCAATGTTAGACGGTATTGAACTGTCTGACTCGGTAACGCTTGATTTCCATAAGCATTACTTCCAAACGATTTCATGTGGCGCATTCTTGCTTAAAGATGAAGCGAACTATCGTTTCATGCATTATGAAGCTGAGTACTTAAACTCTGCTTATGATGAAGAGCATGGCGTTCCGAACTTAGTATCTAAGTCACTTCAAACAACTCGCCGTTTCGATGCGTTGAAGTTGTGGATGACAGTTGAAGCGCTAGGTGAAGAGCTTTATGGTTCGATGATCGATCACGGTGTAGGGCTTACACGTGATGTTGCAGATTATATTACTGCAACTGACGGTCTAGAAATGCTGGTTGATCCTCAATTTGCATCGGTATTGTTCCGTGTAGTGCCAGCAGGCTACCCAGCTGAATTGTTAGATACATTGAACCAAAACGTAGCAGACGAATTGTTTGCGCGTGGTGAAGCGAATATTGGTGTAACTAAAGTAGGTCAGGTTCAATCTTTGAAAATGACGACTTTAAGCCCAGTAGCGACGTTAGACAACGTGAAGAATTTGCTTGCTCTTGTGCTTGCAGAAGCGGATCGTATCAAAGGCCCAATCGCTGATGGTACATATACACCTGCAATTGACTAATCATCATTTTGTAGTTGTAGAAGAAGGAGCTCATTTGAGCTCCTTTTTTATTGCCTTCTAATCGAATTTTTGGGATAAATATTTCTTTGTAATGTGTAGTGGGGACTTACTTTTCAGGGATGAAAAGTAACAAAAATCCTTTGCAGCACTGAAGGGATGTCCTATCCCTCAGTGCTGCCTAGCGGCCTCCATGCCGCTTGTCATGTGATTTGATACCCTAAAGAAAATATTGCTGATACAATTATTTATTAATGTAAAATATTAAAAAATAGCATTTTTTCTAAAACTTATATTGAAATGAATATCACTAAATTTATGCAAAAACTAAATAAGCCATTTGAGCCAATAACCACATTAATTATTATTTATTTTGTATTGTTAGCTGTATCAATCGCTTTATATGCGCTTATTCAAATATTCTTTAAGAAAGACACGGCTACAGCATCAAGTCTTTTAGGTTGGTCAGCAACAATGTTTGCGACAATTGCACTACTCTATACTGTTAATATCTGGAAAGATCAAAAGCAGAGTGAGGTAATTGCGTATGAAGCGAAATTATTCTTTGTTGATTTGAATTTATTAAAGAATGTAATCAATATTTTTATAACTAAAAATGATTTAGTTTCAGAAGAGGAGTTTCAAAACCAGGTTAAGGTGTTTGGATATCTAACAAAAAATGTTGATGAAAAAATTAAACTTTTGGATATGCAGTTAATTTGTGATAACAATTCAATAATTTTAAAATATATTGATTATAGAGATAAGATTTGGAAAAACCTCAATATTAAAAGTACCAATCATGGTGGGCTTCCGATGTTTTTGATATCGTTTCAAACAGAGGTAAAAAATCTTAAAGATTTTGAAGACATTATTGATAAATTAATAACATTAAGTGTGGAATTAGCTTTGTATAAACAGACAAAAAAATTTTAGTAAGTGGTATTGGGTGGTGTAATACTATATTAATAAGAAAGTTTTGACTTAGTCAGTTACTCAAAATTGAAAAATAAATTTTATTTTAATGTATTTATGCCGCAAACAATGGACTAAAACCTTTCTTACGCAGTAGTTTGCGGTACATGCTGGAACTGCGGTCTGCTGGGAAATGCGCTTCAATGCTTAAATCCAAAGGCAAATATTCCGGCTTTTGTGATTCCGAGACTAATCGGTCTTCCTCAAATATTTTTAGGTTAAAGTCATAAGCATCTTCCACAGGCAAGTCCTTGTCATAATTACGGCAAATAGGCGCAAATAAGCGTGTAGAGCGGGCAGTCATCGGCGATGCTGCATTCATAATCACTTGCTTACTGTCGTTTGGAAAATGAATCGTTAAGGTTGCAGTAAACGGCAGATGAATTTCAAAATGACGCAACCATTGAAAGCCATCTTTGCCACGCTGTTCTAAACCAATTGGATAGCGTCCAACACTGCTCCAGTAATCTGCATTAAATCCTGTTTCTGTCTCAATAGTTTTATAGTCAGGTACTTCTACATTTTCAGGGTCGCCAAACGTATCGGGATGCACCCATGCAAAATGCGCAACATCAATGAAGCCTTCGAGCTGTCGGCCTGCAAAACACTGAAAATCTACAGCTGGGCACACCAGTTGTTGAAAGTCTGCATCCTCCCAATGAGGCATGACTGGAATGTTTGGCTCAGCTTCAGGATTGGCCGTTAAATTACACCAGACCAAACCATAGCGTTCGACTGCGGCATAAGTCCGTAAGTTAAAGCGCGGAGAAATTTTATGATCAGGATGGGCTGGAATGCGATTACAATGGCCATGTTCACCAAAACGTAAACCATGATAGCGACAAACCACACCTTGCCCATCATTTTTACCTAAGCTGAGCGGAACACCGCGGTGCGGGCAAGCATCTTTAGCGACAATGAGCTGATCGTTCATTTTATAAATCACCAAAGGCATGTCCAATAGCATCGTGCCATAAGGTTGCTCTGTAATGTCTCGCGCAAGTGCGATTGGATACCAATATTCAGCGAGTAAATGCCAGTCATGTTCTTCAAATGTCATGTGTACTGGCAAATCAGGATTAAAGGTCGCAATGGTTTTGCTGTTCATTTTTCTGTCATCAAGCTGGCTTTTTTAGAATATAGGTCAAGCTTGTGTTTAGATAAATTTCAATTATTGGAATGAAGTATGTGGTAAATCAGAACACTGCACTTTGACGATGAGTATAGTGACTGATGTAGCGTTGAGATTTAGGGAGGCAAAGTAGCTTGCTGTGTCATTAAAAGATGACATCCTGCTGAAGTGTTACCAAAATATATAAAAAACTGTGCTAAGAATATATTTGGTAAAATTAACTTACATATTGAATTTTAAAGAAAATTATTTAAATCAAAGCCTAGTGGTCAATTATCATCAAAGCGTCATAAAGTTGTAACTTAGTTGTCATATTCTAAAATCAAAATGCAGTTATCCAAATAAGTACAAAACTTAATAACAAAGTGGCGTACTCCAAAAATGCATCAACTGAGAGAGATGAGAATGCGCTTCAATAATATCGCACTTGCATTGGCACTAACTGGCGCGGCTGTAGCAACAACTGCAAACGCTGCGCGTGACACGATTCAAATCGCTGGTTCTTCTACAGTTTTACCGTATGCAAGTATTGCAGCGGAAGAATTTGGCAACACATTCCCACAATTTAAAACCCCAGTTGTTGGTTCTGGTGGTACTTCAGGTGGTTTGAAACAATTCTGTAATGGTGTGGGTGATAATACAATTGATATCGCAAACGCATCACGCAAAATTAAAGATACTGAATTAGCTGCTTGTAAAAAAGCCGGTGTGAATCAAGTATTAGAAATCAAAATTGGTTATGACGGCATTGTATTCGCATCTAACTCACATAAAGCTGCCTATAAATTACGTCCACAGCATGTATTTGCAGCTTTAGCCGCAGAGCTTCCTGCTAATGGCAAAATGATTCCTAACCCGTACACACGTTGGAATCAAATTGATAAATCTTTACCAAATGAACCGATCACTTTAGTAATTCCTGCATCTAACCACGGTACACGTGAAGTTTTCCAAGAGAAAATGGTTGATGCTGGCTGTGAAACTTATGAAGCTTTCGCAAAATTAGACAAAGACGCGCAGAAAAAAGCATGTTCTAACTTCCGTAAAGACGGCAAGGTCATTGAAATTGCTGGCGATTACACAGAAACATTAGCACGTTTGAAAACCTCTCCAAGTGCAGTGGGTGTATTTGGTTTAGGTTTCTATGACCAAAACCGTGACAAGCTACGTGTTGCGACAGTAAACAATGTTGTACCTTCTGAGAAAACGATTCTAAACGGTTCTTACCCAGTATCTCGTCCATTGTTCTTCTACGTGAAAGGCGAGCACTTAAAAGCAATTAAAGGCTTAAAAGAATACACAGAATTCTTTATTAGCAAAAAAGTGACAGGCAAAGGCTCTAAGTTAGAAAAAGCTGGCTTAATTTCTATGTCTGACAAAGAACGTGCAAAAGTACTTGCTGACTTTAAAGCAGGTAAAGCGGTTAAGTAATAGAAAGACCATTGGCTGATGGCAGGGAAACCTGTCATTGGCTTTTTGCAAATACATTTTTTTCAAATAATGAAAATTGAAAAAATGGTGGAGAGTACATGAATCTACTGCTTATAGGGGTGCTACTGGCAATTGTAGCAATAGCCTATCAGGTTGGTTTAACCAAAAGCCGTAACTTGGCTGGCAAGGGAAATAATTCGGCAATGCTGCATTCGCGTCCAGGCTATTATGGCGCGTTGGTTGCACTTTGGTGTGGTATCCCAGCTTTTTTAATTTTGATTGTTTGGAATATTGTTGAACCTAGCATTTTTAAGCATGTAGTGCTAAGCAATGTGCCTGAGCAAATTAAAGCCACTATGGATCCAGCAAGTATTAGTGTGCTGATTGATCGTGTACAAGCGATTGCTTCGGGCTTTGGTGTGAGTGATACGCCTGCTCAATATGAAATAGCAGCTGCAGAACATTTAAAACACGTGGAGTCGATCGGCTCTTTTGCAAAATTGGCCGTGGTCCTGTGTAGTGCGCTATTAGGATTGGTCTGGGCGAAGCGTCGTGTTGCATCGCAATTTCGTGCACGTAACCAAGTCGAAAAAGTACTGAATATTGGCTTAGCACTATGTTCGGGCGTGGCAATTTTAACAACGGTCGGCATTGTAATGTCGATGTTTAGCGAAGCAATGCGCTTTTTTAGTTTTGTGAGCCCAATGGATTTCTTCTTTGGTACGGTATGGAATCCAGGCTTTAGTACCTCGGGTAATGCCGAAGGCAGTTATGGTTTATTGCCATTGCTGTGGGGTACGTTGATGGTCAGTGGTATTGCATTACTTGTTGCAGTACCTGTTGGTTTGATGATTGCTATTTACTTAGCCGAATATGCTAAACCAAGTTTTCGAGCTTGGGCAAAACCAGCAATTGAAGTATTAGCAGGTATTCCAACCATCGTTTATGGTGTGTTTGCGCTGATGATTATTGGACCATTTATTAAACAAATGGGGGCTTATATCGGCTTAGACATTAATGCGACCAGTGCTTTAACTGCAGGTTTTGTCATGGGTATCATGATTATTCCTTTTGTCTCTTCACTGTCAGACGACATTATTACCCAAGTGCCTCGTGCACTACGTGATGGTTCATTGGGTTTAGGTGCAACCAAATCCGAAACGATCCGCCAAGTGGTACTTCCAGCAGCATTGCCGGGCATCATTGGGGCATTCTTATTGGCCGCTTCCCGTGCGATTGGCGAAACCATGATTGTGGTACTGGCTGCAGGTAATAGCCCACTTCTCCATGTGAACCCTTTAGAAGCAGTATCAACAGTGACGATTACCATTGTGAATCAGTTAACGGGCGATACAGATTTTGCTAGTCCGCAGGCGTTGGTGGCATTCGCATTAGGTTTAACCTTATTTGTGATTACCTTGGGTCTCAACATTGTTGCACTGTATATCGTGCGCAAATACCGTGAGCAATACGAATAATGAGTACTTCAAATACATCTTCTATGGATCAGGCGTTGGATCCACGTGTTGCAGCAGAGCAACGAGAAAAGCGTAAAAAAATTATCGAAAGTTCTTTGTCAAAGCGTCATCGCAAAGAAAAAGCATTTCGTATCTTTGGCTTTTCAGCGGTTATTACGGGCTTGTGCTTTGTTGTCTTGTTATTTGGAAGTATCTTAATTAAAGGTCTTCCAGCATTTTGGCAAAGCTCGATGAATGTGCCTGTCTATTTTGATCCAACGATTATTACAGCAGGACCTAAGCCAGTTCAAAAAACGGGTGAAGCGCCAGCACATTATCAAGAACGCTATATTGCATGGCAAACTGAAATGGGCATGGTAGATTGGGATGCGCTGATCGTTAACGGCCTTATTTCAAAAGACAAAGCGCTTGAAGCAAAACGTGACGATTTAACGAGTTTATATACCAGTTCAGAAGCTTATCGTTTACGCGATATGGTCTTTGCGGATCCATCTTTGGTGGGTAAAAAAGAAGACCTGAAAATTTTAGCTGATGCGAATGTGGATGTATGGTTGGCGGGGAATATCAATCGCTCATTGCCAGATGATCAACAACAGTTGAGCCCAGAAGTACGTCAATTGGCAGACCAGTTAAAAGCGCAAGGCATTATTAGCAATACTTTTAACACCAATATTTTCACCAGCCCAGACTCACGTAGTTCACCTGCAACTTCAGGCTTAGCAGGTGCATTTATGGGCTCGTTATTCATGATGCTCATTGTGATTGTGATCTCAATTCCAATTGGTGTTGCTTCGGCAATTTACCTCGAAGAATTTGCACCTAAAAACTGGATCACAGACGTGATTGAAGTGAATATTAATAACTTGGCTGCAGTTCCATCGATTGTATTTGGTTTGCTGGGCGCTTCAATTTTTATCGGTTGGTTACATTTACCTCTATCTGCACCGTTGGTAGGTGGTTTGGTTTTAAGCTTAATGACACTTCCAACAGTCATTATTACCACACGTGCATCACTTAAAGCTGTGCCACCTTCAATTCGTCAAGCTGCTTTAGGCTTGGGTGCATCACGCTTACAAACCGTATTTCACCATGTATTGCCTTTGGCCTTACCCGGGATTTTAACAGGTGCAATTATTGGTGTGGCGCAAGCACTGGGTGAGACCGCACCGCTTCTATTAATTGGTATGAGTGCATTTGTTGCCAGTGTACCTGCAACACCATTGGATCAATCTTCAGCATTACCTGTGCAAATATTTTTATGGCAGGGTAATGAAATGCGTAACTTCTTTGAGGGCAGAACAGCAGCAGCCATTATTGTACTGTTGGCACTCATGATTGGCTTAAATAGCTTGGCTATTTGGTTACGAAAGAAATTTGAAGTTCGTTGGTAATAGGATTAAAACATGAATACAGCAACGGCAACATCTACAACGAATTCCTCAAATCAGGATAAGTCAGTGAATCAAAACGAAACGCAATTTACGTCTGATGACGCAGTCGCTCAAGCTCCTGCAACGTCTTTTGTCTCTCAATTTGATACGCAAGCTTCTGCAAAAAAAGATGCAAAGAGTGCAAATGTAAAATTGAGCACAACAGATGTGCATGTTTATTATGATGAAGCTGAAGCAATTAAAGGCATTGATCTCAATATTTATGAAAATGAAGTGATTGCTTTTATTGGTCCATCAGGCTGTGGTAAGTCTACATTTTTACGTACCTTAAACCGTATGAATGACACGATTGATAGCTGTCGTGTAACGGGTAAGGTGATGCTGGACAACCAAGACATTTATGATCCGAATTTGGACGTGGTATTACTACGTGCTCAAGTCGGTATGGTTTTCCAAAAGCCAAATCCATTTCCAAAGTCAATTTTTGATAACGTGGCATACGGTCCAAAATTACATGGCCTAGCACGTGATAAATACGACATGGAAGAAATTGTAGAAAATAGTTTACGTAAAGCTGGCTTATGGGACGAAGTAAAAGATCGTCTTAGCCAGCCTGGTACAGGCTTATCTGGCGGTCAGCAACAACGTTTATGTATTGCGCGTACGATTGCGGTTTCACCTGAAGTGATTTTAATGGATGAGCCATGTTCTGCACTTGACCCGATTGCAACTGCAAAAGTCGAAGAGTTAATTTCAGAGCTTTCTACACAATACACCATTGCGATTGTGACACACTCAATGCAACAGGCAGCACGCGTATCAGACCGTACTGCATACTTCCATTTGGGTGACTTGATTGAAGTGAACTCAACCGAAAAAGTATTTACACAACCCGACCATCAGTTAACTGAAGCTTATATTACTGGCCGTTTCGGTTGAGTTGGATTATTTTAAAATTTTTAAAAACAGAGTCTTAGGGCTCTGTTTTTTTTGTTATGCTGATTGCTTAATATTTAAGATATGAACATGAATATAAAGCAATATGAAATATTCCAACCAACAAGCATTGGCTGAAGAGATTCAAGCTTCAGTGAATAAAGCTTTATTTGGTACAGTGCATTTTGGCAAACTCTATGCTTCCCTGGTGGTCATGATGAGCCTGATCGCAGCGATGTTTATACCGCATGAAGGTTTTTTTGCCACATCCCAAAGTACGGGTATGACCAATTATCACCGCTGGTTATATGATGTTTATGTGATTAGCTCATGTATTACAGGCGTGGTTATTTTTTTGCGTTTACAGCACAAAAAGCATGATGTGAAATTTCGTCGTCTATGGCACTGCGCCACTAAAATCAGTGCAGAAGAGCGGTTTAGAGAATATCAATATGCACAATCGCAGTCGAAAGTGACGATCCTATATTCAAGTAAAATTTTATTTTACGCAGTGTTATTAGGGTTTACGGTTGGCGTGATTGCAATGTATGTATGGATGACACCATTTGCAGGAACCTACAAATCATCATTTTGGATTTTGGCATGGTGGCCTATTAACGCTCTAATTATATGGGCATTATATTGTTGTCAAAGTTATCTTTTCTTAAGGCTTTTTTCTACGGAAGATATGCATAAGCATTTTCTAAAATTAAAACGCGAAGCACAAAGACAGGCCAAGAAAAGCATGCTCCAAAAGGATAGCTCCCAAGAACTGGTCTAGTACTGACTGTGTAAGTTCAATATATCTAAAAGATATTTTTAATTGGGTCGGTTGGGGCTAAATAATGCAGTGGAACATTTTGAACACGATGATTTAGGCTTATGTTGTGATTGGAATAATTTAATATTTGAAAAAATTTGAATTTTTATTTAATAAAATTATGATATACAAATATTTATTTATACCATTTGTTGTATTATGATGTTTTTAAACATGGCATAAGAAGCGTATGACTCCAGATAAACAGCAAGCTGAATTATTAAAACAGACGCATAAAGAAATATTTCAGAGCTGTTTTTGGTACAGCTTATATTGCACATGCTGTTGCGATATTTATGGTTGCAGCCAGCCTGATTTTAGCTGTTTTTGTGCCTCATGATGGATTATTTGCAACGGCATCCAGTGCTGGTATGAGTAATTATCACCGCTGGTTGTACGATGCATTTGTGATCGCCATTATTATTATGTGGCCCGTACTTTATATTTTAATTCATCGTCAGTTCGAGCAAGGCGAAGGGCGACAAGCATGGCGTGAATATACGCGGGCACATGCGCAGTTTAAAATGAACAGATTTCTAAAAGCAGAAGCGCAGGGTAAAAAGGCATTGCTAGACAGTTGGCTTTCGGAAGGACTGGTTTGCATGATGATTATTGTAGTTTTAATCCTGATGTATTCAGTTTTGACCCCGAACGAGTCGAGTCATCGCGGTTATTTTTGGATTCAAACATGGTGGCCGATCAATGCCGCACTCATTGGGGTATTTTACTATATGATCTTTTGCTTATATGTTCGGTTATTTGCTGTGACAGAGGTTGACCGTCAAGATATGTTGTTGCATGTTCAGGCAGAGCGAGCATTACGTAAAGCACTCGAAAAAGATGAACAACAAGTTGCGGAAGATGTCTAAGTTTGAGCCAGCAAGTGTGCTTTAAAATAGCAAGTGTCGAGAAAAAGGTGTAATTCGCAAAAATGCTATTGAAAAAACATACAATTGGCCTAATCTAAAAATATAAGCCTCGTGCCGATTTGAGAAAAGAAAATATTATGTTATTTCATACATCTAAACTGCCTGCAGAAATCCGCATCAGTCATTTGAATGCGCGTATTAATGAACAAAGAAAAAAAATTGCGCAAACTACTGCTTCAAAATTTGAGCTCTTGCAATTGACACAGCAACTGTCAAAAGAAGCACGTGCACGTAAAAAGACCAATGAAAAAATTTATGTCTTAGATTTTAATGGCGATACAGCTGCATCTGCTGTTGCGAGTTTACGTGAAGAAATTACTTTAATTTTAGCCACAGCAAAAGCAGGGCGTGACCGTGTCGTGCTTCGTTTAGAAAGCCCTGGAGGCATGGTTCATGGCTATGGTCTGGCTGCTGCGCAACTTGTTCGCCTACGTGACGCAGGTTTCCATTTAACTATTTGTGTAGATAAAGTGGCTGCCAGCGGTGGCTATATGATGGCATGTATTGCATCTGAAATTGTATCTGCGCCGTTTGCAGTTGTCGGTTCAATTGGTGTGGTTGCACAAGTGCCGAACTTCAACCGCTTGCTAAAAGAAAAGCATATCGACTTTGAGTTATATACAGCTGGCCAATTCAAACGTACTGTCACCATGTTTGGTGAAAATACCGCTGAAGGCAAAGCCAAGTTTGAAGAAGAATTACAACAAACGCATAACTTATTCAAACACTTTGTGGAAAAATACCGTCCGCAATTGAATGTAGAAAAAGTGGCAACTGGCGAGCATTGGTATGGCCAAGATGCAATTGATCTGAATTTGGTGGATCAACTTAAAACATCAGATGAATACTTATTAGGCTTATTACCACAGCATGACGTGTACCTGATCCAGACGCGTAAAAAACCAACTTTGGGTGAAAAACTAGGCTTGCAGGCAGCGCAAATGGCTGATGGCTTAGTCCCTGTGCTAATGTCTAAAGTGATGGAGTCACTGAGTAAAGCCAATTCGAGTCTCGTGCAGTTGCGTGATCCAAAACTCTAAAATTGTATTGATTATGATGTATTTAAAGCTCACTTTGGTGGGCTTTTTTTATGGAAAAATAAACGAATGTGGTAGATTGCTCTTTAAGCGAAATATCGACTGGAATCATGTCTAATTTTTTGATTATTTTAGGGTTAATCTTATTTTTCTTTTGTTTCTTTGGGTTTATTGCAAGCTTAGTGGTGTATTTGCCAAAAGCCGAAAAAGAAGGGGAAAAATGGGCTGTCTTTCCATTTGTGGTGATGGGCTTAATGTTGATGTTTGGGGGAGTGTCTTATCATGTTGGCATGTCGATGAAAAAAGAAAAGCCCATGGTACTTTCAAAAGCATGTGCTGTCGTGGTGGGCTATAAGCATTATGAGAACTGTCGTGGTAGAGCTCAGACGCGTTGCAATCCCTATGAAAAAATTTTATTAAAATTTGAAGGTTCAGCCTATACCCGCGATATGCGCTTTGATGTGGGTTTGGCGCGTAAGCAAGTGAATGAAAGAGTATGTTTCCGCTTTTATGACCGCTTTAAATATTCACATTTAAAAAGTTCAAACATTGTTGAGTGGCTCGCGCCTTAGCAGCTCATTTAGAGGGGAATCATGTTTGGCATGATGGTTTTTATTGGTTTGCTGACTTTGGTGATCGTCCCATTTATGACGGTTATTTTTATTGTGCCCAAATTAAAGGATAAAAATCATCGAGATACTTATCCATATTATGCTGTGTTGCCGGGTTGTTTAATTTTAGCTTTAGCTGCGTATTTAAAAGAAGAAAAAGTAATTTTACCGTCACAGGCATGTGGTGTTGTGCAGTTTTATAAGACCTATTCAACTAAGAATGATCATTTTGAGCGAATTACGATTCTATTTGATGGCCGAAAATATAATCGACATTTACGCTTTGATGACAATATGAGTCGTAAAGATAAAGGTGTTTATGTCTGTTTTGAATATTTGGATAAATTTGCATACCCAGATTTGGCTGAATCTAAAATTTTAAAATGGGTTGATCGCTAATTTGCTCTATTATTGCGGGTTGAGGAAATTGCACACATGATGACACTGCTGTTTATTTTAACTGGCGTCATTTGCTTCATAGTTTGGCCTTGGCTGTATCTGCTACATTTTCGTAGCGTGGAAACTCAGACCTTAAAACAGTATGTGTTGTTGTTTGGCCCAGCAGTGGCGTTGCTGGCAGGCTATATTTATTATTCATCACAGCAGACCGATATTCGCTCTGAAGCTTGTGGCACAGTTGTGGCTTATCAGCGTTATATGAGCAGTGGCAATAAAAACAAAAGACAGCCTTTTGAGCGGGTTGAAATTTTAGTGAATCATGCAAAATTTACACGGCATTTACGCATAGATGATGAGCTGCAAAAAAAGCCAGTGGGCGCAAAAGTTTGCTTTAAATATTATGACCGAAAATTGAATCCGCACATGTCAGATTCAATTTTAATTGATTGGACTACATAAATGTTTAGCTTAAATGCCTGAGGACATCTGTTTAACTTTCTTCAATAGATTTTGATTTGATTAAACACATAGCGCCAGTGATCATTGCTCCCAGTGTTGCCAGCAGCATATCTTTATGCGCATCCCACATGTCGCCTTGTTGGCCGTTATAGTTTTCTGCTTCTTCAGGAGAGAGTCCGATTGCAATCAGCCACTCAATCCATTCATAAAACAGGCTGGTAGCCATTACAAATTGAATGACCAATACATACAGCGTAAATGGTTTGAGTGAAGGCAACCAAACCTGAAATAAGCGAAGAAACAGCGGATAGAGCAATAAGCCGTAAGCCAAATGCACCAAGCGATCATACATATTACGTGACCAACCCATAGTTTGATCGAGCTTGAAGCCAAAGAGTGTTTGCGTCCAATCACTATAAGGTACATAAGAATACAGATAAAGTGCGCCAAGAATGTGAATGAGCAAAAAGCCGATGTAGAGTGCGAAGCTATAAAAGCTTAGGCCAACTTTGTAGAAGCATAAAAACAGTAGGCCAAGCATGAGTACTGTGCCGACCTGATGCAGTAAGTAAGGTGCAAACTCTAAGGGATCAATGCTCGCCAACACGATAGCGATCAGCAAAATGCTCAGCATGATCCAATGTTTAAGCTGTAGTTTTGTTTCAATCATTTTTGTTATTCGTGAAAAGTTAAAAGAGAAGCTAAATTTTACGGTTTGAGTTTAATGTGAAACTGAGTTTTTAGCATTGAATTTTGTTAAACAGGTTTTAGTCTTTTCTCTTGTGAAAGGGGCGACGTACTTTATGCTTATGAGAAGAAACTGCGATGATGACATCCTGAGTGAGTATGTCGAATTGGCAATTTAGCGCTTGAATCCGTTACACTTAGCGACTGTATTTTAAATTGATTCGAGACAGCGCATGGCGGTTGTAGAAGCATTTGTTGCACAACAAAATTGCTATTTTAACTATGAATTTGAAGAACTAAACCAGTTAAATGGTGATTTCCCAGAAGAGTTGTCTGTCTCTTTGCGTGGTATGTTGTATCGCCATGAAATTCAGTATCCAAATGCAACGTATTATATTTACTTTAGCGACTTACTTACTGGCTGTGAATTACAATGTATGAAGGATGATTGGGCGAAGTATTGTCCTGTGGAATAAAAATTCTCTCTCCTTGTAGGAGATGAGAAACACTGTTTCGCAAGGGAGCGGTTAAAGTCCTCATCCACCTGCAGCGCAATACTCTTCATTCTAAGGGCAGAAGAAGCTTTTAGTGGTGATTTCGACAAGCCTATGTTGAATAAAAAAAGCGAAGCCTGAGCTTCGCTTTTTTTACTTTAAGCTAAATTAGATTTTAGCAATCAAGTCTTTGATTTGTTTTGCTTGTTCTGCTGCATTACCTGTGTAAGTTGCAGGAGTCATTTCTGCAAGGCGCGCACGATCTTCAGCAGGAACTGCAGAAAGTTCGTTACCGTTGACGAAATCAACCATCATGTCACGTGTCATTGCTTGACCGCGAGTAAGAGCTTTTAGTTTTTCGTATGGTTTTTCAACGTTGTAACGGCGCATAACAGTTTGAATTGGTTCAGCAAGAACTTCCTGAGCGTGGTCAAGATCTTCAAGAATACGCGCAGCATTCAATTCAAGTTTACCAATACCTTTTAAGCAAGCTTCAAAAGCGATTAAGCTTTGCGCTAAACCAACACCCATGTTACGAAGAACTGTAGAGTCAGTTAAGTCACGTTGCCAGCGAGAAATAGGAAGTTTTTCGCCAAGGTGGGCCAATACTGCATTTGCAATACCCAAGTTACCTTCAGAGTTTTCGAAGTCAATTGGGTTAACTTTATGCGGCATAGTTGAAGAACCCACTTCACCTTCTTTCAAACGTTGTTTGAAGAAACCAAGTGAGATGTAGCCCCAAACGTCACGGTTAAAGTCAATTAACACAGTGTTGAAACGACGAAGTGCATCAAACATTTCTGCGATGTAGTCGTGTGGTTCAATTTGAGTTGTGTACGGGTTGAATGTTAAACCTAGTGATTCAACAAATGCTTGCGAGTGAGCAGGCCAGTTAATTTCTGGGTAAGCAGAGTAGTGCGCATTGTAGTTACCTACAGCACCGTTAATTTTACCTAGAAGTTCAACATTGTTGAATTGTTTGATTTGGCGAGCAAGGCGGTAAGCCACGTTTGCCATTTCTTTACCCAAAGTTGTCGGGCTTGCAGTTTGACCGTGTGTACGAGACAACATTGGTTGTTCAGCGTGAGTTTCAGCCAAAGCAGCAATCGCATCTACGATTTGTTGCATAGATTCAACCAGTACTGCACGACCGTTTTTCAGCATTAAAGCATGAGACAAGTTGTTGATGTCTTCAGAAGTACATGCAAAGTGAATGAATTCACCCGCATTTTTAAGTTCTGCGATGTCAGCAATTTGTTCTTTTAGGAAGTACTCAACGGCTTTAACGTCGTGGTTGGTTGTACGTTCGATTTCTTTAATGCGGTTTGCATTGTCTTCAGAGAAGTTTGCAACAATTGCGTCAAGCGCTGCATTTGTTTCAGCTGAGAAAGCTGGCACTTCTGTGATTTCAGGACGGTTTGCAAGCGCTTGTAACCAACGCACTTCAACAGTCACACGAGCGTGGATTAAACCAAACTCAGAGAGGAAGGGACGGAGTGCATCACATTTGCTTGCGTAGCGTCCATCTAATGGAGAAAGTGCGGTTAAAGCGTTCATAGCGATTCCTTAAACTTTGGAATTAAACGTAAAACAAAAAAGCCCGAGTACAGCATCATTCAAACAGTCTGATACTGTAAACGGGCAAGATCCTGAATATCCTGCAGTAGCTTGCGCTTACTAAAAATCATGCCCCAAGAGCTACCACCCAGTTGGCGCCATAAATGCGCCATTTGCAGGCCTGTAAATAACGAGGCACGAATGCGATTGGTGTGGTTTGAGTCTTTAAAGGCTTCAGCATTGCCACGAACCATAATGCGTGGATTAATTGATCCAGCGGTTTCGACATAGGTTTGTGCGAGGTTGGCAATGATGCTGGGGTGTAAATAGTTATTATCAAAAAATGAAAGTTGCTTTAATATTTTTTGTTGGGACTGTTCAATAATTTCGACAAATTTGGGATTGCTATAAACTTTCTTTTCTAGTTGTAACAGTGCCATTGCGTAGTTCATTGGCAGTTTAGTATTGGCAAGTTTTGGCAATCTGGATTTAGGTGACGTATTAAATGGGTGGTTAATGCTGTTTTCTAAGGTTTTTAAACCGAGGGAGATGTCGGCCAATTGATTAAAGAAAGCTAACGTTTGACACTGGCATGGGCCACTTGGTCGAATATTTAAGCTGGCTTTAATCAATTGTTCAAAATAGAAGTTACCGCTTTCACCAATACTCTGGCGACCCGTTAGCGCAGTCATGTGCGTTAACTGGGTGGCTTGAAAAACACCTGCCAACGCTAATGCGCGATTTTGACGGGTGTTCAGAGTCTGGGGCTGTTGAAACGGTAACTCTGTCATGCCGAGACAATCCTTATTGAATAAAATCCGGTTTAGGTGCATTGGTATGATGAATCACACCACCGCCTAAACAAACTTCACCTGCATAGAATACAACGCTTTGACCTGGCGTCACGGCGCGCTGTGCTTCATCAAATTCTACACGTACGCCATTTGGTGCGTCTGGGTCTTTGTACAAGGTACATACCTGATCACCTTGGCGGTAGCGTGTTTTTGCAGTACAGCGGAAACCTGTTTCAGGAATCTCTTGCTCACCTGCAACCCAATCAATGGCTTCAGACCATAAGATGGTGCTTTGCATGAGTGGGTGTTCATGGCCTTGGCCGACCACTAAACGGTTACCTTCGATATCTTTATGCAGTACAAACCAAGCGCCTTCTGCAACGCCTTTCATACCACCAATACCAATGCCACCGCGCTGGCCGAGCGTATAGTACATTAAGCCGTGATGATCACCAACCTCTTTGCCATCTTCAAGCACAATTTTTCCAGGCTGCGCTGGTAAATATTGTTTTAAGAAGTCATTAAAACGTCGTTCGCCAATAAAGCAGATGCCGGTTGAGTCTTTTTTCTTCGCAGTGGCTAGGCCTAATTCTTCCGCAATTTTACGAACTTGCGGTTTTTCAATCTCGCCGACAGGGAACAAAGTTTTATTAATTTCACGGCCATGAACGGCATGTAAAAAGTAAGTTTGGTCTTTGTTGTTGTCTACACCGCGAAGTAAAGATGCATATTCTTCACCACGTGAGTTTTTAAGTGTTTCCCCTCTACGGCAGTAATGGCCAGTGGCAATAAAGTCTGCACCAAGGTTCACAGCATGGTCTAAAAACGCACGGAATTTAATTTCTTTGTTGCACAGAATATCTGGGTTAGGGGTACGGCCAGCGGCATATTCTGCAAGGAAATGTTCGAACACGCGGTCCCAATATTCCATTGCAAAGTTTGCTGTGTGTAATTTAATACCAATTTTATCGCAAACAGCCTGTGCATCAGCAAGGTCGTCCATTGCTGTGCAGTATTCCGTGCCGTCATCTTCTTCCCAGTTTTTCATGAATAGGCCTTCAACTTGATAGCCTTGCTGAAGAAGAAGCGCTGCAGACACAGATGAGTCTACACCACCAGACATACCGACGATGACACGTTGTTGCATAGGATTAGGCATCCAAATTTGAAATGAGGGGAGAATTTTGGTGCTCATAAACGAGCGATAAAGGATATTTTTGACCAGACAAAGCATCTTGAACTGCTTTAATAACTAGCGGGCTACGCGCACGAGCTGTTTCTAGCAGTTCTTCTAATGTCATCCATTTTGGACCAACAATGCCTGTGTCCAATTCTGCTTCTGGAAAATATTCCAGCACATGCGCTAAAAAGCAGAAACGGAAATAGGTACGGTCTGGATACATTGGAGGCGTATAAGTATAAATGCCTAAAAGCGCATCTACGTCTACCGCATGGCCAGTTTCTTCCATGGTTTCGCGTATGGCTGCTTGAATGATGGTTTCACCGCATTCGACATGACCTGCAGGCTGATTAAACACAGTATGCGTTACGCCTTGGGTATGTTCTTCAACAAACAGGAATTTTCCGTCTTTTTCAACAACAGTTGCAACGGTAACGTGCGCAGTCCAAGCGGTCATATAACAGCACCATGGTAAGGGATGCGCTATTGTATAAAATTTTGGGGTGTGTGGCTATGTCGAACTGAACATTAAAGCTTACAGGGTGATAAAGATGCCGAGTTTCACTGGAAATTTTGCCTGAACCGATCAGCATTTTAACAGACTGATCAAACACTCACATTTATTTTGCATAATGAATAATATTATAAAAAATTACGTCGTGATTACTGTGATTAAGGTAGCGATGTACCTGATCTGCATGAAAACGAATACTTTCTCCAGTATTGGCCACATAGTGCTGATCTTCAGTCTGAATAGTGATACTGCCATTCAAAGGCAAAATATCTTCAATCACACCTTTTTCATGGATAGATGAATCATGCGATGAGTTAGCTTTTAAAGTAATGTGTAAAATTTCATATCCAAGTGTGGCATCAAATGCTTGTAAGACTTTAACAGAGAGCGCTTCGTCTTGATGCTTAAGCACGGCTGGATTTTGCTGTTCTGCAGGTAAGAAGGCACTTAAAGAGCTGTGAAACCCTAGGGCAATCTTCCAAAGCGTTTGCACAGTCGGATTAGATTCTTCACGCTCAATTTGACCCAGCATAGCCTTACTAATACCCGTCTCTTTTGCGGTTTGATCCAAACTCCAACCTTTTTCTGTACGAAGTTTTTTGAGTTGACTAGCAATATGCTTTAGCAATATGGACATTTCATCACCTATTTATATTGTGCGTTATAACGTACAATGAAATTCTTGTGCATTATAACGCACAAGCTTTTTATTGCTGAAGATTGATTTAAAAATTTTAAATAGCAGGTGGTAATGTGCGCGCGATTATTTATGGATTATTAGCATCCTGTTTTTTTTCTACGGCCTTTATTTTTAATCGGGCGATGGAAATAGAGGGCGGAAGCTGGATGTGGAGCTCTTCGTTGCGCTTCTTTTGGATGGTGCCAATGCTACTTTTGATTGTTGCTGTTCGTGGCAAGTTAGCGTCCAGCTTGCAACATTTAAAAGAGAATTTTAAACAATATTTACTCTGGAGCACGGTTGGCTTTGGACTGTTTTACGCGCCATTAACCTTTGCAAGTATTTATTCTCCAGGTTGGCTGATTGCTGGAAGTTGGCAAACGACCATTATTGCGGGATCTTTATTGGTGCCGTTTTTGGGCGCAGGTGCATCTCAGGCTCAGGGTAGTGTATGGCCGAAACTGCCTTGGAAAGAGCTAAAGTGGTCGAGTGTGATTATTTTAGGGGTGATTCTGATTTTGTGGGATCAAATGAGCAGTATCAGTTGGACATTGGCTTTAGCAGGCTTTATTCCAGTGGTATTTGCAGCCTTTATGTACCCATTAGGCAATCGAAAAATGATGCAAGTGTGTCAAGGCAAAGTAGAAACACCTGAGCGGGTACTCAATATGACGTTGGCAAGTTTACCGTTTTGGGCGGTGATTGCCGTGTTTGGCTTGCTCGATCATGGATTGCCTTCAAGTAGTCAGGTTTCATACGCATTTTTAGTGGCTTTATTTTCTGGGGTGATTGCGACTTTATTGTTTTTCTCAGCAACCAATTTGGTGCATACCCAGCCAAATCAATTGGCGATGGTTGAAGCCACTCAAGCTGGTGAGTTGCTATTTACTTTATTGGGCGAAATGGTTTTTTTAAATATGGGTTTACCATCGAAGCTTGCACTATTCGGCGTATTTTTAATTGGCTTAGGTATGGTGGTACATAGTATGGCTTCTATAAAAATTCAAAAAAGCGCGAAGTTACAAGAAGGCAACTAGCCTTTGCTTATAAGGTTTGAAGCGTTCGCATAAGGATGAATTGATTAATTATTGATGATAATAAAAAGCGCGTTATGCCGCGCTTTTTATATTTTTAGCTTAACTTTGCTCTAGATAATTATTCGCAACCTTTACATAATGCCGTGCTGAATAGGGTAAAAACTCTTTTTCTTTATCCGTGAGTGGACGGACTTTTTGTACAGGACTTCCTACATATAAATAGCCACTTTCTAAGCGTTTACGCGGTGGAACTAGCGAGCCTGCACCAATCATCACATCATCTTCAATAATGGCATCATCTAAAATAATGCTACTGATGCCAACCAATACACGGTTACCAATGGTACAACCATGTAATTTAACATGATGACCAATCGTGACATCTTCACCGATAATAAGTGGAGAGCCTTCAGGCTTATCGGCTTTTTTATGGCTGACATGGAGCATGGCATGATCTTGCACATTGGAATTTTTACCAATATGAATGTGATTGACATCGCCACGGATCACGGCAAAAGGCCAAACTGAGACATTTTCCGCCAGTTGAACTTCACCAATCACCACTGACATTTCATCAATATAGCAAGTGGCTTCAATTTTGGGATTATGGTGTAAATAGGGGCGGATATTTTTGTTCATAACGGTCCGTCGCAAATAATAAATATTCCTTAGAGTATAAAATAAAAAAGCACCCAAACCGAGGTATGGATGCTTTGGTCTAAGCTGAAAAAATCAGCTTTCGAAAATTTTAGAATAAGTTAGCAAAGAATTGTTTGATGTGATCAATCATTTTTGCAAAGAAGCCAGCTTCTTCAACGGCATTTAATGCCACCAATGGTTTTTCAGCAATTACTTTACCATTTAAAGTTGCAACGTATTTACCTACAACTTGACCTTGTTTTAAAGGCGCAGTCAATTTTGGTTGTACCACCAATTGCGTTTTGATCGCGTTTGCTTCGCCTTTAGGCATCGTTACATTAAAGTTTTCTGGTAAGCCAATTTGTACTTCGCTGTCTTTACCATACCAAACCTTCGCTTTTGCTAAGACTTGTTTTGCAGGCTGAACTTTAACCGTTTCAAAATTTGCATAACCCCAAGCTAAAATTTCACGTGTTTGTGACGCACGTTCGTTCATGCTTGGTGCACCAAAAATCACTGAAATTAAACGTAAAGGACCACGTTTTGCAGACGTTGTTAGGCAGTAACCTGCTTCATCTGTATGGCCTGTTTTTAAACCATCCACACTTGGGTCAGTATAAAGTAAGGCATTACGGTTACCTTGCTTAATACCGTTGAAAGTAAATTCTTTTTCAGAATAGATCGGATAGTACTTAGAGCTGTCATGAATAATGTGCTGTGCAAGCGTTGCCATGTCTTTTGCAGTTGAATAGTGACCTTCTGCTGGCATACCTGTGGCATTGATGAAGTGCGTATTGCTCATGCCAATACGTTTAGACTCTTGGTTCATCATGTGAACGAAAGTGCCTTCATTGCCTGCAATGTGTTCAGCCATTGCTTTAGATGCATCATTACCCGATTGGATAATAATACCGCGAAGCATTTCAAGTGCTGTTGCTGTTCCATTTAATGGCACATACATACAAGATTCTGCGCTAGTACCACGGCACCATGCAGATTCATTCATGCGCACTTTTTCATTTTCAGTTAGCTCGCCACTCAATAACTTTTGTTCAATGATGTAACTGGTCATCATTTTTGTCATTGAAGCAGGTGCTAATTTTTCGTTTTCATTTTTTGCAGCAAGGATTTGCCCAGTCTCATAGTCCATCAGCACATAAGATTTATTATTCAATTCTGGGGGTGCAGATAGGACTGTTGCCGCAAATGAAAAAGAAGGTGCAAGAACTAATGCGGCAAGGGCGGTTTTTCGGGTCATTCTAAGTGGTTCCAATAACTTGTTATAAGCGCAAGAGCCTAGCATTTTAGGACAAAGCTAGGCTGACTTCTACGGGTGAGAAAGGCTTATTTTAAAAGTATTGTAACGAAGTGAGCTTAATTTGCGTATGTCGTCAATTCTTGGCAAATTTCTAAGTTTTTCGCATCACCTGCTTTTTTTGCATCTGCTTGGGCTTCTTGCAAAATTGGTGCAAATTTTGGCTCTTGTGATAGGGCTTTTAAGCTTTGAACTGGATTTTTGACCTGTGGCATATTCTCTTTTAAAAGTTTGGCATAACCTTGTTCAAATTTGCCTTGTGCTTTTGCTTCAATCAGTGAAGGGCAAATATCAGATAGGACATACATTGCTGCTAATTCTTGCTGAGTTACTTGAGTGTCGCTTGGTGTGACATCGACATTTTCAGCATAAACATGAAGAGTAAATGCAGAGAGTGTAAGAGCAGTCAAAGTTTTTAGCAGAGGATATTTCATTTAAAAAACCTAATTTTAAAAGTTGTATAACTAGAATGAATTGTAGCTTAAAACGAATTTAGGTAAATATCAGCTAGCTTTTGTATTGAAGGTGTTGAAACCATGAAGGAATAATGAATGACTGTATAATATAAACCGCCTAAGTTTTAGGCGGTTTATATCTTCAAACCTACTGATCTGATGAGGTGATTGGAATGAGAATATTTAACGCATTATTCTTCTTCGTAATTTAAAACGTCATCACATACAGATTTTTGCTCTTCTTTAGAAGATTCTTTCGCTGCAGTACGAGACTCTGCTAAGAAAGATTTATATTCAGCATCTGCTTGTAGCTTTTCATAAGTCATCGACTTTTCTGAGTAGTCTGCTAAATAGCTTTTGATTAAGCTTTGAATGTTGCTGTCAAATTTGGCATTTTTACCAATAATTGCAGGGCAAACTTCCGCCATTACTTGAGTTGATGCGATATCTTCCTTAATAATTGTGTTGGCTTCAGCAGGCGTTAGTCCTTCATCAGCAATAACTGCTTGAGACAATACAGCAGCCAAGCTTAACCCCAGTAAGCGACGAAATGATAAAGTTGTAATCATTTTTTAATTCACACATTTTTGATGGATGTCGGAATTTTAATATATATAATTCTCTATATATATCAATCAAATGTTCTGAACGGTCATTTTTAAACAGTAACAGGTTTTTTCAGTGAATATTTTAATCGCCAATGATGATGGTGTATTTGCACCAGGGATCCAAGCTTTAGCTCATGCCTTAAGACCTTTAGGTCGTGTGGTGATTGTTGCTCCCGAAGCAGAACGTAGTGGTTTTTCTAGTGCCTTAACTTTAGATCGCCCATTACGTCCCATTCAAATTGCACCAGATATGTGGGCTGTAAATGGTACACCTGCAGATTGTGTGTATTTGTCTATGAATGGACTATTCGATTTTGAATTTGACTTGGTGGTCAGTGGTATTAACTGCGGGGCAAATTTAGGGGACGATGTGCTGTATTCAGGTACAGTAGGGGCGGCATTTGAAGGACGCTTAATGGCACAACCTGCAATTGCCGTGTCATTGGCAGGGCCAAATGTACGCGGTTATAACGACCCACAAGATTTCGCACAAGCAGCGCAGTGGGTACATGACTTTATTGCAGGCGGTTTACCAGCATTGCCATCACGACACATCTTTAATATTAATATTCCAGATGTGGCTGAATTAAAAGGTGCACAAGTCACTTATCAAGGTCGTCGTCGCCAATCTAAGCCAATTACCACACAAGTCGACCCACGTGGCCGTCAAGTATTTTGGATCGGTTTATCAGGCGAAGCTGTTGCAGAGCCTAAAAAAGGGGTATTTGGTATTGAATCGGACTTCTTTGCCGTTGCCAATGGCTTTGTCAGTATTACGCCAATTCAAATGGATGCGACAAATTACGATATTTTGATGGACTTACACACACAATTTAGCCAAAAACAGTAACAAGTGTTATAACTTTGTGAAAAACACAACTGTGAAGCTTATTTGCAGTTGTTTTTTGCTAATCTTAGCGCATTCACACCATTCGCTTCATTTTTGTTAGAGAGGAAAATAATGTCCCTGGTGTTTTCAAAAGTTGCCTCTACAGCCCCAGCTACTATATTCAAAACTTTTGTACTTGCTGCGGCCACTGCTTCTGCCTTGGTATTGAGTGGTTGTGCGTCAAAACCTCAGGTGAATAATTCAGCTCGTTATGTTGCTGCTCCAGATTTTTATACAGTGCGTTCAGGTGACACTTTAAGTGGAATTGCTGCCCGTTATGGTTTGAGTTATATCAGTGTTGCAGAGATGAATGATATTGCAGCGCCGTATCGTATTTATGTGGGCCAATCACTACGCCTAAAAAATTCGTCATCTCGTCGTGCGGCTTCTACGCAAGCAGTAACGCAGGCTGCACCAATTCAGCGTCAATCGATTGCATTGCCACAAAATACACCAACGACACCATCACAGACTGTGCGTACACCTGTAGCACCCGTGACTGCTCCAAGCACACCAGTCACGTCAAGTTCATTGCGTTGGGTACGTCCTGCAACAGGCCCTGTACTTGAAAGCTTTAATTTAGCCAATAATGTCAAAGGCACACGTTATTCAGGGAATGTTGGTGATCCAATTGTGGCTGCTGCTGATGGCCAAGTGGTTTATGCTGCTGATGGTTTAAAAGAATACGGTAATTTGGTCTTGATCAAGCATGTAAGTGGTTATATCACTGCATACGCCCACAACAGTAAAATTTTAGTGAAAAGTGGACAAAATGTAACAACTGGTCAAAAAATTGCGGAGATGGGTTCTTCTGGTACATCTCGAACAATGTTGGAGTTTCAGGTTCGTTTAGACGGGAAACCTATCAATCCAATTTCAATTTTACCAAATAATTAAATAGATAATGCAAATCATAAATTTCTTCGTATAATACAATGAGTTGTTTTTAATATTACAAAAACAGCTCAAAGTTTTATGAGGGAACTTCATGTTAGATCAACTTCGGGGTATGGGTGTTTTTGCTTGTGTAGTAGAAAAAAACTCATTTAGCGGCGCGGCACGAGAGCTGGGTATTACCACCAGTGCTGTCAGTCAACAAATCCGTTCTTTAGAACAGGATATGGAAGTTGTATTGTTGCATCGTTCTACACGAAAATTAAGCCTGACAGAAGCTGGACAGGCTTTTTTTCATAGTTGCCAAGACATGTTGTCGGCAGCTGAGCGTGGCAAAATTAGAATTAATGAATTACGCGATGATTTGGTTGGTGATTTACGCATTGTTTCGACACCTGAAATGTGTGCCAATCATATTATTCCAGCATTGTCACAATGGATGTCTACGCATAATGGTTTAAATATTCATATTGATGCCGATTATCAATTTGCCGATCTAAAAGAAAGTCGCATTGATATTGCGCTACGAATAGGCCATAGAATAGAAGATCCAAATGTACAATCTGTAGCGCTTGCGCGTGTAGATCAAATTTTGGTGGCCTCACCAAGTTATATTCATCAGCATTCATTTATTTCACGCCCTGAAGATTTAACTCGACATGATGTGATTATGACGAATCTGGCAAAACACAATCATAGTTTTGCATTTCAGCATGCAGTGAGTGCCGAAACTATCGTATTAGATATTGCATCGCGTTATTCAACCAATAACACGCTTATTGCAAAAAATATGTGCATGCAGGGCCATGGAATAGCACGTATGTTGTATTTAGATGTGCAAAAAGATTTAATGAATGGCAATTTAGTTGAAGTTTTACCAGAGTGGAAATTACCAACATTCACTCTATATGCGGTCATGCCAAAATCTGAACAACAATCCACTAAAGTGCAACGAAGCCTTGAAATTTTGAAGCAATATTTCTCTCTACTTTCAGGTGGTCGAGTCTATAAAGAAGTTTCATGAGACTTTTAAACTATTATCTTAGACTTTTTAAGTATAAAAAAAGCCACAATAAGCGGCTTTTTTATATGGCATTAAGTTTAAGCTAAATATGCTTTTACCATACGAACAATACGATCAACTAAAAGATCAGCTTGTTCTTGTGTGATGTTTAATGCAGGGAGCAAACGAATTACAGAGCCTGCAGTGACATTTAAAATCAAATGGTATTCATCACGGGCGATATCCACTAAATCAGCGCAAGCTTTAGGTAATTCAATACCAATCATTAAGCCAAAGCCACGTACTGTGACTTGCTGATCTTGAAGCTTTTCAGTCAATTGTTGAACGATGTAAGCACCTTTTTCAGCAGCATTAGCAACCAAGTTTTCTTTTTGAATGGTTTCAATAACAGTGTAAACCACACGTGAGCCCAAAAGTGTACCACTGTAAGTTGAACCGTGGTTACCTGCAGTTAATACGCCTACACCACGACCTTGAGTCATTACTGCACCAATAGGGAAGCCATTGCCTAAACCTTTGGCAGTGGTCAATACGTCAGGCACAATATTGGTGTGTTGGTAAGCAAAGTATTTGCCTGTACGGCCATTACCAGTTTGTACTTCGTCTAACATCATCAACCAGTTGTGTTGGTTACAAATGCGACGGATGTCTTCTAAATAGCTAAAACCTTGAGGTGCAGTATTTACACCACCTTCACCTTGAATTGGTTCAACTAAAATTGCCACGATATCTGGGTGATTAATGGCTGCTTCTTCAATCGCTTCAATATCACCAAAAGGCACACGAATAAAGCCTTCTACCAATGGTGCAAAACCATCTTGTACTTTTTTGTTGCCTGTTGCAGACAGTGTTGCAAGTGTACGACCATGGAAAGAATGATCTGCAACAATAATTTTTGGTGTGCTAATCCCTTGTAAGTGTGCAAATTTACGTGCAATTTTAATTGCGCCTTCGTTTGATTCTGCACCACTATTTGAGAAGAAAACTTCTTCCATGCCTGCAACTTCAGCAAGCTTTTGCGCTGCTGCCGTTTGCCAAGGCACTTCAAAAATATTGCTGGTATGAATTAACGTTGCAGCTTGCTCTGCAATAGCTTCTGTTACTGCTGGGTGTGAATGACCTAAACCACACACAGCAATACCTGTGAGTGCGTCGAAGTATTCTGTACCATCTTCAGTATAAAGATAAGAACCTCGGCCTCGGACAAAGCTGATCTTTTGACGGCCAAATACTGGCATCAAGTGAGAGGGTTGATCAGTTTGCACAGGCGCAAGGGTAATGTTGTTCATGACTAACTCTTATCTGTTCGGAGGATTGAAAATTTACTTTTGCTACTTTATAAATGAAAGTATCAAGGTGTTCTATATAAGCAAAATATACCCATGATTTAAAGCCCGATTGTAAATAAAATTGGAAATATTGCTTTAGTCATACTGTTTTGTTGAGTTTTGGGTATAATGCGATGCAGATTTATTGAGGATATATCAATGACTGAACAAGCTCGTGATACAGAAGCGTTAATTCGCGACCAAATTGCTAAACATGCTGTTTTACTTTACATGAAAGGCACACCACAATTCCCACAGTGTGGTTTTTCTGCACGTGCTGTTGAAGCGCTCAGTCAAATTGGCCGTCCATTTGCTTATGTAAATATCTTGGAAAACCCAGATATTCGTGCAACTTTGCCAATCATTGCAAACTGGCCAACTTTCCCGCAATTATGGATCAACGGTGAGTTGATCGGTGGTAGCGACATTATGTTGGACATGTTCCAAAAAGGCGAATTAAAAACTTTAGTTGAAGAATTCAGCCCAGCTCCTGAAGCTTAATTCAGAGTAAGTAAAAAAGCGCCGATAAACGGCGCTTTTTTTGTGTCTGCTAGATGATTATTTTTCTTCAGTAGATGCATTTGCATCCGTCGAAGAAGTCACTTCAGCATCTGCTTGTTGTTGCGCTTTGAGTTCAGCCTTTTTCTTTTTTTTGTCTTTCTTCTTTTTTTTCTTTTTTTTGCTGTCTTCTTCTTCCTCAAAAGCTGCGCCATCTTCTATTGCTTGCCAGTATTCAAGTTGTTCCATAACAGCAGCAAAAATCGAATTTTTGCTATAACGGCCTTTTTTATCGAGCGTACCGACAGGACGCGCCATGAGGATTTCTAAGGCTTGTGCAATATTGTCGATGGCATGAATATGGAATTGACCTTGTTGTACAGCTTCGATCACATCTTTACGGAGCATTAAGTGTTGCATATTTTGACGTGGAATAATGACGCCTTGCTGTCCTGTTAAACCTTGTAATTTACATGCATCATAGAAACCTTCAATTTTTGCATTTACACCACCAATGGGTTGTACTTGACCCAATTGGTTCATAGAGCCTGTAATTGCCCAAGATTGATCAATTGGGAGCTGGCTAATCGCAGAAATTAAGGCAGAGAGTTCCGCTACGGTAGCGCTGTCTCCATCAACTTGACCATAGCTTTGCTCAAAAGCTAAGGCAGCTGAGAAGTGGAGTGTTTGTTCGCGACCAAAGTGAGCTTTGAGGAAGCTCGACATGAGCAAAACACCTTTGGCATGCAATGAGCCACCCAGTTCAACACTGCGTTCAATATCTAGGATATCGCCACCGCCTTGATAAACTGAAGCGGTTAAGCGTGAGGGTAGACCAAATTCGACATCAGCATATTGAATGACCGAAAGAGCATTAATTTGTCCTAAACGGTGGCCACGCGTTTCAATCAATTGCGTACCACGGGTTAAGTCTTGCCAATACAACTCGCGTAAATAGCCAAGTCGATATTTACGATGGTCGAGCGCCGTATTGATGTGCTGTTCTGTGACCATGCTGTCATTGGCTTGTACTGCATGGTGGTGTGCTTCGCGAATTAAGTCACCCAAAGTCAGTGCATGTAAAGACAGTGAACTTTGGTCTTCGGCTTGGCGACTTGAATCTGTTAAGAGTGCAGATAATGCGGAACGATCAAATGGAAGTAATTTGTCCGACTGTACATAGTCTGCAATTAACTGCATATAAGCATGTTCATTGTCATCATTACGCTGTAGCGTGTCGGTAAAGTCCGCACGAATTTTAAATACGCTACCAAGCTCTGGTTCAAGTTCTAAAATTTCATAATAAATTTCAGGCTCAGCCAGTAAAATAACTTTAATGTTGAGCGGAATGGCAGCAGGCTCAATCGAAATGCTACCTGTAAGTGTGAGCATGTGCTCCAGAGAAGACAGCTTGAGTTGACCTGATTTCAGTGCGCGTTTTAATCCTTGCCATGCATAAGGCTGTTCAAGTAATTGCTCAGCTTCAAGCATTAAAAAACCACCATTGGCTTTATGTAAAGCACCTGGTCGAATTAAGGTAAAGTCTGTTGTGATGGTGCCATTTTGAGTCAGTTGCTCGACATGACCCAATAAATTGTAATGGGTTGGGAAGTCTTCAAAAATGACAGGAGCACCTGCATTCGCTTTGTGAGTTACCACAATATTGGCTTGGTAGCGCGCTGGCACACGGTTAAAAATTCCTGGTCGGAAATCGTCTTCTTCTTGTTCTAAAACGATTTCTACATTTTCGATAATGTCTTCTGCATACAGTTTTAGATATTGGGCAAGGCCTTCAACTTCTTTAAATTTATTGAGCATTGATTCAATACGAGGCATGACCACTTGCTTGGCAATATCACGATTTAAATGCTGAACTTTATCGCGAGCATCATCTTCTAGATCGCCTAAATGTAGGCCAAGGCGATCCAGCTTTTTGTCCATGTAGCGAATATTGGCAGAGATTTCCGCACGTTGTTGGCTACTGAGTGCATGAATCTCTTCTTTAGACATTTCTTGCATTTTATTGTCTTTAAAATGCATTGGGACAAAGTGATGTTCATCATTTTGAGTGATGAGTTTAAGGTCGAGATCTTCACCTTCTTTGGTTAGCTCAAATAAGGCTAAATTCTGTTCATCACCTGTCCGTTGACGAATCAGTTCGATATTGTTGTGATAAGTTTCAGCGGTAAAGCGACGTTCAAGTTGCTTTAAAATGGTCTGCCACGTTTGATGTAATTGTGTTTGAAACTTAGGTGCTTGACCTGCAGGTAGTTTTAATGCCAAAGGTTGGCGTTGTACCTGAAAGTTATTGACATAGACCCAGTCATTTGGCGTAGGCATCGTTTTAGCGTGCTGTTGGAGCAAACGCTTAATCATGGTGCGTTTGCCTAGACCAGCCGTACCTACAGCAAAAATATTATAGCCAGAATAAGGCAATGCAATTCCTGCTTCTACTGAAGCACGGGCACGATCTTGACCTAAAAAATTATTTAAGGGTTTTAAGCGTTTGGTCGATGTTGGAATTTTTTTCAGGTCAGTTAAATAAGTCAGTTGTTCAAATTGAAGCTGAGTTTTGCTCAAGGTAGTTTGAATCTCTGGTTGATCAAAAACACTGATTATTTTTTTAGCTTCTGGCACTTCGTTTTGGTTAGCAGTGGGTGTGGAAAGAGAAGATTGAAGAGTTTCGAGTTTTTTGGTCACTGTTGAATCCAAAACATATTAATAACGGCAGAATTTAAAGGTATACAGAAATGCCTGAAAAGATCAAGCAACATGGCTGATTTTCTCGACAAAATTACGTACAGATTTTATAAATTTGGTTGAAACCAAGCGGATTAAGCGCTTGAATAGCATCATTCATTTTCAGACAAAAATAATGTAATGACAACACAAGCTTCAGGATGGAAAGCGGCATTTACCGCATTTCTAGATAAACGTGCGCTGATCATGCTGTTTTTAGGCTTTTCGGCAGGTATTCCAATTCTGCTGATATTTTCTAGCTTGTCACTGTGGTTAGGTGAGGCGGGCATTGATAAGAGCGCCGTAACATTTTTTAGTTGGGCCGCTTTAGGTTATTCCTTTAAATTTGTCTGGGCACCTTTAATTGATGAGCTCCCAGTGCCTGTATTGACCAAATTAATGGGGCGTCGCCGTGCTTGGTTGCTGATTGCTCAGTGTCTGATTATCTGTGCTATTGCCATTATGGCGTTGTCGGATCCTGCACTTGGACAGAGTTATATTTACCAAATGGCAGCAGGCGCAGTACTTTTGGGCTTTTCGGCAGCCACACAAGACATTGTGATTGATGCGTACCGTATTGAATTGGCAGAAACTGAAATGCAGACCGTATTAGCTTCTACCTATAATGCGGGTTATCGCATTGGTATGATTGTTGCTGGTGCTGGTGCGTTATTTTTAGCAGCTTATTTGGGCACGGCTAAAGGTAATTATATATATGAGGCTTGGCGCACGACCTATTTTGCTATGGCCGCTGTCATGCTTGTGGGGATTATTACGACCTTAGTGATTCGTGAGCCACAAGTAGAACGTATCCATAAAAATTATCAGCGCTTTGATTACTACCGTTTGGTTGCTGTATTTTTTGTGGCTGTGGTCAGTTTTGTACTTAGCTATATTTTTTCAGGGAATGCAGTTGAAGCACTGAAAACACAGTTTGAGATACAGGATTCATTGTTACTCTTTGGCTTGGAATCTATACGTTTTATTGGTTCTGGGGCAATGGCTTTATTGGTGGGTGGAGGTTTAGTCAAAGCTGGTGCAGTAAACAAGCAAATGGCTTATGAAACTTGGGTCAATCCTGTTGCGGACTTTTTTAAACGCTATGGTGTGAAACTGGCTTTGGTATTATTACTTTTGATTGGTTTCTACCGTATTTCAGACATTATTGCCGGTGTTATTTCCAATGTCTTTTACCAAGACTTAAATTTCAGTAAAGAGCAAATTGCTGAAGCGGTAAAAGTCTATGGTGTTATTTTTAGCTTGGTCGGTGGCTTTTTAGGAGGCTTACTGGCACAGCGTATGAACATTATGAAATTAATGTTTGTAGGGGCGATTTTAGCCAGTTCGACCAATTTAATTTTTATTGGTTTGGTAAAATCAGGTCAGCCACTCGGTGAAGTTACTGTACAGGCTGGTGGTAAAAGCTATCAAGTGCAGGCAGATGAAACGGGTGCATGGACGCAAAAAGTTCCTGTTGCTGATTTGCGCTCTGGTGAGGCGATACACGTGAGTGCAACTTATGTACAAGATAAAAGTGGCGCTGTAACAGTAGAGATGCCATATCTTAATGATCAAGCAAACAAGGCATTACTCGTATTTCCGATTACGGCAGACAATGTGGTTAATGCGCAAGAAAGCCAAAATAGCATTGTGGTGCGTGGTCAAACAGCGCATGCTCTAAATGAGCAACAAAAACTGCAGGTGCAACTCGATGGCCAAACCTTTGAAGCTAAATTAGACAAAGCAGGTATTTTTACCGCGACGATTCCAGGAAAAGCCTTGGCTGAATCGGCTAGCCACAAAGTTGAAGTACAGCTGTTGGATGCTGAGCGTATTATTGCTACACAAACACATGCTTATGAAGTTAATACTGTTGCCAATATGGCAGGGGTGCTTAGTGTAGATGTACAACCAATACAGCTGGCGCAAGCAGAAAATGGCTGGGTTGAGCTGAAAGGTAAAGTGATTAAGTCATATAGTTCAATGTGGCTATACTTTGCGATCATTGTGGATAATTTAGCCTCTGGCTTGGCTGGGGCAGCATTTATTGCATTTTTATCCAGCTTAACCAGTGTATCGTTTACGGCAGTGCAGTATGCAATTTTCAGTTCTTTAATGACCTTAACACCTAAAATTTTAGGCGGTTATTCGGGTACGATCGTGACCAATATTGGCTATCCAAAATTTTTCTTAATGACTGCATTAATTGGTATTCCAATTTTGTTTTTAGTGGTTTGGGTTGCAAAATTGCTCAAAGAACATGAACAAAAAACCACGCAATAGACTTTGAGTATAGTTTGATTAAAAAAAACCGCGATAATTTCGCGGGTTTTTTAAGATTGAATGAGCATGATTTTTTACAAAAAAATAGCATATTGAGTGAGTTAATGAACTGTATAAGCTTTGCGACTAAAATTGAACTTTGGGGATTAAATCCCTATAGTATTCAACAATAATTTAAGATTTAGGAAAATGATGATGCGTATGTTGCATACCATGTTGCGAGTAGGCAATTTAGAACGTTCGTTAGCGTTCTATACTGAAGTGCTGGGTATGACTTTACTTCGTAAACGTGACTATGAAGAAGGGCGTTTTACCTTGGCATTTGTAGGCTATGGTGGTGAAGAAAACCATACAGTACTTGAGTTAACGCATAATTGGGATACAGCGAGCTATGAATTGGGCAATGCCTATGGTCATATTGCAATTGCAGTAGATGATGCGTATAAAGCCTGTGAAGAAATTAAAGCGCGTGGTGGTAATGTCGTTCGTGAAGCGGGTCCAATGAAAGGTGGCGTGACAGTCATTGCATTTGTAGAAGACCCAGATGGTTACAAAATTGAACTGATTCAGCAAGACAACAATGCGCGTAATAACTAATCAGAAAGATGCTTGAAATACAGTCAAAATATTGAACATCACGCATGAAAATGCAGTTTCAATAGAAAAGCCCAGTAAGATGGTTTTTACCCAGAGGTAAATTCTAGGCTTACTGGGCTTTTTAACAGCTGATCTCAGCTAAATAAAATAGATAAATCATTGAAAGGATGCGGACATGCTGAAGATGCTGGCGTTGGACCGATTTACAGTACTGTTATTTATCATGGTGGTTTTGGCCACTTTTTTGCCCGTTTCAGGACAAGCTGCTGAAATTTTTGGCACGATCACGACAGTTGCAATTGCGGTTTTATTTTTCTTACATGGCGCCAAACTATCGCGTGAAGCTGTGGTAGAAGGATTAATGCATTGGAAGTTGCATGGTGTTGTTTTTGCATTTACTTTTGCGTTGTTTCCAATCATTGGTTTGCTGTGTAAACCGTTATTGGTACCAATGTTAGGGCAGGAGCTGTATTGGGGCTTCTTATTTATGTGCTTTTTACCTTCTACAGTGCAATCTTCGATTGCATTTACATCTGTAGCACAGGGTAATGTCGCAGGTGCCGTATGTAGTGCTTCATTTTCCAATATTGTAGGGATGTTTATTACCCCGCTATTAGTAAGTTTTTTTATTTTAGGTGAAACCACACATAATTTTGATCCGACTGCATCTATAGTGCAAATTACCTTATTGCTTTTGGTTCCATTTGTATTGGGGCAATTACTAAGACCTTATGTATTCCCTTATATGAAAAAAATGCCGAAGATTGTAAAAGTGTTTGATCAAGGCTCAATTTTAATGGTGGTTTATGGTGCATTTAGTAGTGCTGTTGTAGCAGGCTTGTGGCAACAGGTGAGTGCTCAGACCTTAATCCTACTGATTCTGGCCTGTTCTGTGCTACTCACGCTCATTATGCTATTGGCACTGTATGTACCACGCTGGATGGGCTTTAATCGTGCAGATCAAAAAACTATTTTCTTTTGCGGTTCTAAAAAAACCTTGGCCAGTGGTGTGCCAATGGCGCAGATTTTATTTATTGGTCAGCCATTAGGAATGATCGTATTGCCAATTATGATATTCCATCAAATCCAGCTAATGGTCTGCGGTGTAATTGCCAATTTATGGTCAAAGCAGAGTCGTGGTGTTGAATAAATTGCATTGAATCTAATAGTTTAAGTGATTAAAAGACTCGGAAGGTATCGAGTCTTTTAATGGATCATGTAAACTGAGTGTGTTGTCTATGACTAAAATTTAAGAACAGAATGGATAAAATGAAAACAAGAATAGCTGGACTGTTTTTAATTCTCAGCTACAGTACAGTGTGTATAGCTGATGATTTAACACTAAGAGTGAATCGAGATCTTATCGTAAAGATGCCTTTGTTGACGCTGCAGCCGATGCTGGACTTTTGCCGTGATCAACAGCCACAGCTCAATTCTGAACTTGAACAAGCCTATACGGGCGCTAAAGTAAAAGTGCTCAAGGCCGCCAAAGAGGGTGCAATCTCTGTGCTTAATTTGAATCATGATGAAGAATTATTTAAAGAAGAGGAACTTAATTCACCTGTAGATGCAGACGTTAAGCAGCAGTTTCAAGAAGCACTGGAAATGATGAGCAGATCTCTACAGCAAGTGGATTCAGCGACTTATTGTCCTGTATTAATTCAGCGCTTGAATCATTTTGACCAGCACACTTTTCAGCAAAGTGTAGAGATGAAATTTAAACAAATTTCAGAGCAAGCAAAAGCACAGAAGAAAGTCATTCAGTCAGAATGAGCTATTTATTAACAGTAAAAAATCAGCTATAATTTGTCCCAACTTGTTGTGCTTAGCTCTGACGGTATCCGTCTCGGTGGGCCAAAAGAATGGTCTGTTATGGTGTTGATCTGCCTTTTAGGCACTTCCTCCTCCTTGTAGGAGAGTGGTCAATTGCGATGACAGCAAAACCTTCTTAAACTTTATGGAGTAATCGACGATGCGCGCCGATATTCACCCAAAATACGAAAAATTAGTTGCTACTTGCTCTTGCGGTAACGTAATCGAAACTCGTTCAGCTTTAGGTAAAGAATCTATCTACCTAGACGTATGTTCAGCTTGCCACCCTTTCTACACTGGTAAGCAAAAGAACGTTGACACTGGCGGTCGTATCGACAAGTTCAAGCAACGTTTTGCTGGTATGTCACGTTCTATCAAACGTTAATACCCAAAACCAAAAAAAAGCAGGCATTTTGCCTGCTTTTTTTATGTCCAGTATTTTGCATTTGACGTATGGTGCTTTATATAAAAAAGCCACATTCAATTGAATGTGGCTTTTTTGGTTTTAACTTAAATGTAGAGGATGATTATTGATCTTGTACATCAATCAAGTGATCCAATTTTTTCTGGAAGTAATCACCTTGAATAAAGCGTGCATCCACATTCCAAGCATTGGCAAACAGTGTCATGTCATTAAGACCACGTAACATAATTTGTACGGGCTTAATATCTCTGAAGGCAACAATTTTGAGTTGGAGTTCTTCGCATAATTTATCTGAATTTAACATGTGCGTTAATTCAGGGTGCAATGTTAAGCAATTCGCTTCAACTTGAGTTAATAGGCTTTCACTAAACATTGATTGACCAAAATCACGAATGGCGATTTCAGCGCCATGACGACGAAGTTCAATAATTGCTTTTTGAGCATCTGCAAGAGATTGATAAATATCATCTTCTGAAAACTGTAAAATCAGAGGATGTTGTTGCTTACTACGAATAATCGTCAACAGTTTGGCAACAAACTCAGGGAAGCTACGGTCTTTGAGTAAGATTTCTTTATTCAAGTTAATAATTAATTTTGCTTCAGGATATTGGGTGATGAAATTATGTAATTGCTTGCATGATTCCACCATAATCCAACGATCGAGCTTAATGGATAATTCTGAGTCTTCAGCCAGTTCTTTGAGTTGTGAAATATCGCGCCATTTATTGTCGTAGATAAAACCACTGGTCACCTCATAGGTGTACATGTTCTGGTCATCTTTATCGTATAGCTGCTGATATTTAAGATGAATTTCACCACGTTCTAAACAAGTGCGAAGTGCCTTAATGATAGGCGACTCATTCAATGCTGAAATTGGCGCAAGTTCTTCAATACTTGTGTTGAATTGTACGCTTGGTATTTGTGTTTCTGTTGCTTGAGCTTCGAGAGTTACCGCTGGAGATTGTGGTGCAAACTCTAGACTTGGAATTGAAAGTTCCAGTTCTGGTGCAGGTTGATTTTGAGGTAACTCAGTCAAGAATGCTTTTTCAACACATTGTTCCAAGACAGTTTCATCTCGTAACTCTTGCTCTAAAACGCTATAACCTAAACGTAAATTGAGTGGGTAGCTATTGTTATTCACGGTTAATAACTGCGGTTTACGAAGTGCATTTAAACCAATGAGTTTAGATTCAAGTATCGCTTGAGATTCTGCTTGGAATAAACCAACATAAACACCACCATCAATTTTAAACAATGGTGCATTGGTTTGTTCTTTTAAGAAATTTTTAACTTGTTCAAAATAACTTTTTAGCGTGTTCCAGTCAGACTGGAAAATTTGTTCTGGTGCAGAGGCCAAAGCAAATAAAACCAACGCATTAATATTTGATGGCTGTTGTGTAATAGCACGCTTTATTTGCTGATAGGTATTTGGCTTACTTTGCGAACCATCATTCGAAGTTTTTGTACCACTTGTACTTTCGATATCAATTGCAATTTGTAGTGCATCATCTTCAGCAGCAGGAATGAATTCTATTTTTAAAGGATTCTTGGTGCTGAGTTTGCTGTTTTGCGAGTCAAGCTCAAAACGACCAAAGTCAAACTGACCTTGGCTGATTTTTTTGAAGCGTGTTTTGAAATCAGGTAAATCTTTAGGTTGTAAGACATCGAGTAAAGGTAAGCCGATGATTTCATCTTCAGACTTTAAACCAAACAGTGATAAATACTCTGCATTCGCTTGAATATGAATGCCTTCTTGAATTAAAGCTAATGCTTTATGGCTATCTACAACCAGCGATTGTGCTTGGCTTTGTGCTGTTTCTAGTTCATTTAACAGTTGTTGCTGTGTTTGCATTAAACGACTGAACGAAAGGGCGCGAATTAAACCTAAATAAAAACGATCTGGGTAGTCTAGATTTAAGATGTCATAAATGCCTTTATGCACATAAACAGGGTATTGGTCTGCTTGGTAGTCATCCGGCTTTAACAATAAAATCGGTAGATTAGGTTGCTTTGACAGTCGAATTAAGCTTAAAGCTTGTTCATATTTTAAGTCATAAGCACGACCAAAAATAATCAAATCCCAATTGAGGTTGAGCTGTTTTTCGAAACCTTGTAAGTCATCGAGTAGCACGGCTTCAACTTGATGTTCGCTTTGAGTTAGAAGATCACGTATTTGGTTAAAACGTATTTGGTTGTCATCAATGATGAGCAGACGTGTTTCTGTACGCTTTAATTTTTTAGACAATAATGGATTTCTCACTTCAACGCTTCCCATAAATCGTGATTTTTCGTGTCATTCACTTGTTTATTAATAAATTCGGTCACTAGATTCTCTTGCTGATCATTCAGTAATTCGTATTCAAAGCGAATGAAACTTTGTGTGATCAATTGAGCCTTGGTGAGATAAACTTTAAGTTCCTCTTTACCTAAACGTAAATGAATCGTTTGTTTTTCGCGGAATAGATTCGAACCAGGTAAAATGAGTGTTGTACTGGTTTGGTCGAGTTGTGCAGTTTGAACCAAAAGTGCAGGCTGATAATTATGAGTATTTCGATCTGTGCGGATATGACCAGAGCATGGATACATATCTTGCGTTAAAATTTCTAAACCCAGTTCGAGGCTCTTTTCTGCTGATTGCTTAATCCAGCGGATAACGCCACCACGCCATTGGCTTTGTGCATTTTCTTGAACCAAGATAAATTCACCCGTTTTTAAGTTGGCTGGTGTCGCACCCGTCCACTTAATACGGTAACCGTTCACACTAATGTCGAGTACTTCAGCAGAGTGAATTTGTTTAGCTTCACGATCAAGGGCTTTGGCATTCGAAACTGAAGTTTGAATGTTGGTATCCATTGAATTGATAAAACTTGATTCATTTTGCAGGTTATAGTTTGACTCAAGCTCAAGGGTTTCTTGCAATGTTTTGCCTTTAGAAAGGTAAAAATGAGCAACCGATAAGCCAAAGCAAATGTTGATTTTTGCAGAGTAATCATAACGCTCATGTTTACGTTCCACATTATTCATTAATAGATTGTGAATGTGGAAATGTAAGGCAGGCGTGAGGAATAGCTTTTCATTTTTTGATAAATACTGACCACTTTTAGTTTGTGTTTCTGTGAGATGGTCGAGTAAGTTTTGTGTCGAAATAAAAATGTCAGGTGTGTAATGTGATGCCTGATGTGAATTAAATACAGGTGGATGGTCTTTATTAGAGTCCACAACATAACGCGATAAAGTGGTTTCTTTCGGTAGAATCTGAATGAGTTTAGCCCAATCATAACTACATAAATATAGCCCCTGAATTTCTGCTGGTCGTATTTGGTTGGTATTAAATATATCCAATAAAATCAGCTGTGAGTACACTTGCGCAATGGTGGTGATGTCGTGTTGCGTACCTAGAAGCTGATTAATATTGGTTTGATCAAAATTGTTTTGAATCGCATATTCAACCAATTGATGTGTTGCATGCCATTGACCAGGAATAGGTGTGGTATAAAGCATTTGTTGTTGATATAACAACATCGCCAATTGTTGCAAAGCATAAAAAATAGATGCTGTACGTGCTGTTTGCAGACTCTTTTTATGACCAAACGAAAAAATAGAAAATTTTTGTTGATTGAGCTGCGTATTGCAACGCATCGCGATATCAATATAGATTTTGGCAAAATGGCTACGCAACAACATCGCCAATTCAATAATCTGGTCATTCCGATCAGTGGTAATTAAACTGTGATTGGCAAAATGCTTTTCTAAGCTAGTGAGTACATTTTCTAAGGTTGGATGTAGGATTTGCACCAAGTCAAATCGCAACATTTCTTGGCATTTCAATTCAGAAATTTCAAGTAAAGCATTAAATAACGATTTAGATGAAGTCCCCAATTGTAAAATGGAGACGCTATTAAGCCATTCCTGCAATCCTTTGGCAGTGGTAGGACAAAAACTGAGTTGGTCCAGCTTAAGTTCAGTCGATTTCTGAAATATGTCTGAAGTACGCTTAGTCATCTTTATTATTTAACTCAAAAAGTTGAAACCCCAAAAAGCGGTGTTTTATTTTTCTCGCCCGCAATTTCCCGAACTAGTTTAGGAACCAAATACCCCGGTAGGTTCGCTAAAACCGCTTTATAAATTTCATCTATGTCCTGCGGTGATCGATCAAAATGATGAGCACCTTTAACTTTGTCTAGGACATGTAAATAGTATGGCATAACTCCTGCATCAAATAAGCGATAGCTTAAATCGACTAAAACGTCGGCAGAATCATTGACCCCTTTGAGTAAAACAGCCTGATTGAGGACTGTAATTTGTTCCTTGACCAGCTTAGAAAGTTGGCTACAAGTGAAATCATCTAATTCTGATGCGTGGTTTGAGTGTACCACTAGAATAATCCGCAGCCTACTGTTTTTTAAAATAGAAATAAACGCATCATTGATCCGATTGGGGATAACAATAGGAACGCGTGAATGAATTCTCAAAAATTTAATTTGTGGAAGTGATTCTAAGCGTTCAATCCAAAGCTGAAGTTTGCGATCAGATAAAGTTAATGGATCGCCACCACTTAAAATCACTTCATTAATATCAGGCTGACTTACTAAATAGTCACGAATATTTGGCCAATCATCTTGTTTAGGTAGGTTTTCTTGATAGGGGAAATGCCTACGGAAGCAATAACGACAGTGAACGGCACATGCGCCTGTGAGCGTTAAAAGAAAGCGTGACTTATATTTGTGTAATACGCCTGGCTGTTGATTGGCTTGCTCTTCACCCAGTGGATCAGTGACAAATCCTTCGTGTTCTTCAAGCTCTAAATGATGCGGGAGAACTTGTAAAAGGAGGGGGTCGAATGCATTACCCAATTGCATTTTTCCGACGAATGCACGAGGTACGCGCAGTTTGAACTGTTTACTGGCCAATAGAGCGCCAGACAAGAGTTGCTCTGGAGAAAGTTGTAATAGCTCAAGCAGTTCTGCTGGATCAGTCACTAAATTGCTCAGTTGGGTTTGCCAGTTTTGCTCTTGGTATAAATAGTTTATCATGCCACGTGCTTGAAATTGTGCTAGATGAATGATCTGATTCTGCTTATATAGGGCTTCAAAAGAAGATCTTTGAGGGTATAGAAGATAAATCTAGATTAAGAATTGTTCGGATTAGAAGCTGTTAGGTTCTCGTCCGAAGTATGGCACAATTCTAATGCGAAGCCTCATGTAGGGGAAGCTTTTCGGGTTTTTTCGAGTATGCGCTAAGCAGCAAACGAATAGTTACGGATTTTTTATGCTGATTTTATTCGTTTTGCGGGCATAGAATGGTAAAATAATAGATACGTGTCTTTTGTATAGGTCACAATAACAACATTTTAAATGGTTTGCATTGTCGTTCTTGTACGTTAATAGATTAAAGTTAGTAAGTTTGGAGTGCGCCAGTCATGGCCTATTTTTCTACGAATGATTTCAAGTCAGGCCTTAAGGTCATGCTTGATGGTAACCCATGTTCAATCATGGAAAACGAATACGTTAAACCAGGTAAGGGCCAAGCCTTCAACCGCGTAAAATTACGTAACCTTAAAACTGGTAAAGTTTTAGAAAAAACATTTAAATCTGGTGAAAGTTTAGAAGCAGCTGACATTGTAGAAGTAGAAATGGAATACTTGTACAACGATGGCGAAATGTGGAACTTCATGGATCCAGTATCATTTGAGCAAATCGCAGCTGACAAAACAGCAATGAGCGATGCTGCTAAATGGTTAAAAGACGATTCTAACGAAAAATGTACAATTATGTTATTCAACGGCGTGCCATTGAACGTAACTGCACCTAACTTCGTTGTACTTCAAATCGTTGAGACTGATCCAGGTGTACGTGGTGATACTTCTGGCGGTGGCGGTAAGCCTGCAAAACTTGAAACAGGTGCAGTAGTACGTGTTCCATTGTTTGTACAACAAGAAGATAAAGTTCGTGTAGACACTCGTACTGGTGACTATTTAGAACGTGCATAATAGCTAATTTTTAGACTATTATCAGAAGGGATGATGAAAAATCATCCCTTTTTTATGGGCGTTTATGCCAAAGTCGTAGAGGAAATCAACAGTCACAGGAGTACAGTTTCACAGGATGAAACAGCAGTACCTCGAACTAGAAAAAATAAGCTGATTTATTTCAACAGAAATGAGGGATTGACATGGAAAATATACAATCGAAGCCAGGCTTGGTTTCGAAAATTGTATGGCTCTTAGTGGCCATTGTAGGTGCAGTATCTTTTGGGATACTGGCCGTTAGCCGTGGAGAGCATGTAAATGCCGTCTGGCTAATTTTAGCAGCAATCTGTGTTTATAGTATTGCATACCGTTTTTATAGTTTATTTATTGCCAACAAAGTATTTGAACTCAATGAGCGCCGTTTAACACCTGCACATCGCTTAAATGATGGTTTGGACTACGTGCCAACTAACAAAGGCGTATTGTTTGGGCATCATTTTGCAGCCATTGCCGGTGCAGGTCCTTTAGTCGGTCCGATCTTAGCAGCACAAATGGGTTATTTACCCGGCACAATTTGGCTTTTGGTTGGTGTGGTCTTGGCGGGTGCAGTTCAAGACTTTTTAGTCTTGTTTATATCTACACGCCGCGATGGTCGCTCACTAGGTGAAATGGCCAAGCAAGAGCTGGGTTCATTTGCCGGCATCATTGTGATGTTGGGCGCTTTGGGTGTGATGATCATCATTCTTGCCGTCTTGGCATTGGTCGTTGTCAAAGCCCTTACGAATAGCCCGTGGGGTGTGTTTAGTATTGCAGCCACTATTCCAATTGCAATTTTTATGGGCATTTATATGCGCTATATCCGCCCAGGGAAAATTGCAGAAGTGTCGATTATTGGTTTTGTACTGATGATGGCAGGCATTATCTATGGTGGTGATGTTGCACAGCATCCGTATTGGGGGCCATTCTTTACACTAACAGGTACTGAGTTGACTTGGTGGCTGATTGGCTATGGTTTTGTGGCTTCTGTATTGCCTGTATGGTTGTTATTGGCACCACGTGACTATTTATCTACGTTCTTAAAAATTGGCGTCATTGCTGGTTTGGCCGTGGGTATTATGGTGGCAATGCCAATGCTGAAAATGCCTTCTGTGACGCATTTTGTCGATGGTACAGGGCCAGTATTCGCAGGCTCGATGTTCCCATTCTTATTTATTACCATTGCTTGCGGTGCAATTTCTGGTTTCCATGCTTTAGTTTCTTCGGGCACCACACCAAAATTGGTTAATAATGAAAAAGATATTCGTGTGATCGGCTATGGCGGCATGCTGATGGAGTCTTTTGTTGCGATTATGGCTATGGTCTGTGCAACGATTCTTGAACCTGGCGTGTATTTTGCCATTAACTCACCAGCTGCTGTACTTGGAACAACTGTTGAAAGCGCGGCTGAAGCAGTACGTACACTTGGTTTTGTGGTAACGCCTGAAGCATTGACGCTACTTGCACAAGAAGTGGGTGAAAACTCAATTCTGTCACGTACAGGTGGTGCACCAACCTTTGCGATTGGTATGGCACACATTATTACGGAAATTTTTAATAACCGTTCAATGATGGCATTCTGGTATCACTTTGCAATTCTGTTTGAAGCATTATTTATTTTAACGGCCGTGGATGCAGGTACGCGTGCATGTCGTTTTATGGTGCAAGACACAGTTGGTATTGTAATTCCTGCAGTGAAAAACTCGCACAATTTCTTTGGTAACTTATTAGGCACAGCTGTCGCAGTTGCAGGCTGGGGCTTCTTTGTTTATCAAGGTGTGGTCGATCCGCTCGGGGGCATTAATAGCTTATGGCCACTGTTTGGTATTGGTAACCAAATTTTGGCAGCCATGGCGCTTATTTTGGGTACGGTTATTCTGTTCAAAATGAAAAAAGAAAAATATGTTTGGGTGACAATCATTCCAACAGTATTCTTATTCGTTACATCAATGACCGCTGGCTGGCAAAAAATCTTCCACGAAAACCCGAAAATTGGTTTCTTGGCGCAGGCAGATCGTTTTAATGCGGCAATAGCAAAAAATGAATTGTTGGCGCCAGCAAAAACTATGGCTGAAATGCATACCGTGGCTTTATCAAATCAAATTAATGCTGCATTGTGCGCATTCTTTATGATTGTGGCGTTCGTGATGTTATTTGCAGCCATTGGTGTGGTACGTCGTGCACTCGCAAATCCACAACCATCTGTGGTTGAGGGTGAAGCTGTGTACCGTGATCCTAAAGACATTGTGGCATCTAATCACCATTAATAAGGAGACAGAGATGAATCTGAAATTTGCAAAAAGTGGCAAAACAGTGATTTATAAAATCATTAAAATGACCATCATGTCGCAAAAGGATTTGATTCTGAATCCAAAAAACTGGTCAAGAATTGCGACTTTGTGGCAACGCTTGCAGCAGAGTTTTCGCTTGATGGTAGGTGTGCCAGATTATCAAAATTATTTGGAACACATGAAGAAGCACCATCCTGATTTGGAAGCCATGGATGCCAAAACCTTTTATCGCTACTGTGTGGATGCTCGCTATCCGACAGCAGGCGGCAATATGAAGAAGTGTCCTTGTTAAGACCACGTTAAATGATAAAAAAGCGCCTTTCGAGGCGCTTTTTTTTGTTCTGCTAAAATACTGTTATATGAATAGGAAAAACACAGAGGCTGTATTGGCGCACGTTATTGATGGGTATTTTTTATATATTTGGCATTAGACAGATAGCTATTGATGTCATTAGATATTAGAAAAATCATTGAGTTATAAGTTTTGCATATTGATGAAAACACGGTATGTTAAAGCCATACCGTTTTTTATTGGGGAATGAAGCGTGTTTTGGGGAAAAGAAAAGACTATTACAGTGCCAAATGAAATGCTGGATGAACAGCAACTTGCGCTGTATTACCCGAAAATTGAAGAATTTCTAACCCAAATTAATCAAATTATTTTAGATAAAAACCAACAAACTAAATTGGCATTGTGTAGCTTACTTGCAGGTGGTCATGTCTTATTTGAAGACTTACCAGGTTTGGGGAAAACCACACTATCAAGCAGTTTGGCGCATTTGGCTGGCTTACAATTTCAGCGCATTCAATTTACCAATGACATGCTCGCGAGTGATGTGATTGGCGTGAATATGTTTAACCAAAAAGAACACCAGTTTGAGTTTAAACAAGGGCCAGTTTTTACCCAAATACTATTGGCGGATGAAATTAACCGTTGTAGTCCAAAAACACAAAGTGCACTTCTTGAAGCGATGGAAGAAGGATTCGTGACAGTCGATGGTGCACGTTATGCTTTGCCTAAGCCATTTTGGGTCATTGCAACACAAAACCCGCTCTTTCAAAGTGGTACTTATGCATTGCCAGAATCACAATTAGACCGTTTTCTCATGCGCTTATCTTTAGGTTATCCATCGCGCCATGCCGAAAAACTACTCTTACAACAAAATACGCGCCAACAATTGATTGCAACTTTGGCTCATGTCTTTGAAGAACAGGACATCTTAATGCTTCAGTCCTTAGTCCATCAGATTTATGTGGGCGATCAAGTTTTGGATTATATTTTGGACTTGGCGGAAGAAAGCCGTAAAGGCCGACATGGATTATCAACTCGAGGGGTATTGGCCTTAAAACGTGCAGCTCAATCGTATGCGCTCATTGAAAAACGATCTTTTGTGATTCCAGATGATGTGCAGGCAGTTTTTACTGCGGTTGCATCGCACCGTATCGGGCTAAATCAGCATGAGGCGGAACTGCTGTTGCAACGTGTGAAGTTAATCTAAGGAGGCAATATTTTGGCGTCCTTATGGCAGAAGTGGCTGACGAAACGCTTTGCATATACAGGTGAGAAAACCCTGACCCAAAAAGATGTCTTGGTGTTTATGTATCAGCAGGGTTATTTATTTTTAGTCCTCATTTTGATTACTTTTGTGGCAGGGGTGAACTATGCCAACAATCTAATTTTAGGCTTTTGCTTTTTAATTAGTGCTGTACTGTGCATGAGTTTTTATCTCACGTTTAAGCAATTACATGGCATGCGTTTGGAAATCAATGTCTCGGAATTGGGCCAAGTTGGGCAAGTGCTTCATTTAGATGTATACATACGCCAAAACCAAGTACTCACGCGCTATCTGTGGATTCGTTGCGAAGATCAACTGTATAAACTGTGTGTAACGGAGCAGAAGCAACAGTTACGCATACCATTGCATGCACCGCAAAGAGGACAATTTCATTATCCGAATATACAGATTTATTCGATTTATCCCTTCGGTTTAGTGCGTGCATGGACCTATTTATATTTAAATAAATCCAGCTGGATTGCACCACAGGCGCTGTCTCCTGAGTTGGAAAATAAACATCATCCACAGCAGTTTGATAAAGAAATGGATGAGTTTCGTGAACTACGGACATTTCGGGAAGGAGATTCCTTACAGGCCGTATCGTGGAAGCAAGTTGCACGTGGGCAGGGGCTATATATCAAAGTGTTTGAGCAGTATTCGGATCAGCATCGTATTGATATTGACTACAATCACATGCCAAGTGCCTCACATGAAGAGAAGCTGAGTATGATGATGGGGTTGGTGGAACAGTGTGAGCAACAGCAACTGAATTATGCTATGTATTTGCCCCATGCTGAATTAAGCAGCGGTTTGGGGGATGCGCAGTTGTACCAAGCTCAACTTTTATTGGCGCAGGCTTAAATTATGGTTGCGTATTCTGTTCGCGTTTCAATGCTCTTAAGTTTGGCTCTGCTACTTATTGCTCAGGCCATGTTTTTACCTGTTGCATTGAGTATTAGCTTTTCTGTGATGTGGATATGCTTATTTTTACGACGCCATCATGTTGATGGTTATTTAAAAAGGCATTGGACTTTTTTACTCACTTTTATTGCTTTATTGAGTATCTATTTTAGTTATCGAAGCTTTATTGGGGTAGAAGCAGGCGTTGCAGTGCTGAGTACATTTTTATTTGCCAAAGCTTTGGAAAGTAAAAATAAGCGCGATCTGATCATTTTATTTAATTTTGCATTATTTGTATCTGCAAGTTCATTTCTGTTCAGTCAATCCTTTGCGATGGCTGTGATCGTCATTTTAAGTTTGCTGAGCTGTTTTACGGGCTTGTACCGTATACAAACCAGCGAGTTCGAGCATCAAAAAACTATAGCTTTAAAACAAGACTTGGCGCATGTGGCTAAGTTTTTATTGTATGCGGTGCCATTTTTTGTGTTGCTCTTTTTGTTTTTCCCACGCTTGCCACCCCTGTGGCATATACCCATTCCCGATGATTCAAGCGTGACAGGTATTAGCGATAGCATGTCGCCGGGAGATATTGCCAAACTATCGCAGTCTAGTGAGTTGGCCTTTCGGGTTATTGGCGATATGAGTCAACTACCCGAACGTCATGAATTATATTGGCGGGCAATGGTGCTGGATCTCTATGATGGACAGCGATGGACCAGTAGTCATTTTAACCAACGTGAAGTTGTACCTAGCCGTTTGCAGGAACTGAGCGCAGATGTGCGCTGGCAATATCAATATTTAGTGGCAGATCCTAGGGTGCAGTGGATTACGGGCTTAGAGCAGTCGATCCCCAATACGCCATCCTATGCATTGGCCATTGATGGACGGATTACGCCACGCCGTATGCTGTTAAAGCCTGAGCCTATATCGCTGAGTTTAATTCAGACCCAAGAGTTAATGCCAATTAGACAAGATGAAGCATTTACTTTGTACCAGCATTTTACCGCAACACAAAAATCAAAAGACCCTCAAGCACAGCAATTGGCACAGAAAATTTATAGTCAGAGTCATCAACAGCCTGCTGTGTATATTCAACATGTATTGCAATGGTATAAACAACAAGGCTTTGCTTACACACTATCACCTGGTGTGCTAGGACAAGATCGTGTAGATGACTTTTTATTCAAGAGCAAACAAGGCTTTTGTGAGCATTATGCTTCGAGCTTTGTGATGCTCATGCGTTATGTAGGTATTCCTGCACGCGTAGTTGTCGGGTATCAGGGTGGGCAGGCTGCACCAGATGGCAAAAGCTGGGAAGTACGCCAACTCGACGCACATGCATGGACCGAAGTTTGGTTAAATGGAAAATGGCATCGGTATGACCCAACCGCAATGATTGCACCACAGCGAATAGACAATGGAATGCAAAATTATATGGGTTCCGATACGCGTGTATTGGGAGATTCTAGTTCTGTTTTAAGTCAACGAAGTTTCGCTATGCTGACGCAATTACGGATTTGGAGTGATTATGCAAGTTACCAATGGCAAAGTAAGGTCGTTGGTTATAATGCTGAAACCCAAAAAAACTGGTTTGGTCGTATTGGTTTAAGTTCAAGTTATGCAGGCGCTATTGCACTCATTATTGGACTACTCGTAATAGCTGGCGTGTATTTTATATGGATTTATTGGCGAGCACGTCAACAAGTGAATGCTTGGCAACGTGCGATTATGAAGTTTGATGCGGATGTTGCACCGCGTTTTAAGAGGCTTCCTACAGAAACCTTTAGTGCGTGGATGTTACGGTTACAAAATCATGTAGATCCAGCCAAGCAAGAAGACTTTAAGGCATTGGCTGACTTATATATTCAGCAGATGTATGCACCCAATGATTTAGAGAAACAAGATGCGCTCGAACAGTTTAAATGCTTGCTTAAAAGATGTGCAAGCATGCTTAAAAAGTTATGAAAAAACTTGTCTAGCCAAATAAAAATGAATATGATGCTTGGACTTCAGGTGTATAGCTCAGTTGGTTAGAGCGCTACGTTGACATCGTAGAGGTCTCCAGTTCGAGTCTGGATATACCTACCATATATATATCAAAGGTTTGCAAGGAATTTCATGTACTTGCAAGCCTTTTTTATTGCCTTTTGCTTGTTGCCATTGTTGCCATTGTTGCGAAATAGACAACAACTAAAACTCAATTTGTGTCATCATTGTGTCAGGATTTGTGTCAAGAAGCGTGCCTAACCCTGTTTGAAAAAACGTGGCGCTCATTTCTTACATAACTTTACATAAATGGTGAGCAGCAATGAAATTACCAAAACCTAGACAGCGTGGCAGCAGTTGGTCAATCTCAATCATGCTGAATGGCAAGCGTGAATATTGCACACGTGACACCGAGCAGGAGTGCTTGCATTGGGCAATGGCGAGATTGATTGAAGCCAACTCCACGCCAAAAGAAGAAATTGAAGCGCAGCGTAAAACTGTGACTACGTTTCACGATCTATTCAATCTTTACTACAAAGCACACGGCAAAGACTCTAAATCTAAAAAATATATTCGTGAGCAGCTAGATTCATTTGAGAAGCGATTTGGCTTACTTGGTCGCAAAGACATTACGCAGATCACGCCGCAGGACTTAACGCACTGGCGCAACAAAAGACAATCCGAAGTGTCGGACGGCACAGTATTAAAAGAAATATCTCTCTATAGTTCCGTGTTTACTTTCGCACAAAAGGAATTGTTTATTTTAGACAGTAATCCATTTTTCAGTCTTAAAAAACCACGTAAGCCAAAACCTAGAAACAGGCGTATTTTGCAGTCTGAAATAGATAAAATTCTTGCTGAATTAAAATATGAAGTTGGTAATGTTCCGCGCACCAGTAGCCAATACGTTGCATGGGCATTTCTATTTGCAATTGAAACAGCTATGCGTCGTGGCGAAATATTGTCAATTCGCAGGGCAAATATATTTAAAGACCATATTCACTTGGCTGATACGAAAAACGGTGAAGAAAGGGATGTGCCACTTACTAAGAAAGCTAGAGAGTTAATGGCGCTGATTCAGCATAATGATGACCGATTAATTCCGCTTACTGAGAATGCATTTAGATTGCAATTTGAGCGTGCAAAGGCGAGGGCAGGTGTTGAAGAAGTCAGATTTCACGACACACGCCATGAAGCGATTACTCGCTTTGTGAATGACCAGAAATTGCCAGTTGAGGTTTTAGCCAAAGTTACTGGCCATAAAACAATTAAAGTTTTGGTGAACACTTACTATAATCCCGACGTCAAGGATATATTGAAAATGCTAGATAGCTAGGCGTTAATTTTTACGCCTAGCTCCACCAGTGGATTTTTTAGCTTTAGGATTTAGGATTTTGTCTGCAATCGCTGCATTGTATAAGCATTTTGTGCTAAATCCTTGATTGTATCCTGCCAGTTTACGTCTAACAGTCTGTGCGCTGATGTTGTATTTAGCTGCAAGTTGTTCAGAACTCAGTAGCACCGTGTCAAGCAACTTCATTTCTTTGACAACGCCACCAAAGACATTTTCACCGACCAAAACCTGTGGCGGCTTGTCTGCCTCAATTGTGATTTGAAATGTTTTCATTTCCCACCCCTTACTGCATTCACAGCATCATCAGACAGACCAAATACTTGACGCAAAGCTGCGACTACTTGTTTGATTTCATCTTCGCTGCGCCATGCTCCGAAATTAAGCTCACTAGGATCAAACCCCCAGTCATGAGTGCAAACTATGTATCCCACTTCTTCTCCATCATTGAGATAAAAGAATTTATCACCATCTTTCGGCTCAAAAGGCGCAGGCACTTCAATTCCATTTATTGTGATGGTGCGAGGTTTTAGGCGGAATTTACCCGTAAAGCAAAGCAATTCACCAACAGTCCATTGAGTTGAATCATGCCAATTCATATCTCCGACTACTTGAAGCTCAACTTCTTCACCATTCGCTAAAGCAATTAATGCTTCTTTACCACTGATTAAATTAGTCATTACCTTGCTCCTGTGCTTCGATCATGGTAGTTTCCAATACGGCTTTAGCGCCCAACTTAACCCCGTGATAAAACCCCTTATTCAAAGCATCTTTAAAATCTTTGGACTTGCCATCCCAGCCATAAATAACTTGGCACTCCTTAAAAAGACCGAGTCCTTGGTTGTGCACTATGGCATCGGGGTGAACTTTCTTGACCAAAACAAACCCTTCCGGCACCGCTTGGGCTTTGGCATCACGCTTCGCACGTAACCACATAGCCCAACCTGTATTCAGCACATTAAACGACAATGCACGATCTTCATCATTTTCATATTCGCTTTTAATTTCATAATCACCAGTGTTTTCATTGAAGTTGAAAAACGGTAGAAGGTGAGAGTGAATAAATGCTGCTTCAAATAGTGGACGCTCTCGCTTCCATTTAGCTTGCTTTTCTTGAATATCCATCACGCCACAATCCTGTATTTTTAATAATCACTTCTAAAATCTGCTCACCGATCCGCTGAATCAATGGCATCGTGACTGAGTTGCCAGCTTGCATATATAAAGCACTATTTGCCATTTTTTCAGGGAAAACCATTTTATCTACAGGGTAACCCTGAAAAGCAAAACACTCTTTTGGGGTCAGTTTGCGTATACCAAAATCATCGACCAATAACGGAACATTATGACCACCTGCCCCCATATTTGCTGTTAAGGTTGGACAAACATTACTTTTATTTTCACGTACATATACACGACGCCACTGATATAAAGTGTCACGAGACGTCATGCTTTCCTTCAATGTCGGGTAATACATGTGATCAGGTTTGTAATAATATTTTTGATCAACTTTTTTAGTTTCTAAAAAATCATGAATAGTTTTTGTTAGTGGAATTGCTTCAGGAAACTGAAACTCGGCATGATTGGGAACTTGAGTTTCATGAAATGCCACAATAAAAATACGTTCACGATTTTGAGGCACATTGGCATGTGTCATACTATTCAGAATTTGAAAATAAACGGCATAACCTAGTTCCTTTAAAGTGTTTTTAATCACTTCAAAAGTGTTTCCTTTATCGTGAGAAACTAAATTTTTAACATTCTCTAAAAAAATTACACGGGGCTGATGTTTCTTTGCAATATCGACAATATCAAAAAATAATGTGCCACGAGTTTCATTAAACCCTTTTTGATTACCCGCAATAGAAAATGCTTGGCAGGGGAATCCACCACATAAAATGTCAAAGCTTTCAGGAATTTTAGCTTTGGTTTCATTTAATGTGATATCGCCTTCAGGATATTCGCCATAGTTTTGAAAATATGTTTCTTTTGCATGTTGGTTCCACTCACTTGAAAAAACACAGTGGCCATCAAGATTTTGTAAAGCCATACGAAAACCACCAACACCTGCAAACAAATCTATAAATTTGAATTTCATTAGGCCACCATTAAATAGTTAAAATTTTTACTACGAGCTACTTCAACTCTTGCTTCGCGCTCTAAGCCGACTAAAAACTCTCGATATCCGTTTAAGTAGCATCCACAAAATTGCTTGAATTTTCGCTGACATGCTTCATTCATCAAATAATCTTGCTGCATTCGGCCTTTGTGGCAGAATATTTTGAGAACACTATCGCCACGACGCATAACCACAGCATCTTTTTTCACTTGTGGCCTGTATCCATCACAGTACAACCAGTAAGTGAATAAGTTTGTAAATCGGCAAGGTAGGCGAGTGATCATGTTGCTACCTCAGCTTGGGTGTTATATCCGATAGCTTTAAACAGTGGGTTCAATGCAGAAATATCTAACTGCTTTTTAGCTCGAGTAGCAGCAACATATAAAAGTCGAGCTTCATCTTCGGTTAGGATTTTTTCACCAGGTGCAGCAGCTTCTTTATAAAAGAAATCACCACCAAGTTTGACCTTGTTAAACTCCAAGCCTTTAGACTTATGAGCTGTGGTCACAATGCAGTCATAATCACTAGAATTACTTTTTAGTAATGAGCTGATTAGAGCTTCTTCACCCACTTTATTGATTAGGCTAACAAGTGCTTTTAAGTCATTTCCAGAGACTTCATTTGTGTATTCAATGACTTCTTCCCAATTGCTAAAGCCTTCAAATACACTTCCATCGTGGACTTTTATTCCAGATTTAACTTTTTTGGCATCTTCAATGTTTTTTAATAAAGAACCTGTATCAACTTCCAAACGTGGTTCACGTCCAATTTTTACCAGCTCAACCATGTTGGAAAGGGCTGCAGCATTGGTGCGATAAATAAATGCATCGGCAACCATATCGGTGACTTCACCAACATTGGAGTCAATTTGTTCAAAACCACGTAATGGAATTTCTTCATCCAAAACATTGAACAAAATTTTATTCGCAAGATCAGCAATGTTTTCACCAAAACGGAATGATTGACTCAAACGTGTTTCAGCAATATCTAATGATTGCATCGCATTGACAGCACCACGAAACGCATAGATTTGCTGGTGACGATCACCCACATAAATGACCTGAGCACGTTGCTTACTCAATACATTTAACATGATTGGATCAGCATCTTGTGCTTCATCAAATAAAATAAAGTCAGCATTAATCACTGGATTGCTCAATGCCCAATATTTTAGGTAATGGTCATGTTCGAGACGGTTAATACCAGCAGGATTTAAAATATCATTCCAGTAATCATGTGCCTTAGGTAAAAGGATATTTGCCAATTCAGCACGATATGTATCATCCATCCAATCAGGTAAAGCAGCGTAAACTTGTGATAGTTGAATTTCGCTGTAATTAGAACGGCAGAAATAACCGACGGCATTCATCATAGATGTGGCCATACGTTTTGAATTAAATAAACGCTTCTGGTCATCCTCACCACGTTGTTTAACCAATGCCACTGGTACTTGATAATTCTCAAGATCATGGCGAGATGCCAATTGGTTTGACATCAAGCGACGATTTTTTAATTTATTGGTCAGCCAGCGTGGAACTGAGTTATAAGCTAGGCTGTGAAATGTTTTGCACTTAACATTATGGTTAAATTTAGACTGTGCTTCTGTTGCAATAGCCTTGTTAAATGCCAAGTACATGCCATGTTGATGATGCTTTGCATTACCAATCAGTTTAAGGGTAGAAGTCTTACCAGCACCGGCGTATGCGGTCACTTTACATGACTGACCATGTAATGCCATATCAATGGCATGTTGTTGTTCAATAGTTGGATTCATCTTTCTATCTCACTATTGGTACCCTCATGTGTGAGGGCACCAGATGCCAAAGTTATGCAGTCAGTTCAGCTGCTTTACGTTCGTAAATTGAATTGATGTTGTCGATTTGAACATCAGATAAGCCAGAAGTGTGGGGTTCAAAACGCTCACCCATAATTTTATTGATGGTTTCAACTTCTGCTGCATCTTCCAGATCAACAATTAATTGAAGATAAAATTTCTGCCAGCCATGAGCATTTTTAATATCAGTTTGAGCTGGTTCACCTAAGTTAGTAGGTACTGTGTTGCTGACTTCTTTTAGCTGTTCCAGTGTTTCAGTCGCATAAATTTGTGCAATTAATGCTGCTGTATCGAACTCGGGTGCCATATCAACAACTTTGTCCTGTTGTTCACGATGTTCTAACTGTGCTTTTAGACCAGATGCACCTTGATGCTTCTTGATATTTGATGGCTCAGGAGTCACATCAATTTCTTTGTCGCGCTCTTCTTCAGCAACCCCAAAACCTTTAAGAATATCCGTGAACTCATCGCGTAATGCATAGCTACGTGCACGCATTTGCATCATACGTCGTGGATATTGAGACCAAGGACCAGCTTTAGAAAGTAAACCTGCACGTTTTGCATCTTCTTTGCTGAATGTTTTGGTAACTGATTTTTGGCCTTTACGTTTAACGATACAAGTTGCCACATCGTCGGTTTGAGTCTCTTCAAACTGCTCAAGCAATCCTGAACTACGAACCAAGGCAAGAACAGCATCACCCCAAAGCGAAGGACGACCATTAATTACTGCAATGTTTTGCATGGCCTGAAGTGGTTGCAAGCCAATTTCAGCACCCCATTGCATAGCAACCAAAATGTTGCCAGGCTTTTTCTGATAGTCCTTTGGGACAATTTCAGAGTTCGCCAATAAATCAGCAATTTGCATTGCTTCTTGAAGGTTAGTAGGAGTTAAAAAGCCAGTGTTTTGAACTAATGCATTCATGATAAATATTCCTTAAATTGTTTCTTTAAACTTGTTTGAAATACGGAAAACTCGGGTGCTGGAGGTTTTGCTATATTTCGCAAATAAATCAGGTTCTTCTTTTTTCAACAGCGTACTGTCGATACGAGTAGAGGATTGTTCTTTGTAGGTGCAGATAGACTTGCCTTGGCTAATCATCATTTCCGCATCCTGCATCGTTGAGACAATCTTTAATTTGATTTCATCTTCACGAGCCTTGTCCGCTTTTTGGCGACCTTGAACAGTGATAAGTTCTTCAGCAAGCTTGATATGTTCAAAATCAGCTTCGACTTGTTTACCCACAACATGATTTGACCAGCGATGTAAAACATCATCAAAACAAGTAGGATCTGGTGGAACATCAGCAATGACATGGTTGAACCAAAATGCTTTAACCTGTTTAAAGATTGATTCAATTAAATCGTCATCACGTTCAATGCGATACATACGAAATTTGTTGCCACCGATCAGCACCGCAAGGTCAATGAATTGGCAACCTGAAAGTAGGAGGTACCAAAGGCATTGCGTTAGGTAGTAGTCTGGAACTTGGTCTGAACCTTCTTCACCAAACAGTTTTGCAAGGTATTCAGAAGCCGTTTTACATTCGAGAAGTTGATCTGTAGTCAGCTTGCCGTCTTTGAATCGCACGTTGCCTGAAATTTCAGGATTGATAATTGCACGGTCAATGTTGCCAATCGCCCAAGGATGGTCAGGCAAACTTAATTGTTGAGTTACACGCTGAACCTTTACACCAGCACGACGTGAATATTCCTTTGCAACAACATCTTCAAGGAGATGACCAAAGTGTGCTGATTCACTTTGAGACTCTGAGCGTTCACTACGACCAGTTTTGTCTAACCACAATTGGTATGGTGATTTGTACGGACTAAAACCAAGGATTGCAGCGACGTCTGAACCACCGATACCTTTTTTACGACCTGCAAGAAATTGGTCACGATTAACTTGTGTATTCATATCACACCACCTGATTTTCAGAATATTTAGGAGCCAAAGGGCGGTAGCTATCATCAGCAGTACGCTGACATTTCACACAAACCATTGCTGGTATGACGTTACGATGGAAATATTCATCATCGTAGCCCTCACGTGTTTCGATATTTCCGCAGTGCTCACATTCATAAATTGCAGTGAAATCACAACGGATTTGAGAAGTAATCTTTTTGATTTTCATAGCTCAAACCCCTAACTTCTGTAATTTCACAGCGATAGAGTCTTCAAGGGCATCATTGATCTTGTCGATTTCATAACGATCAAGATATGCATTGATTTCGCCATCTTCATCACCGACCAATTCAGGTTCTAATCGATCAATCTGAATGCTTACAGCACGATTAAAGCCGTTACCATCATCGAAACCTGAATAGTCAAAATTCACTTCGATGTAATACTGGTTATTTGCTGTTAATAAGGTTGCATGACAGTCATGTTGACAGTCGTTGTGTGGGCCTAAATCAAGCTCATCTACCTTGTAGGTGTCTGATGCCACCGTGATCTGCTGCTGTTCTTCAACAGGTAGCTTGGCTGGTTGATACATTTGCACAGACGCAAAAACTGCTGTCATTGCTACTGCACCACCTAAACCCAACAAAATTGATTTGAAATTTAATGAAACCATGTTCATAATCTCCTTATAGCGATTGCTATACCCCCTAAAGAAGCCCCGTCCTCGATCAAAATTTCGGGGCTTTTTATTGCTTAATTTTTAGTTTTAAGCGGAAAAGGTACCAATACGGACAGGGTTTTCTGGGAGCAAGGCAATCACTTTTTCTTTGAATTCTTGAATAATTTCATTACGCAAGAGTTCTTCTTTAACGATTTGCAATGCAAACGATGGCTCACCATCTGAGCTATTTACTACAAGACGCAAGCGAATAGTTTTGTTATCAAGACCGACATAAGCTGGATCAATGATTTCAAAATAACTTGGTAATTTCCCTGCTGTGCTTGAAGCTTCAACTTTGTCAAAGACCGAGCGAGTTTCTTGCATGTTTGATACTGACGAGTCAGTAGTTGAAGATGCGCCAACTTTCATGTTGCGAACTGCATTAATTGCTTCCGCAATATGGATCGTTTCACCAGTTTCACTTGTTGCAGCAAATACACTTGCCCAATCTTCAAGTAATGTTGCAAAACGCTTTTGATTAAGTTTGTTATCTTTAAGCTGATTGAGCTTTTCCCAAACTACAGTTGGTTCAAGCTGTAATACTGCTTTATGGTCACAATGACCTTGAGCCAATCCAACAACTTTGAAGTTTAAAATTGCCGTTGCTGATACATTTTTGTGGTCAACAAATACAGGGGCATAAACTTTTACTTCAGGAACAGAATTTTCAGACTGCGTATTACCTAAAACATAACTTTTGAAATCTTCAAAAGATGGGGTTTTTAAAACACCACGTGCACGGTTACGACCAGCTTGAAATTGTTCTAAATCATGAACTTTGAAATTTTCGTGAATGGCAACAAGTTGACCACGAGATAAATCATTTACAGGTAACGCAAGTTCAACGATTTCTTTAGCAGAGTTTTCCATTTTCAGTACCTTATGGATGGTTGGTAAAATTGTTGTAATGAGAAGGGGCTGTTTAAGCGTCTTCAGTGAATAATTGACTTGTATGGTTAGCAAACAAAGTGACATCACCACCAGCATTCAAATGCATTGGAGTTTTTGAGGTAGTGTCCTCTGCACGTTTACCTTTTGCTGTTGGTTCAACAAAAGCGAGTGTGTGTGCAATTTCGACCTGGCTTGAATCACCGATACGAGCAATATCAAGTGTGATTTTGATTTGCCCTTTTTTGTTGTGCTGAACAGCACCTTGAGAAACCATGCTGATAGCTGCACCGAGTTGGTTAGCAAAGGTTCCTGCACCTAAGTCAGCAACAAATTGCTGTGCGTTGGTTGGTTTGGTAGACATTTTTACCTCACATTGGGTTAGTGTGTGAGATAAATATCGCATTACCGATATTGTTAGTCAATAGGAAAACCGATATTTCTTATAGAAATTCCGATTTTTATTTTTATAATGCTAAAAAAACCTGCTCAGGGCAGGTTAAATATCAAACTTTTAATAGCAAGTTTAAATTTTTTTATTTATTAAATGATCTCTAATTTTACGAAGTTTCTCAATATCATCTGGCAGGTTTTGGTATTGTGAGTACTTAGCCCTAATCTTTTGCTTATTAGCTTCACTCACCCCACGCCCTAACATGAGATAAAAGACAAAACACCAAGGAATTCCAATAAATGACGCCCCCCAAAGTATATTTACAATTGATACATTATTTGCACTGCTTATAGCCCCAAAAAGACCTCCTAAAACAAATCCTAATCCATATACATAAAAATTAAGTAAATAATCTCCAAACGTCAGAGGAAATGATTGAATTTCTTGCTTAATTAATATTTTAATTTGTTTTCTTATTTCTGCTTTGATTGGTAAACGACCTGTATCTATTTCTTCTTTAGTTTGTCTAATAGCGTCCTTTACAATATTTATTATAGTTGAAATAGCTAACCACCCAACAACAAAAAAAATCAAGTAAATTAAAATATTATCAGAACCACCACCTCCAATTTCATCCTCAATATACCTGTCCGCAAATAAGCAAGTAGAAGGAAGAAGCAATAAATAAAGTATATTTTTTTTATGTATCATTTATATAAACTCGTATTTTTTAAGATTTTCTAACTCTTTTGGGACGAGAACCACCAAGTGGTCTAAAAGCATCGATCACCAAGCCGACCAATTCCATACCTTCTTCAAATTCAATGATATTGGGTTGAAAGTTTGGGTTAAGTGCTTGTAAATATTTACGTTCATCACTTTCAATAATCAATTTTTTGAATGTTGCATCTGTACTGTTTCTAACAACAATGAGGTCTTCAGATAGAAGATCACAAACTTGGAATGATGGATTTACAAGTATGTAATCACCATCTTGGTACGTTGGAAAATTACTGATACCCACTACTTTTAAGTAAAAACAGCCGTCAGGATCATCAGAACTTAATGGAGGAAGCCATTCTGTAATTTCAGATGGATTTAATGCTTCTACAGATGTCATTATTCCTGCTTGCACCCAAGATAAAACAGGGATGAGTTTATTTGATGTGATAGTGACAACATTGTTATCAAAATCAGGAGCAATACCTTTTTTTAATTCCTCAGCTGTCACACCAAGAGCATTTGCTAGTTCAAGAATTGAACCTGTTGATTTAGCATTGCCTGTTTCAAGATCGGAAATAACAGATTGCTTCACGCCTGATTTTTGAGCCAATTCCTTTTGAGTCATTTTTTTGGCTTTCCGAATCTTTTTTAAATTTTCACCTAAAGTCGCCATAAAAAAATCCTAAATACTACTATCGGAATTCTGATACAAAATGCAATCGGTTTGGCTATTGTCTTAATATCGGAAAACCTATATATTTATTAAAAATATCGGAGGTTCTTATGAATCAGTGGCAAACAATGATCTCTGATTTAAGAGAAAAAGGCTTAACACAAACTCAAATCGCTGCGGAAATTGAATGTTCTCAAAATTATGTAAGTGATTTAGAACGTGGCGTTTGCGGTAAACGCTTGTCTTATGAGCTTGGAAAAAAATTAGAAGCTCTTTGGGAAAAACACCAGTCAGCAGACTTAACCGCACAATCTGCGAGTTAAAAGGAAATCTTATGGAAACAAAAATAATGTTTGTATTCAGCAAAAAACTGTTGGCACCCATGTCAACACGTGTACCGCTGGAAGTCCAAGAGATCATTGATACTTTGGCTGAAAGCCAAGGTAGTGATCGTGCGAAATGGTTAAGAGATGCCATAGATAAAAAGATCGAACTGGAGACAGGTCAATCATCATCTGAGCACATAGAAAAATCAAAGAATACAACGTCTACGAGTGTATTTATGAATGTATGCAGAAACCTGAAAAGTTTTTGGCAGGCATTAAAAAAGCCCGACATTGCAGGTCGAGCTTCTAGTACAACAATTCATAATCATTCAGGAAAATGAACATGAGTAATTTAACAGAACATAAGTGCGCTGGCAAATGTCCAGAATTTGATGGGGAACAGTGTAATCACTGTTTGATTGCTCAAGTGGAAAAACGTGAGTTTGAATTGGGTGTTGCGCCTGATGATGCGTATGTGAAAACCATATCGGTGGAAGCAACAACATGCTCGAATTTTGTGAAAGGCGACACGGTTGTATTTGTTGATGCATTTATGCCTGACCACCTGATGACAGTCCATAAAGTGCAGGGTGATGGGATCTTGCTCGATGATAATCGCAAATTTGCACTTGCACATTTATTGCGTCATGCAAATACCCACGAGTTAAGCAACAAGAAGCGTCACATCACCACTTTTGATGAAGCTTTTGGGGAATTATCATGATTGATAACACCTCAATTCTCGCAATAACTGACATTATCCAATTGCCTGAAGCTGAACGCTTACAGGCAATTAAGGATAAGTTTTCAGCAAAATCACATGATGAATTACTTAATTTACTTGGCAATGTTTTAAATGTTGCTGTGAATTATGCCCAATCGTGTGATGAAACATTGTATTTACATCTCGTCACCACTGGCGATATGCACCCATACGCAATAGATAAGCTTATTTCACCTAGTTTTCATGGTGCTTTGAATGGGCTGATCTTGGCGCAAAAGGCTCCTAATCAAGATGTTCTATGTGAATCATGTGCTTATAGATGTGGAACTTTAGCAAATCATTGTCTTTCTACTCAATCTGACTTGGCTCATGCCTTGGAGTCGGATGCAGTTTTTTATTGCCATAAAGATATTGAAAATTTGCATAGTCCGTCTGCTACAGATCGTAAGCGCATGAAACCATGCAAAGGCTGGGCACAGCATGTGAAGAAACATAAGGGAGTAGCAGCGTGAAATCAAATGAAGCTAAAAAACCTATGTATATCTTTACTGAACTAGGTAAAGAAAAACTTTGTAAGCACTGTGATGAATACTGGCCTACAGATTCAGAGTTTTGGTTCATGATTAAATCAAAGTTAAAGGATGGAACCATTACATTTCGACCAGAATCAGCATGTAAAGGCTGCTACGACCGTGTTTATAGACCACATCATGTAAAAGGTGTGAACAAGGTTCGTTCAAGTCATGAAAAGAAGGTGGCAGCATGAAAAAGAAGCGCACCAAAAAGTTTAATCCAAACAAATTATTGCCTTCACAGGTAAAACAGCTTCAACAGGAAGCACAGTACAAAAAAGATATTTCTGAAACTTATGAAATGAGTATGGAATTTATTTCATCTCATGTACGTGACTTCATTGAAGACAAAAAAATCGGGGAAAAGTCTTTATTAGATAAGTTCCCTCATGCCGAAACACTGCCTTATCACTTCACTATTGGTGCATACCACTATCAGGATTTATCTATTGCTTTAATTCTTGGTCATGTTGAACAACCAGAAGCATGGAAATTATCTGCTGATATTCACATGATGAATCTTGATGATTTAAGCAAACCAATGGTCACAGTTGAATTTCGTCGTGATTTGCCAAGCATGAGCCATATCGAATTATTACGTGGCAAGAAAGATTGCAAAATTGATCTTGGCCACGGATTGAAAAAGGTTGGTTGGCTTGGTTTGGATCAGGAAATCATTAAAGAAATCGAATCTCAGAAAAATATTCCTGATGATTTTGGCATTGAACAAATTCAGGTCCTTATCGAAGCTGATATTAAATTTATCAATACCAAGTGCTATCAGGAATTTTTAGCAGTTGCTGAGTGGGTAAATGCTGGACATGAGTTAGCTGAAGATCGTTTACGTAAATTATGGATTGCTGACCAGGTATTAGATGGTAGCGGTAAAACCATTGGATATGAGGGGGCAGCATGATTATCGGAGTTGCTGTAAAAGCAGGTGATCTTATGGTCGCTCTACCGAAACCTAATCGCCATGCAGATTGTATCAATATTATTTTGTCACTTGGTTTGGTACCAGATATTCAAAACCAATGGGGTAAATCATTACACCAAGGTTTTTATTGTGAGCAAGGAAAGTTCTATACACGCCCACAAGCAGCTTTACACGCTATCGAATGTGGCCAACAAGAATGGACAGAAAATGACTTAGAGCTAATAGCCTTGGGTGAAAAGAAATTTTCACGTATGGGGTTATGTAGTGAAGATTTGTGGTGAGGTGGTATGAGCTACGCAATAACTGACCAGATTCGCAAATTAAAAGTGGGTAATCCTACAGCAAAGGCGGTACTTCTTCGCCTTGCTGATTATGCCAATGACTATGGTGAGTGTTTTCCATCAATTTCATTACTTTCTGATGAAACTGAATTCTCAGTACGTGCGATTAAAACGGCTATAGATTTACTTGAAGAAGTAAAAATTATTCAGGTTGATCGCTCAAATGGTCGCCATAATCGCTACAAAATTACGCCTGAAAGTTTCACTCCAAAGACTAAAAAACAGTCTAAATCGAGTGGAGAGAAAAGCATAAACCAGTGCAATACATTCACCAGTGCAGGAGATGCACCAGTGCAGGAGATGCATGTGACCAGTGCAGGAGGTGCACCTGAACCAGTGCAGGAGGTGCACACTAACCACCATATAACCACTAATAACCACCAATTAAGTAGTAGTAATACGCACGAGGGAAAAATTGCACTACCGCCAGCTCAGTTTGTGCAGTACCACAATTTTGATCTTGCAAAAATCTCAGTGATCGAGCTTGGTCAGAAATATTCAACATTGAAATCTGATTTCATCGAATTGTCTAAACCTAGACACCCTGATCTTGATCAACACGATCTTGAAAACTTGTTTGATGAATTTGGAGATTGGTTTGCATCACCGAATGATTACGGTAAGCAATCTTTCAAGACAGCACAGAAGTGGGCTGTAGCGTTTCTGACATGGGTAAACAACAACAAGCATAAACTTATCAACCGAAAGGCGAAAAATAGCGTCACTGAGCAATCAGGACGAAATAAACCTATCCAAACACTATCTGCATACCAAGCTAAACAGGAAAATGTAAATCGTTGGTTGCGTTATGGTCAAAAAGTGCGTGAAGAACAACATCAGGAATCATCAATTATTGATGTGGTACCTGAACCCCCAAAGAGCTTTCTGATTGAGGAGGTGGGTCATGCGTGAGTTCACCATTACTGAAGCACGTCGTTTAATTGACAAAATGCGTATTCGTTACGGTAAGAAATTTACAGATTTTTGGGCAGCAGTTGATGAAGCTGATCTTGAGCAGGCAATGATTGAGGACTTTTCAGGATTGACAGTTCAGCAGTTGGAAAATGGGTATAACCGTATGCTCCATGAACCATGGCCACCATGTATTCAAGATTTTAAGATTTGGTGTTTACAAGGTTCACATTGGCTCACTGAAAATGAAGCATGGCAACAAGCATTAGCATACGAGAAATCGAATCAGACGATCTCAATCAGTGTGCATGTGCTCAAAACCCTTAAAGAATTTAAGAAAGGCTTTGATGAATTAAATCCACGTGCTGAATCACAGTCAAAAGCATTCAAGGATATGTACGTTCGTATCGTTTCAAATGCGAAATTGATGGGAGATGTTCAAGCATTCACTGATCCAGTTGGAGCATTAAAAGCACCTAAGCAAGATGAGAGAAGAATCACCACTTGTCCACCTGAATTGATGGCTCAGTTGAAAGGTGTCAATAAGAATTCTAATGCAGGTAGAGCATGACAAATTATTTATCACAATCTCAAATTAAAAGACTTGTTCATCAACGTGACAATAAGCCTAAACAGCCAAAGTACGGGAATCACAAAGTTGTTGTTGATGGTGAAAAAGTTGCTGATTCACAGCATGAATATCGTCGTTTAAATGATTTAAAGGTTTTACAGCGTGCAGGTGAGATCAAGGATTTACAGACCCAGGTTCGATACAACCTGATACCGGCACAGAAAATTTGTGGTGTGAAAGTGCGTGGCACAGATTACATAGCAGACTTTGTTTATTGGACCAAAGATGATCAGTTCATCTGTGAAGATGCCAAAGGTCATAAAACCGCGGATTACATCATCAAACGTAAATTGATGAAATTAATTCACAATATCGACGTAGTTGAAGTTTAAGAGCGATTTAGGGGAGTATGACAATGAAGTCTAACGCTGAAACAATCCTTGAAGCCATTGAGGATTTACATAATCAAGAGCAGATTGTTACCAGAGAAACTTTGTCACAATTGACAGGTTTAAAACTATCAATTGTTGACGATCGTTTAAGGTGCCTTGTCGATAGCGGTCAGATTATCCGTGTTCAGCGTGGAGTGTTCATTCCAGCTCCTAAACATCGTCCATCTCGTATTATGTCCAAGATGGTTTTACCTGATGGTACCGTTAAAATTGAAATTGGTGATGACCAGATTTTGACATTAACGCCACGTGAAGCACGTAACCTTGGCAATCTTATGGTTGCTGAAGCAATGCAATATGCAAATATTGAAATGGGCCATCACATGGCAATACTTCAGAGTGAAGTAACGAGTCAGGTTCGGAAGCTTAATAGACAAGTTAGTGATTTACTGGATGTAGGTAAGCAAGGTGAATTAAATGTTTGATGATATACAAGATGCTTATGATGCCTTTGAAAGTTTTATGTTGAAACGCTTTAATCGAAAAATAGATGAACTTGACATATATAAAAGAAAAAAATTAGGGCGTTATTTTTCAGAGCTAGACACTTGGTTTGCAATTTGGCATGAAGCACAAAAAGAAAATCAATTACCCAAATTATAATTCCCCCTCTTCGGAATATCATGTGTAATTTACCGTTTGTCTGCAGTTATAAAATAATTTAATCTGATACTTGTTTTTGTTCCCAGATGGGAACATAATAGCTATATCAAGACGAGATGGCTCTCTTGAAAATTAACTTAAATCGCTATTGAGCGATTGGAGAAATAAAATGATTAAATCATTCGCTAAAAATGGAAAAAATTATTACTGCAAACAAGTTACTTCTTCTTGGTCTCAATGGGCTTGCAAACATGAAGATGGCTTGGAAACTTGGGCTGCTGTTTATGTAAAAAACCCAACTCGACAAAATGTAATTGATGCAATTAATGAAGTGGATTCCCGTAGTGAATCAGACTGCGAGTAATTAAAGGCGCAGAAATGCGCCTACTTTTTTGCAATTAGCTTTCAAGGGAGAAAATATGAACAACTTACAATTAAAGGCGATTCGTCAAGGGCTTGGTTTGGAGGTCTCAGAAGCAGCAGAATTGTGTTGTGTGCAAAAGCGTTCTTTTAATTATTGGGAACAAGGTGAGCGTTCTATTCCTGATGATATAGATTTATTGTTTTTTAATATGTCATCACACTACGCATTGATCTTGGAAAAAATGATTAATGATGTTGTTAAAGCTACCATCACCAATGAAGATGATAAAACTAAACCATCTAAGATTAAGCCTGTCTTACCTTTTTACAGAACATTTGAGTCATTTCAAATGGCGACTGAAAACCCAAATAAAGCATATTGGCGTATTTATCAGAGTGTCATTAGTCAATTAATCTTACTTGGAAAAATTACAAAGCTAGATGATGGGGAAAAAATCCCTGAAAATTGGGGTATTTGGAAGTGGCTGAAAGGTTGTTATGAAATGGATTCAAACATGGATTAAATGAACGCCCTTATTTAAGGGCTTTCTTAATTATCATTCCACCAAATTTAATTTATTCTCGGCTTAATCAAAATCTTGATTTCCACCACTTATTCCGCATAGCCGAACTTTATAACAGCCTGCTACACCCCCTCTAAGGTTAGACCTCCCCCACCCATATACCTGATCATTAAGCCAAGAGAGGTTTCTTGCGGAATATATTCCTCACATGGCTGAAAAAAAAGTAATTGATTGGGAAAAGATCGAACTCGATTATCGAGCAGGTATTAAGTCTCTACGTCAAATTGCAGGTGAGCATGATATTGCAGAATCAGGCATTAGACGTAGAGCAAAGCAATACGAATGGGTTCGTGATCTATCTGAAAAAATTAAAGCTAAAGCAGATGACATTGTGCGCAAGGAGAGTGTGCGCAACAGTGTGCGCACGAAAACGACCATTTCAGAAAAAGACAAAATTGATGCGAGTGCCAATGAAGTAGCGTCAGTCCGATTAGCACATCGTAAGGATATTCAACGTTCACGCAAGATTGCTATGAGTCTTTTTGATGAGCTCGAAATGATGGTCGGTCAAGAGAATGTCAAATTGCTGGAAATGTTGGGTGAGCTCATGTGGTCACCTGATGATAAAGGCAATGACAAAGTAAATGACCTTTACATGAAGATCATCTCAATGCCTAGTCGTGTGAAGTCTATGAAAGATTTAAGCGACACACTCAAAACATTGATTGCTTTAGAACGTCAAGCGTTTGGACTTGATGATGAGAACAATAAACCTGTCGATGCACTGACTGCATTACTTGAACGAATGAGCACTGGAAATAGTTCTGCATTTAAACCAATTGCCGATGATCCTGAATATTAGTGCATGTACGTGAATGGAACGACTAATCACCCACACCAAAACAATTTCATTCACGTACACGCTTCAAAAATGCACCAATGTTGTGCAAAATGGGGTAAAAATTGATTTATAACACTAACTTACAGCTACTACCGACAAATGCCGAGGAGCTTGAACGCTGCTTGGCAGACCCTGTTTGGCGTATTTTTAGTGGCTGTTTATATAAGATCAAAATTAAAGGTGATGACTTTGTAAATGAGTTAGGGCAAGTAGAAGAAGCTCCAACATTTGAATTACCGTTCCAGCCTAATGACGCACAGAAGAAATTCTTAAATCGGTTGTGGTACCGCAATATTATTTTAAAAGCACGTCAGTTAGGTTTCACCACATTGATTTGTATTTTATGGCTTGATCATGCCTTGTTTAATGCCAATCAACATTGTGGTGTTATTGCACAGAACTTAGAAACTGTCGGTGATATTTTTAGTGACAAGATTAAATTTGCGTACGATAACTTACCACCTGAAATATTAGAACGTTTCCCACTCAAAACGAATAATGGAACTGAGATGGAGTTCGCCCATAATGGTTCTAAAATTTCAGTGGCCACATCATTCCGTGGCGGTACCATGCACCGCTTGCTTATTTCTGAATACGGTAAAATTTGCGCTCAATCACCCGGTAAAGCGAAAGAGGTTCGTACAGGTTCATTACCAGCAGTTCCAACAACAGGGATCTGTGTCATTGAATCTACTGCTGAAGGTCGTGGTGGTGACTTCTTTGATAAGGTTCAGATCGCACAGAAGAACTTTGCGTCACGTAAAAAGCTCACACCTAAAGATTTCAGACTACATTTTTATGGTTGGTGGGAAGAACCTAAGTACCGTATTGATTCATCAGAAGTCATTATTACTAAGAAAGACCACAATATTTTTGATCACATTGAAATTGTTGTATCCAGAAACTTAGGCAAGAAGATCAAGATTGATCCTGATCAACGTGCTTGGTATGTATCGACACGTGATAACGATTTATCTGGTGATCAAGCTTTGATGTGGCAAGAGTATCCCTCATTTCCCGATGAAGCCTTTCAGGTCAGTACAGAAGGGAACTACTACGCAAAAGATATGCTTGAATTGCGTAAACGTAGTGGTATTGCTCAAATTGAAGTTTTAGATGTACCGACGTGTACGTTTTGGGATATTGGCAACCATGATGGTTGTGCAATTTGGTTCCATCAAATGATGAATCAGCAAGATCGCTTTATTGATTATGAAGAAGATCATTTTCAAGATTTACGTCATTACGTGAAACTGATTAAAGATAAACCTTATATCTATCATACTCATTATTTACCGCACGATGCTGCACATCAAAGGCTTGGCGATTACAACAAATCAGTCTTAGAAATGCTGGAAGAATTATTACCTGGTCATAATTTTGTGGTCATTCCACGTATTACGTTACTCACAACTGGTATTCAACAGACTCGTAGACATTTAAAGAATGCTTGGTTTGATGAAGAACGATGCAAATTGGGTATCGAACGTATTGAAGGCTATAAGAAAAAGTTTAACCAACAAGCCAATATGTTTATTGATCAGCCTGATAAATCCAATGGTTGCTCAGAAGGTGCAGATGCACTTAGACAGTGGGCACAGGCTAAAGATGCAGGGTTGCTTGGTGATTATATCTATACCCAAAGTAAAGCTGTAGGTTTTGGTGATTCAGATAATTCACATGATGATATGTACAGAGAAACATATCAAGATGAGCCGACAGACTGGCGTTTAGTTTAAAAATACGGAGCTATGAACATGATAGACAATACGCCGGCAAATGATGAGCTTGAGCTAAACCTAAAGGAAATCCAAGAAATTCATTATGAAATAGAACATCAACCATTGTGGCGCAGCACCGCAGATAAAGAAATGGACTATGCCGACGGCAATCAACTAGATAGTGATTTGCTTAAACGTATGCAAGAGATTGGCATACCGCCTGCGGTGGAGAACTTAATTGGACCAGCAATACGAGCAATTGAAGGGTTTGAAACAAGTACGCGTACAGATTGGCGCGTTACTGCAAATGGCGAACCGGGTGGGCAAGATGTTGCCGATGCGCTCAACTATAAATTAAATCAGGCAGAACGACAGTCAAAAGCAGATAAAGCATGTAGTGCTGCATTCCGCCCTCAAATTTGTTGTGGCCTTGGTTGGGTTGAAGTAAAGCGAGAATCAAATCCATTGGATTATCCATATCGGTGTGTATCTGTTCATCGTAATGAAATTCATTGGGATATGAAGGCGCAAGAAGATGATTTATCTGATGCTCGTTGGCTTAGACGTAAGCGTTGGGTACATCCTCAACGCTTAAAAGTGGCTTTTTCTCAACATAAAGAGCTGATTGAGCGTATCGCACAGCATGGTTCCTCATGGTGGGAGCATGACGATGTACTCGATGGTGGGCATGGTACCAATTTAAGTAATGCGTGGGCCAATCAACGTGCATGGACACAAGAAGAACAGTATTGGTATAACCCATCATCTAAAGAAATTCTTGTGTGTGAATACTGGTATAGACGTTGGGTTGAGGTGATTATGTTGCGTTTCAATGATGGTCGTATTGTTGAATTTGATGAAAACAACCCATCACACTTGTATGCTGCTGCAAATGGCCATGCGGTACCAGAGCGCGCCACAGTTGCACGAGTTAGACGAGCATATTGGATAGGCCCACATCAATTACATGATTCTCCTTCTCCATATCCTCATAAGCATTTCCCATACGTGCCATTCTTTGCATTTCGTGAGGACAATACTGGTGTACCTTTTGGATTTATTCGTGACATGAAGTATCCACAGGATTTAGTGAATAGTACACAAGCAAAATTGCGTTGGGGTATGAGTAGTGTTCGAGTAACAGCAACCAAGGGAGCCACACCATTAACACCAATGCAAGTACGTCAACAGATTGCACGACCAGATAGCTACATTGAACTAAACCAACAACACATGGCGAAACCAGGTTCACGCTTTGAGGTGGATCGAGATTTTGAATTGAATCAGCACCAATTTCAAATGCTGAATGATGGTAGATTGGCAATTGAGCGTACCAGTAGCATTACTTCTGGATTCCAAGGCAAACAAGGTACTGCAACTTCAGGCAAGCAAGAAGCCATTCAGGTTGAACAATCTGATCGATCTATGCAGAAAGTAATGGATAATTTCAGATCATCACGGACTTTGGTTGGTGAGCAACTTATTGCTTTGATTATTGAAGACCTTGGGCAAAAAGAAGAAGTCGTGATTATTGAAGGTGATGCAGTCACTGAAGAACGTCGGGTTCATATCAATAAGCCAGAAGTTGATACGCTAGGTTATTCATATCTTTCTAATGATGTTCAACGTACAAGACTTATGGTTGCATTGTCTGATGTGCCAAGCTCTAAGAGCTTCATGGAACAGCAAATGAATGCATTGTCAGAAATTACCAAGTCTCTACCAGCCAATATTCAGGTAGCGATATTGCCTTACATCATTGCTCTTACTGATACACCGTTCAAGAAAGACGTTATTCAAGCAATCAAGGATGCTTCTCAAGCTGCGACACCAGAGCAAATTCAGCAACAGATTCAAGATGCTGTTAAACAAGCACTGACAGATGCAGGTAATGAAATCAAGTTGCGTGAGCTTGAACTTAAAGAGCGTAAAGCAGTGGGTGAAATTAACTACAATGAAGCAAAAGCTGTCCAGACTGGTGTGCAGTCTTCATATTCTGCAATGCAGGCCGCGGTTCAAGTTGCTCAAATGCCACAGATTGCGCCGATTGCAGACCACATTATGCAGGGTGCTGGGTATCAGCGTCCTAATCCTTTAGGTGATGATCCAAATTTCCCGATAGCTGATCAGACAGCAGCGAGTAATATTCGCAGCCCATATATTCAAGGGCAAGGTGCTCAGGTTGGGTCTGAGCAATTACCAGTACAGCAGAATACAAGTCCAATGAACCCACCAGTACCACAGCAAGGTTCAACAGGAATGCAGGGGATTGAGACTCAACGAATCAGTGATAATATGCCCCCTGTAAGGCAAGAGTAATTTTCATTGTTCACAGATACTAAGGCAGTCAAATCGGCTGTCTTTTTATTGAGGATTATGTTCATGTCAAATACTGAACAGAAAATTGAGCAAGAAATTCAATCTAAAAACTTAAATGCGCCACGTTTAACGCCTACGGATATTAATTCGGTTATTGCAGATGAATATTACTTCACGGCAAAAGATGGTGTAGTTGGCGGGATGGATGCTTATAACGCCATGGGATTTCATGAGTCATTGAAGACCCTAACGTTCTGTGTATTGATTCTAAAAAATGGCTTCAAAGTCGTTGGCCAATCAGATTGTGCAAGCCCTGAAAACTTTGATGCCGAAATAGGTAAAAAAGTTGCGCGCGAAGATGCACGCAACAAAATTTGGATGCTCGAAGGCTATTTACTGAAAGAAAAATTATATCAGCAAAACATTTAACCCTATCGAATTCGAGACCTTTCAACCAGCATCAATATGCTGGTTTTTTATTTCTTGATTTTCCATTCAACGGCATGATTTCCATTGTCGCAATCATGGCTCACACATTCACCTTTGTGATTCACCTGAATTACACCACAACCTTCACAAATAACATTTGCTAGATAGTTCGGCTTACATTCATTGATAAACCCATTACTCATTCCATATTGCTTGGCGCATTGAGCACAATATTCTGCCATTAATCCTACCCCCTGTAAGGCTAACGCCATTATATCCAAATCCCTGAAACTTTCCTCATGTTGAGCAATCAGCAGCTAAACGCTAGTAACTCTAGCCATTCGCCTTAGCGGTCACAGCGATAAGTGATAGGAAAGACATGGATATTACAGAGCAACAACAAGAGTTGATTGAATCAGGTGAAATAACACCAGAACTTGCATCTCAACTGTTAATTCAGGAGATGAATGGCGATACCACAGCTTCAAATGCTGCGGAAACTGGTAGTGAGCCAGACACTACTCAAGATGGTAAAAACAAACCTGAAGTAACAGCAGACAATACGCAACAGACTCAAGAGCAACAACAGCAGCAAACACAGGCAGATGAAAGCCAGATGAATGCTGAAAATGCTGTAATCGTTGCAAAAGATGGTAAGCATACCATTCCCTACGAAAAGTTAGTGGAAGCACGTAACGGTGAGAAGGAATGGAAGCAAAAGTTTGATGCTTCACAGCAACAGCTTGCAGAGCTTCAGGCTAATGCACAGGAACGCAAGGATAATGGTGTAGCCCCAACCGTACAGGATAACCAAGCTGATATCGCTCAACAGGCGATTGATCAGGGTGTAGACCCTGCAATTTTTGGTGACTTTGACGAGAAAGGTTTAGCCGATGGTATTCAAAAACTTGTTGATATGCGTGTATCAGCAATGGTGCAACAGAAGTTAGATTCTGCTTTAGCACCAATGCAGCAACAACAGCAGGTGAGTGCTGAACATGCACATTTTAATACAATCTTTACTGCGCATCCTGATGCTGAATCCATCGTGGAATCCAAGGAATTTAGTGACTGGCTTGATAATCAGCCAAACATTACCAAGGATGCGTACAAAACAGTCTTAGATAAAGGTTCGGCATCACAAGTTGTTGAACTCTTAGGATTGTATAAGTCTGGAACACAATCAACTCAAGCTGCACAACAGCAACAGAATACTGATGCAGTTCGGGCAGCAGCGATGCAAGCTGTGAACAAAGCTCCAACAAAAGTTCCGCATAGCGTGACTGATTTCCCAAGCGGCAATCCTACAGGGCAATCTAATGATGAGCGTCTAGCCAATTTATCGGGTCCAGAATTACTTGCTGAAATGAGTAATTGGACCGATGCACAGATAGATGCTTATTACGCACGCAATGCTTAATTACATTGTTGTGGAGAAATAAACCATGCCAGGTAAAACAAACGCCCCTTATGGCGATAAAACAAATGCGGTGCAACAGTCGGTAGGTCTTTTTGCTAAAAGCCTGCGTCGCAAAAGCCTAATCAATAACATGGTTGGCAAAATGCAAAATGGCGAGTCAGGTGCGGCAAGCCAGATTAAAAATGAATCATCCAAGCACATGCCAATTCTGCGTGTAACGGATTTAGGTAAACAGAAAGGTGATGAAGTTACCTATAACTTGATTCAACCTGTGAATGCTTACCCGATTATGGGTAGTGAATATGCGGAAGGTCGTGGTACAGGCATGTCGATTGTTGAAGATCGCTTGCGTGTAGATCAGGCGCGTTTCCCGATTGATCTTGGTAATGTGATGACTTCTATCCGTTCGCCGGTTGATTTTCGTCGTATTGGTAAGCCAATCGCTCAGGACTTGATGGATCGTTATTCAGATGGTTCTACACTTGTTCATTTGTGTGGAGCACGTGGCTTCCAGAATAGTGCTGAATGGGCTGTTCCGCTTGCATCTCATGCAAAGTATAAGCAGATCATGGTCAATGATGTTAAGGCACCAACTAAAAACCGCCATTTCATTGTATCTGGTGATGCTGTTCGGCCATTTAAAGTTAATGGCGGGGAAGTCGACTTTGCAACAACCGATCTTTTCACAATGGACACTGTGGACAGTATGCGTTCAGTTATGGACGATATGGTTTTACCACCTCCATGCATTCAAGTTGAAGGTGATGAAGCTGCGACTGACGAGCCATTACGCTTATGGATTGTTTCACCAGCGCAGTACCGCTGGTTCGCTAAACAACAAGGCTTCCGCACCCTTATCAGTAACGCAGTAGCTCGTTCATCTAATGCGAAGAATCATCCATTGTTCCGTGGTGAAGTTGGCTTGTGGAATAACTTCTTGATTCGCAAAATGTCACATGCGATTCGATTTAATCCAGGTGATCCAATTCGCTATGCAACAAGCTATACCAGTGAAACTGAGGCAGATGCTTTAGTACCTGCTTTGGGTGCTGGATATGCAGTTGATCGTTCAATCATCTTGGGTGGACAGGCATTAGCAGAGGCATTTGCTGCTCATAAAGGCACAGGCGTTTCATATTTCTGGTCTGAAAAAGAACTAGATCATGGCGATAAAGCTGAGTTGCTTGTTGGTGCTATTCGTGGTGTGAAGAAAATCCGTTTCAATGTTGATGTAAATGGTGATGGTAGCGAGTTCCAATACACCGATCACGGCATTGTTACGGTTGATACCGTGGTGAAACTGCAAGGTTCTTAATTTACAGGCTGTATGGTCGAAGTGACTGTACAGCCTTTTATTTGATTTTTTTTGGAGTATTGCAATCATGGCAACAATTACACGCAAGCGTAATCCGCTTATGTTCGGTGGTGCAGCACCATTTGGTAACTTAACTGCATTGGCATTTACTTTGGCGACAACCGCAGCAGGTGCAGTTGTGGATTCAAATTCTACGGCAGCAGTTGCATCAGGTGATGTGATTGAGCTTGGTTTATTGCCAGGTGGTATGCGTTTGGATGATGCACAGGTCATCATTACAACAGGTATGACTGAATCAGTTACAGGTTCACTTGGTTTCAAATATGCGGATGGTGTGAACTCTACTGAAGTACCACAGGATGCAGCTTACTTCATTAGTGCTGGTGCTTTATCTAGTGCAGTACGTCTACGTGCAAATGGAACGAAGCTGGTCACATTACCCAAGGATGCCATTTTGACCTTAACCACTGGTGGTGCTGCCAACGCAAAGGCATCCGATATTAAGGTCGTAGTGTCTGGTGAATTAACTGGTCCACGTTAATCGGTATCAGTGTGGCAATTTTAGGGGTAGATGATTTGATTATAGTTATCTATCCCTTTGTTTATGTGAGGAAAGAACATGAAAATAGGTCTAATCGCAGCAATCGCATACAGTATTAATGTGGCTTACTGTGCATCAATGGGTGATGAACAGCTTTCTTGGGATAATGCTCCAGAAAGTATTAAAAAGGGAGTGGAAGCTGGGGTAAGTTTTCATCTAAATAATCCTGATACTACCCCTGAACAATCACATGAAGAATGGCTAAAAGATAAAGCAGAAAATGGTTGGGTATATGGCGATGTCAAAGATTTAGCCAATAAAACCCATCCTAATATTTTACCTTATGCTGAATTGCCACCAGAACAACGTGCAAAAGATCATCTGTTTAAGGCTGTGGTTAATTTGATCAAAGACTTGCCTGATCCTGATGATTATTTAGAACTAAGCCATCAATTGGTTAAGTTGCAACAACAGGTTTTGGATAGCCAAAAATCCACTACGGTGCTCACCCAAAAACAGGTTGTTGGTGTGGGAGTGCGTTACACACATAAAACTCGTGAACGTTTTTGTGACCATTTATATGGTACCGGTTTAACATTTGAGCGCGGTGTAACGATAATTCTTCCAGAAGCAACTGCACTTAAATTTTTAGGTCACACCGAATTTGAGCGTGTTGATGCCAATGAAAATACCGAACCAGCGTTAGTGGATAATCAAGTTTCTGAAAATATTGAGAAAAAACAGAAAGAAGAACGTCAGCAAGAGGATATTATCTTTGATGAAATTGAAGCCATCAAAGGAATGCGTACAAAGGATGCTGTTAAAGATTACATCAAATCACGTTATGGCGATGAAATTCAGGAAAACCTTAAACTAGCTGATCTTCAAGCCATTGCAATTGAGAAAGTACATAGCTTTGGAGTGATCTAATGGTATTAAGTGAATTGCTACGTCGTTTTCGTGTAGATGCCAATGATAAGGTAGAACCTTATTTTAATGATGAAGTAGATGTTATTGCATGGCTCAACGATGCAGTCAATGAGGCGTGTATTCGTGGTCGTTTGTTGCATGAAAGTCAGAATTCAGACGCTTGTAACATTCCTGTAGTGGCTGGCAATTCACAATACTCATTACACCCATCACTTTATGAATTGACCCAAGTATGGTTTGAGCCAGCGAATGGTTATCGAGGTTCTAATTTATCTCTTGCTTCTCCAGAATATTTGGACCAACGATACAGTTCTGAGAATTGGAGACGTTTGCAAGGTAGACCAGAATTTGTCATTCAAGATGATACACGTATTCGGGTTATTCCAACTCCCGATCAGGATGGTGAGTTACAGCTTGAAGGCTATCGAGTACCGCTTGTACCAATGCAAAATGAAACTGACATGCCAGAGATCAACCAAATTCATCATGTACATTTAATTCAGTGGGTATTGCATCGAGCATATAGCGTACCTGATTCTGAATTTTTTGACCCAAACCGAGCAGCAATAGCAGAACAGGCTTTCACAGATTACTTTGGTATACGACCTGATAGTGATTTGCGTCGCATGACACGTGAAGATGTTCCACATTTGGTGCAACCATTCATGCCATGACTTGCTTGTGACATAAGCACCCCTGTAAGGCTAAAGCTTTTCAGGGGTTTTTTACATAATGATCTTACTTATTTTATTTAATCATGCACAAATATGGGCAAACGTATTATTGATTTAAAGACCGAAGATACGCTTTACATTGGCGATGCTAAAGTTCAATTGATCAAAAAATCTGGGAAATTGGCTCGAATTTGTGTTGAAGCAGATAATCACATTGAAATCAAACATAAGCGCATGAGTGCTTCCGATTTAATTACGGAGACTCAAACGCATGGCAAACACACTTTATGATACGGCCCGCAAAGGTTATTTAGAGGGTCAATTCAACTGGCTTTCAGATACCATTAAATGCATTCTTGTTTCATCCGGCTATGCAGTGCAAACAGGTACGCACCAGTATCTTTCTGATATTTCAACATCCGCAATTGTTGCACCAGCTGTCGTACTCAGCGGGAAATCTACGAATGGTGGCGCGGCAGATGCCAATGATGTCACTTTCCTGACGGTGGCTGGCAGTACGGTTACTGCAATCATTTTATATGTGGATACCGGAACGGCTGCCACAAGTCCTCTGCTTGCCTATATTGATACTGCGACAGGCTTACCCATTACCCCTAATGGTGGTGACATTATTGTCACATGGGATAATGGCGCGAACAAAATCTATAAAGTCTAAATCCAAGCTCATGCCTAAGCGGTATGAGTAACAAGACCACTTATGTCAATCATGCAGAAGGATTAAAAATGACAGAAAAGCCACCAGCGCAGTCGATTGGTGTAACCAGTATTGATCCAGAGCCGATGGGTGAAATTGGCGGCGCATCTTTCATTCATGATTGGCGCAGATTTTCTATGGTTCCGAAATTTCAGACTTATGCGTATGAGCAGTGCAAACAGCCTTATGATCAAGTCGAACAATGGATTGAGCCTTTTATTATTAAAGCCATTCAGGCTAACGGTGAACAAGCATTGTATGAAAGCTATGTTCAATGGCATGACGAACAAGGCTATTGGAAGAATGAAGATCCGTATGGAAATATCATAGATTCTAAACCGTCTGTATAGGTGGAGCATGTCTGAAGAAAAAGGTATCCGTCTTGAGTTTGCACAGTTTGGTCATTTTGATTCTTTTGAAGTGTTCCGTTCACTTACAAGTATGATTGGACTAGCGGATCATGAGCTACCAGCACCGATAGCCACTGGTTTAAAAACCATGCGTTTTATTGATCAGATTAATCTAAAAAGTGTGTTGGATCGTGATCTTTATTATAGAGTGCGCGTGATACGCGGTAATCAGTCACTATTGAGTGATGAATTACAGACCTATATTTCCACATTCAGTGCACCGCAAAATCTCATTGTGGCTTTTTCAAATAATGCGCTGGAAATTGAATGGGATTTTGAAAGTGTAACTGAGCTTCATTACTATTGTTCAGAATCTCCGATTGATCCGCTAAATTTGCCGGTGCCGAAAGCTGTTTTGGCAGGTGATGTGCGGACTTATGTTGATACAGATATTGAAGTCGGTAAAACCTATTTTGTGCGTGTTGGTTCTGTGAAAAATGGCGTTGAGAAAATTAGTGATGAAATTACAGTCGTAGCTGGTGGAGACCCGTACTTTGACAATGTTGTTGCATTGTTGCGATTCGATGGCAGTATTGTAAACTTAAAAGGCACACCGTGGACATCGCCAGAGTCTGCTTACGAAACTGGTAAGTTTGGCCAAGGCTTTAGAACAAATGCAAATCATTGGCGTACAGCTAGAGCGACTGTTAGTGATACATCTCAAGATTTTGGTGCTGAGGATTTTACAATTGATTTGTGGTTTGCTCATAAGGGGGTGAATGGTTTATGGGGTGGAATCTTCTGTAAGCGATATAATTCCAACAATGAATCTTTCGCGTTGTTTATGCCACCAGGCGGAACTCAAGTAGCATTTGAAGTTATTGGTGCAAATGGCGGTCGAGCGAGTTTGAATTTTGGTAGCTTCACAGTAGGTGTTTTTGAGTTTTTATCTGTTGAAAGACATGGGAATATTCTTAGGGCTTTAAGAAATGGATCTGTAGTTGATTTGGTAATTTTTACAGAAGCTATAAAATGGGTAGATGCCCCGTTCGAGGTGGGGCGGATAGATTATAATGTCAATAACAGTTGGTCTAACTGTATTATTGATGAGTTACGAGTAACAAAAGGGGTTTCGAGATATAAAGGGACTCATGTTGTTCCAATAGAGCCGTTTCCAAATTTCTAGCACCTTCGGGTGCTTTTTTGTTGTCGAACTTATGGGGTGAAGGGTTTAGGGTTCGTACCCTCGTTGAATTAAACTGAAAACAACATTGAATGCTGTGATCGACAATGACAGATGACGTTGAAAAACCTTTCAGGCTCATAACTGAATATACAATTGAGCAAAATTCCAGCCTTGAAAAATCATTTCGATTAACGCTGACAGTCGGTGATATTTCAGATTTAGATCCTGTTGCGCCGCAGTTTGTGCTGGGGCTGGGATTTAACAGCTTATCTTTTGCAGAGCCTAAGCTGGCATTTACCCAATTTATTAAACCAGCTGGACTGTCTTTTCAGTCTTTCGGCGTACATAAAGCCTATAATCTGCGTCAAATAATAAAGCCATCCGGATTGAATGCATCGGTTTTTGGATCGGCAAAAATCTATAATGGCAATCAATATCTTTCGGTATTCGGTTTCTCTACGCAAGTATTCGGCAGCGCGACATTAAAAAATAAAAATCAGAAGCTGATTGCGGCGGGTTTCAGTAATCAAGCATTCGGCACAGCAAAGCCGCATAACAGCCGGCAGTATCTCGCTGGATCAGGTTTCAGCAATCAAGCGTTCGGTAACGCTGGAATTATCAGTAAAAATCAGCAGACTAAGGTCAGCGGTTTTAATTCATCTTTGTTTGGTTTAGCCAAGCTGTACAATCTTAAACAGCTGATTAATGTTTCAGGATTCAGCGCTTCAACATTAGGCCATGCATCCGCTGTAAACAAAAACCAGCTGGCTACTGTCAGCGGTTTTAATGTATTGCAGTTCGGCACCACACGCATATACAACAGCAAGCAAATTATTGCAGCACCCAGCTTCAGCCCGCTGGCGTTTGGCAATCCAGCACTGCTCGGCGGTGTTAGATGGCTGTTTGCAACAGGCACAGACAGCGCGCAGTTTGGAAAGCCAAGTGTCATCAGTTTAAGGCGCTATCTTGAAGCTGGAGGCAAGGACAGTAGCGCATTCGGTTCTGCTCAGCTGGATTTTAAAAACCGGCCAGTGCAGACAAAAGGGGCAGTGTTTAATGATTCAGGTACTCCTCGCATTGAGCATGGCATCCGGACAGTATCAATTTTAGGTTTCAGCTTATCGATCGTTTCTTCAGGCGGATGGGTCACGTTTAAAACACGGAGCATTGCGCCTGATGGTATTGAAGCACCTGCTGCTGGACTGCCTGGAGTTGGCGGAGATCAGCACATTGGCCCGCAAGGCTTTGATGCAGCGCGTTTCGGCACACGGATTATTCCTGAAATTCAAACCATTTCAGCATTAGGTTTTACTGGCGTATTTGGCAGCGCTGAAATTTCACTGAAAAAGCGCTATCTCGGCGCGAAAGGCTTTCTGACCGCAGGCAATGAAGATGCGATGCGCTGGGGTTATGCCAAGGTTTGGAATTTACGCCAGTATATTGTGCAGACCTTTATACATGACAGCGGCCTTGTACCGCCTGCAATTGTCGGATGGACTGCGATTGCTAACCGCAACCGGGCAATGCAGGCCAGCGGCTTTGTGCATAGCAAATTTGGTCACGCATTTATTGAGAATACAGGCCGTGATCTGCAAGTGAAGGGCTTTGATGCAATTGAAGGACTAGGGCAGCCGCGGATTACGCACCGTGTCCGTAAGATTAAACCGGACGGCATTGAAGCGCCGTATATGTCAAGCTGGCATATTGCATACAATACGGCTGCGGTTCTTAAGTCAGTAGGCTTTAACGCGCAGACATTCGGTAATGCGGGCATTGAAAATACCCGACGCAATTTCCAACGCATCGGCAACATTGAAAGCCAAGCATTCGGCACAGCGTTTATTGCTTACCGCATCCGCACAGTGAGCATAGAGGCGCGTCATTCTATTGCGCCGCCACCGATCAGAATGCCGTCTGTGCATTTGCATACACGCTATATTGATCCAGTCGGCGGCATAGATTCATTTATCGGCGGATTTGGTGAAGTATTTGAACGATGGACGAAGATTGCGCCGAAATGGGCCTTGCGTGATTTCTTTGGCACACCGCAGCTGCATAATGTTACGCCTGAATTGCGGATCTTTGGACATGACAGCGCAGAATTTGGCAGCGCATCTATACGGACGCAATGGCGCGATGTAAATGCGCAAGGCGATACACTTACTTTATTCAGCAAGCCGGTGATTGCGTTTCGTGACAGGTCATTTGATTTTGCTGGCTGGCATTCGATGCAGTTCGGTAGAGCGCGCCTAGCCAAAACGGCACAGCCGCCGTTTACAGATCAGCGTATTTGGCTGGATTCTATATCCATTGATGGACAAGATTATTCAGGCCACGGTATTAAGCCACCTCAAAATCAAGTTCCAGCACCAGGCATTAACCAGAATGTGCTGTATCCATCGGGGATTTTCCGCAGCGTTTTTGGTTTGCCGTCTGTGCGCTCAAACGTCATTCAGATTCAATCCGGCATTCAGGTGCTGGATTTTGGCAGTCCAGCAGTCGGCAACCGCAACCGGACTATTGGTGTTAAAGGCTTTGAACATAAGATCGAAATGGGCCGTCCGCGCATGTCGCCAAATATCATCTATGCCGTTACTGAAGCACCAGCACAAGCACAGCAAAATAATCCTGCCAGTGGCATACTGCACTTTGTCAACAGTGATGTAGGTGGTCGTCCACCAGGTGAAGTTTTTGGTAATGCGACCGTTACGAATCGACACCGCAAATTGCAAAATGTTTCTGCTTGGGCGAATTTAGGTTTAGGTCATCCAAGCGTATTTAACCGAAAAGGTTATATCGGGGTGAAGGGTTTTGCCTCATATCGTGCGGGTTGGCATGTTGTTGGCCCTTTTGAGCAAATATTAGAGCAATTCGATTCTGCCGATTTCTTTGCATCAGGGCGCGCGTCTATACAGCATCGTGCTGAAATTGGTGTACACCGTATTTATGCTGGCGCAATGAATATGCTTTCGTTTGGCGGTCAGCGTATTGAACTGCTAAACCGTTCAATTGGCATGCATGGCTATGATGCTTTACAAATGGGGACGCGCTTGTTTGGTGATGGTCCATTCATGTGGCAAGGTTTACGCATTGGAGGCCTTGTCAGCGGTAATTATGGTGGCTTTAATGCTGAAAAATTCGGACAAGCATGGATCTCGCTGAAGGTTCGTGAAATTAATCCTGCCAGCTTTGATACGTTTAGAGCAGATTATGATCATACCCGATTTGATCAGCGCATGAAGGTGAAGCGCATACCGTTGCCGCCGCCACCAGAACAGGTAATCGGCGCTCTAGGGTTTGCTTCTAGCACACTTAACACGCCTAATATCGGCAATAAGGTTCACTATATTCGCCCTTATGGGAATGGTGATAACTACCGAAAAGGAGCGCCAGATGCCGATTAGAAAATTACCTTCATTTGCTGGAATAGATAATGCGCGTGAAGATGAAGCGTTAGAACGCGGCGGCGACAGTCCAAGCCTGCATGTTCGAGAGGCTTTGAACATTGATATTTCTGAAACAGGCCGTGCATCTTTACGCGCAGGTGTTGCACAGCAAACGCAATTGCCTTTTAAATGGCTATGGCAATCTAGTTTACACGGTGATTGTTTTGCTTCACTGCATGGTGATTGGGTCAAGGTAAATCCTAAAGACTGGTCGTATGAGGTACTCTATGCCGGCGTAGCGGCTGGGCGTACAAAGCACATTGTTTTAAATAGCCATGTGTTGATGTGTAGTGATGCAGGCTTGTTTATATATGACGGCAAGAATGCCCTGAAGTTTACGCTGGATACGCCAGCTGCGCCGTATGTGACGCAAGATGGTGATGGTAGCCTGCATGAAGGCCAGTATAATTTTGCAGTGTCATGGCTGCGTAGCGGCGCTGAATCTGGACTGTCAGAAATCAGCAGCCTTCAGTGCGCAGGGCAGAATGTAGCGCAGGTTACTTTTCCGTTGTGTTCTGATCCATCCGTCACGCATATCCGCCTTTACATGACTGAGGCAGGCGGATCTGTGCTGTATCGAGTTGAAGATTACCCAATATCAGCAGCGCAAGCGCATATTGCGATGCTGCCGGCGCTTGGCGCTGCGACTGTCACTCAATACATAGATCCGATGCCTGCGGGCAAATACTTGAATTTATGGCGGGGCCGGATTATTACAGTGCGCGCCAATGTCATTTACTTTTCACAAGCGATGGCTTTTCACTTATGCGATATGCGCTACAGCTTTATTCAAATGCCACAGCGCATTACTTTCTTGGAGCCGGTTGAAGGAGGTATTTGGGTTGGTCAGGTGGATCATACGGTATTCCTCAGAGGCGCGGATTTACAGCAGATGATAGTTGAGCCGAAAGCTTCAGCACGGCCTATTCCAGATAGTAGTTTTTTAGCGGACAGTGCATTGCTGGCGCATTTGGATACCAGTAGTAGTGCCGCCGTTTGGTTAAGCGAGAAAGGTTTTACTGCCGGCACAGCTGATGGACAGCTGATCGAGCTGCAAAAAACTGTGATGAAGAATATCAGTGGTATCAGCGCCTCCGCTGTAGGGTTGGATGGACGTGTCACTGCTGTTGTAAATTGAAGGCATATTCATTTACAGCAGCGCAGAGCAATGAACAAACAGCGTATTAAAAATGACTTGCAGAAAGATCTGCACAACGAAATTTATGATCAGACGGAGGAAGGGATTTATTTCCCACGCCACGGCATTATTGCAACAGGTGAGTATTTTGACCGTGTGAATGACGGTGAATGGACGCGCACTAAAAACTTAATCACCAAAGAAGGTTTGCTTGATGTATTGAATACATATTTCATTGCAAGCAAAGCTAAACCTGCCGGTTTTTATTTGGCGCTTTTTAATGGTTCAGCTGCACCAGCAAGCAACTGGAAAGCAAACAACTTCGCAACAGTGGCAAATGAAATTACATCACTAACTGAAGGTTATACCAGCGCAACACGTCCAGCATTTACGCCTATTCAGGCCAACGAAGATACATATATTGAAAACTTGGCATCGACAGCGCGCGTGGTATTTGCAACAGCGTCACAAGTCAATGTGACAGGCACAGCACTGCTGACGCATTCAGCCCGTGGCGGCACATCAGGTGTGCTGATTTCAGCAGCGAAATATGCGGCAGCGCGCACCTTTCAAAATGATGACACATTCGATATTGGCTACCGTTTTGCACTAGCGTAAAGCGATGCATAGCGCTAAACCGTATGGTTTAAGTGTTGAGGGCGGCCTACTCAGTGAGCGCGACAGCGCGTTTATTGATGTTTCAGTCCGCCGCTTCTCAGACTTCAAGCAAGCAGGCAACGTCGAAAGCCTACGCAGAACCGCCTACCTACCGGATGGCGGTTATTTTGTTATTTCAGATATGGCTGGAATACTCAAAGTGCTGGCATATAAGCGCAGCGATGAGCGTTTCAGCTACACCGGATTTGCCAAGTCTTATGTGCCTATGCTGTATAGCGGATGTATTACCGATGCAAAGCCACAGGCAGATCAAGGCACGGGTTTGATGCTGTCAGAACAGACCCGCGCGCGCCTTAGCGGATATGGAAAGCGGGAAAAGCCTGCAAAAAAATTGAAGCTGCACCGCTTTAATGTTTCAGTCAATGAAAGCATAGTGAATGAGTTTGCACCAAAGAATATGAATGCGGTGTATATGACTACACAGTATGTGCAGCAGCGGCCTACGTGGTACAGCGGCGCTATGGCGGAAGTGATGCAGATTGTCGGCGGATACGGTATTCAGGATTTTGAGAGCCTGCCGAACAATGAGTTTGAACGCGCTGAACTAGCACTACCTGAAGACTTGCGTGAAGCTATTGAAGAAAGCATTAAAAACAATTTGTTGCCTGCATATTCTGGAATACCGCCAGTCAGCGGACAGTTTCAATATGACTACAAATTCAGCAATACAGATGCGGTGAGCTTTGATAGTGGTGGCGCACCTTGGCTACTTAAAGTCAATGCTTCAGGCGTTTGGGCGATGCCGATGCCATGCATACCCGCAACGGCAACACCGGAATTTTATGAATGGATTAGTGAGCAGGGCGACAGTGAGATTCTAGCCATTCTTGATCGTTTCGGTGCTATGCCTAGCGGTGAGGGATTTCCTGAAAACCATAATGATTTTTTCGCATGGCATCGTGCTGGCGCAATTATCAAAGTCTGCGACACGGCAGACTTTTACAGCTTCAATGCTTATACCGAAGTCTGTGGCTGGTCGTTTAATCTGAATGGAACTGAAGGCATAAATACCTGCTGGGGGGTAAATCCTGATACTGGCATTAGTATCGGTTACACCTATTTGCTGAATGCCAGTTTTATGCCTGCTGAAAACAGAGGCATGCTTGGCAAGGTAACAATGTCGCAGCAGGATGCTCAAAGCGCTGGCCCATATTTGAGCGCTCTTATTCCTCTTTTACCTGCCGGCACAGTGAAAGCTGCAAGCATTCTGTATAAACTGCGCCGTGCTGACAGCAGCATGATTTTAAGCCGTTTAGGCCAGACGGTGAATGAGGATGAAGTCAATTACTGGTACAACTTGACCATGGAGCCGATTGCAAAACACAGCGGCAACATCCGGCGCTATGCAGAGGGTTATCTGTACCATAACGCAGCGCCGAAAAATCAGCCACAGATTAAATTCCCTGATACTTGGTTTGGTGCATGCATTTCTTTTGATTTCGGTGCTTATCAGCCCGTTCCAGCCAGCCAGCGACCAAACTGCGACACCATTATGTATGGATACTACATTGGCGACAGTATTAAAACGATCAGCTATTTTGTGGATTGGCGTAGCTATCAGAAGGAAGTTGTAAATAATTTTGAGCCAGTGATGACGGTTGGGTCATGGGAGCAGACGGAAATATCAGGGCAGTCATCACCGCATGGCCATTTTTATATTTCTGATTTGGATCTGCGCGAAATCTATGATCCAGTAACCATTACAACCAAGATCACAGGCCGTGATAAAGGTTTTGATTCACAGCCATTTTTCGCATTCGATCATTTCTTTTCAATGTCGGGCAGTGTGTGGCGTAACCGTTATTACACTCATGAAACTATCGTGACACGCTCAAATGATCAAAGCTTAGGCGTCGCCGTATGTATCCCGTATTTTATGCGCAATGCAGCCTTAACTGCTTCACAAAAGCTGCAGACAAGCCAATCTGTATCTGAGAGTTTGGCGCTGCACAGCATCACCGATCCTACCAGCTACCGCATGTGGACTTATGATTTTATTTTTGCATGGAATAACCCGCTGGAAAAAATGACAGGTGTGCCGTATCCAAAAGACGGCAACCCGGTTTGGGTGGAAATTCTCAAATATGCGCCGTCAGATGCCAATGCATTTGCAGATCAGGGCCCTTGGTTGCCTAACCTCCCTTATGACATTCGCTGGCTAGTACATCCAAGTGTGCATGAGTGGAAACAAAGTGGCGGTGGCGGTGCACCTAAGGTGCATACCTACAGTAAAAGTTCCAGTCCGCCAGCAAAAAGCAGTAATGCGATTTATGCCAGTATTCAGGATGAACCGCTACTTGCTGCTAAAGATACACGTGTTACAGAGTATTTTCTGCCATCCCCGGATGAAACTGGAAACTATGTGGTTAAAGATGGTTGTAAGGCTGTGTTTGGCAGTTGCGAATATGCCAACATTAGTGAAAGTAATGAACGCATGCGCAGGATTTATTGGGGTTATACCAGCCTTGCTGATCATTCTGGCGCACATCACTTTATTGGGGTAATCAATGAGTAATTATCAAGATATTACCAGCGAACTGGCAATTGCAAGTGATAAGACTTGGAGCAATACAGCATTTTTTACGGAAGAATTTGCACGTTTAGCTGATACGCAATTTGTCCGCATTTCAGCAAAAATTGAAGAACGGGCTCTTGCATCAGACTTTGATCTAGGTCAAATCGTTTACATCATTTATGAACAGGCGGCTTTATCTGATCATGCATTTGGTGCAGCGCACAGCTACGGGTATGTGCTGGAACAGGCTACGCTGACAGATAAACCGTTTAGCGGCATCAGCGCAATGGCTGTTACAGAAACCGCCTATGCCTCGGATCTGCAATTTTATATACAGTCACACCGCATGCTGGAATCCGCTACCACGACTGATACTGCATTTGGACAGCGCGCAGTAGCGACTCAAGTCAGTGAAAACGCAGTCTTGACAGATACGGCTTACAAGTCACTCATAGATTCCGTGCAAGAGCAGGCGCTTGCGCAGGATCTGCTGTCCGGCAGTCGGCATTCCTACTTCTTGACGCTAGAAAGCGCAACCACAGCGGATATAGATCAGAGCATTCAACTAGGCACGTACCGTATAAATGAAACGGCGGTCATGTCTGACATGCAGTTTGGATTAAAATATGCACATTTTATGGTGCTGGAATCGGCATTTATTACCGACAGTTATGTGCAAACGCAGAGCCATGCACAAGCATGGACGGCGAATACAGATAATTGGGCCATGTCACGCTATGCGCCTTATAATTTTGAAGGTGCGACGGTAATCAATGGACAGCTGCACTTATGGAATGAGCAGGGCGTGTATGTTGCTGGGCTGGAAGGTGAGCAGATCAGCGCAGAATTGAAAACAGGCAAGATTGATTTTGGTGATTCTTTGGTGCATCCGCAGGCAGCTTATCTTGAATATTCCAGCAACGGCAATTTGCCTATCGCGGTTGATGTAAGCACAACACAAACCGGTGCAGAACAGACTTTCAAATATTTCATGCCGCAAGAAACATCTCAGCAATTAACCAATGGCAGAGCAGTGTTCGGGCGTGGCCTAAGAGGCCGTCATTTTACATTTGCACTTTCAATACAAGGCAGCGCAGCACATATCAACGCATTGTCTTTTGATTACACTAATACCAAAAGGAGAATCTAATGGCGGGTTCTGTGCAGGATTTAGCGCCGGACGGCATTATGGGCGCGGCAATTACAACAGTTATTGAACAGATGGATAAAATTGATACGTTCGCTGAGAAGTATCAAACACAGCTCAATGGCGCATTGCAGGATATTAAAAATGTTGCTGTAGCGCCGATTGATCCGTATGTCCGTATCGGTATTCCTGAAACACCGGTTCCTGTACTGGACTTTGGCCATCAGCCGGTTTTAACAGCCTCACCGCTGGCATATCCGGATTTACCGTCCTTCACCAATATTGAGCATTTGCTTGCTGATTTGGAGTTAGATGATCTCAATATACCGGTTGCGCCTGAAATGCCAGCGATTCAGATGCCGTCTGCACCAGGTATTACAATATTGCATCAGCCAGCCAAGCCGGATATTTCGACAGATATTGAACTGCCTAAACTGCCGGAATTGCAAATGCCGGAATTAGATCAGCTGGTACAGTTGCAAATACCGGAGTTCCATTTTCCGGAATTGGCAGACTTTGACGGCAAGCCACCTTCATTGGATTCAATTGCTGTGCCTAATGTGTTTATGGAATGGCGTGAGCCATCCTATGAATCAGCACTGCTGACTGATATTGAACAAAAGGTGAAAGCATGGATGGCAGGTGGCACGGGATTGCCTGCGCCGATTGAGGATGCGCTGTTTAGCCGTGCAAGAAGCCGTTTAAGCCGTGACACTGAGCGCGCAGTTCAAGAATCTATCAATGACTGGTCAAGCAGAAACTATTCTATGCCACCGGGCATGCTTGCCAAGCAGGCCGCATCAATCCGTGAGCAGGGCCATTTGCAGACAGGTGAGCTGAATCGGGATATTTTAATCGAAGCCAGTAAAATGGAAATTGATAATATTCGATTCATGGTTGAGAGGGGCATTGCGCTTGAGCAGATCATGGTCAATGTGTTTAACAACACAGTGAATCATTTATTTGAAACAGCCAAGTTTAATGCTGAAAGTAAGATCAGTGTTTTTAATGCGCAAGTGGCGCTGTTTAATGCGCAGAACAGCGCATTTGAATCGCTGACTTTGGTATATAAAACAAAACTGGAAGGCGCAATTGCTAAACTGTCTGCCTACAAAACAGCTGTAGATGCTCAAGTGGCGCTGGGCCAAGTCAATGAACAGCATGTGCAGGTGTATAAAGCGCGCATAGACGCAGTGCTGTCTAATGTTGAATTGTACAAAGCATCCATGCAGGGCGCGTCAGTACGTGCGGACGTTATCAAGAATCAATTTGATGCATACCGCAGCGAAGTGCAGGCGTTTGGTGAGCAGATTAATGCTGAAAAAATTAAGGTCGATGCGTATGAAGCGCAGACCCGCGCTGAATCTGCACGTGTCAGCATGTTTGAAGCGCAGACCCGCGCTTATGCATCAACGGTTCAGGCAGTTCAATCGAAAGCCAGCTTAAAGAGTGACGAGATTAAGCTGAAAATGGAAGCGGCCCGCACATGGATCGCCAAATACAGCGCCGATATGGACGGCTACAAAGCAGACTTGCAGACCCGTTTAAGTGAAGCGCAGCTGAAAACATCCAACTTCAGTGCGCAAGTCGATGCTTGGAAGTCCAGTGCAGGTGTTGAAATCTCGCATGCTGAAATGCAGTCGCGTTTTTCAGACAACAATACTCGGACAAATATTGCAATTGCAGAAATGCAGATCAAAGAATATGAGGCAAAGATTCAGAAATCACTGCAAGAAGCCCAGCTGGCGCTTGAACAAGCGAAAGCGCTTGGTCAGTATTCAGCACAGCTTGCGGCAGGAGCAATGTCTGCAGCGCATGTATCCGCATCAATCAGCGGCAGCGGATCTGCAAGCACATCGAAATCCACAAGTAACAGTGAAAGCCATAACTACAGCTACTAACACGCTGTAGGGGTAGGCCCTAAGCTTATTTGATGCATAAGATTTAACAATTCAAATAAGTTTTAGGGCTTTTTTATGAGCTTTGGCATTAAGAAAGGCAGTCCAGCCAAGGGCGGTAAAATCAAAGGCGCTGGCACTGGCACATCGGATGATGTAAAAAAAACCGTACCATCTGGCAGCTATATTATGCCAGCAGATTCAACTGAAGCGATTGGTGAGAAAAATCTGCAAAATATAGGTGATCCCACGCCAGTTAATCTCAGTAACGGTGAATACCAGCTCACGCCTAACGAAGTGCATCAGGTGGGTGTGCAGGCACTTGATCAGATGAAAAATCAAACGCATGTACCTGTTGATCAACCTCAATTGGGTTTCAAGCCTGGTCAAAATAAACCTGAGTTATTTTTTGCAAATGGTGGACTGGTACCAAGTGCCTACCCAAGTGCAGATGATATTCGTCGTGCACAACAAAATAGAATTGGTGGACCACAAATGCGTGATGTATCTGGTATCACTCGTGATGTGAATAGACCTTTACCAAGCACAACAGTAAATACGCCATCACCAACTAGCGCACCATCAACAACCAGCTCACCATCAGCAAGTCCAAGCAATCCAGCACCAACACAAAGTAAAGGTTTTGGAGCATTTAGAGCTAACATTAATAATATGTCTGGTTTAAAAAAACTGGGAACAGCAGGTGCATTGGCAAGCACAGGTTTTGCAGTTGCAGATACACCAACAGAACAATATCGTGAGCGTTTTGGGTTTGGCGAATATAATTCTGATGATTCAGATTTAATGCGTCTTGGTAAAGATATTGGTGTTCGTGCATTGGGTGCTGCATCAGATTTGGGAAATGCAATGACACTGGGACAAGCTGGACGCTTGTATGCAGACAAACAACGTATTGCAAGTGAAGCAAAGGCAGCTCAACCTGAATTTAATGCCAAACAGAATAATCCCAATGCTGTTGTAAACAATCCATTTGGTAATAATAAAACATCATCTACTACACAAACACAGCCTGAAGTCCAGACTCAATCAAACTCTGCACAAAACTCTGATCCTTATGCTATTCAACAAAAAGGAAACAGCTTTAGCTATGCTAATCCTGGTGCAGCAGCTCAAGCACGAGCAGATGGAGTTCGAGAAGGTGAAGGACTAGGGTTCAAAGTAAGACCAGTGAATGACCCTCGTGGGGTAGCAAATTTATTTGCCAATACTCAAGAAATGGGACCGACTGAACAACAGATTCAAAATGCAATCGCTCAACGTGAAATGAATTTAGGCTTGGGTATACGAGGTTATGGTAATAATCCTGTACAAGCACCTCAACGTAATGATGCACAGGAAGCTGAACGTCAAGCTGTAATTCGTGCAGCAAGTACACCGATTGCAGGGGCAAGAGGATTAACTGCTAATCAAGTCCGTACTTTATCTGATTTACAGCAAGGTGAGGATAATCGTGCAAATCAACGTTATACCACCGATGCAAACAACGTTGCTGCTTTACAGCGTGAAGCTATGGGGCAAGCTGGACAGAACTATCGTACGGAACTAGGTGAGCAAGGTACCAATAACCGATTTAATGCAAATTTAGGCTTTGATGCACAAAAATTCCAAGCAACCAATGATTTAGCGAATCGAGAATTTAATCTTAATGCCACTGAAAAAGGTTTTGGCATTCGTAATTCAGCACGATTAGAGAAATTGTACGAGCAATATGATTCTGCGAAATCGGATGAAGATCGCAAATCCATTCAAGAAAAAATTAATCGTTACACTGGTGGAAAAGCTGATACAGGTAAAGATCGTTATATGACTGTTGGCGGTGGTCAGGAATGGAACAATGAAGCTATGGCAATGGTTAATCGCCCGCAACAATTATTTGATACTCAGACACAGCAGTTCGTTAATACACCAGCTGCATCATCGACTAATCTACCAAATGGCATGACACGTCAAGTAGGTACAAGCAATGGCAAGCCTGTTTATGAGGATGCTCAAGGTAATCGATTTATAGGCAATTGATTGGGATGGCCACTTTAGGGTGGCTATTTTTATGCCGACGCATATTACCGATGCAAGATATTCTTTGGTGAAAAGTCTAACCCCCTCTAAGGTTAGACCTTTTTTAACCCTTTATACATGCTATGCACATACCAATAGGAGTGCATCATGTCAGAATCTACCCTAAAACCATTTACAGGTAAACTTGACGAAAATATTGATACAAATCAACAGCCAGCATTAAAACCATTTACTGGTGCACTTGATGGTGAAAAAAAAGGTGTAATGGGGCACTTAAAAGATACTGGCTTATCTGCTTTAAAAGGTGCGGTTGCTGTGCCTGAATTGGCTGTTGGTATCATGGATGTCATGTCTGATGGTACTACCGGTAAAACACTTGAAAATAAAGATGGCGCTATTGGCTTTCGACCTAAAGAAGCTAAACAAGCTCTAGGTGATTTACATACAGACCAATATAAAGCCCAACAACAAGAATTTGCTGATGCTGGTAAAGATGGAAATTGGGTAGACAAAGTCGTTGATAAAACAAAAGTTGCCTTAACAAATCCCTCATTAATTGCTAATACAGTAGTTGAATCTGTTCCTTCAATGTTAGCTGGTGCCGTATTAGGTCGTGCTTTAGGTATAGCTAACCCTATTGTTGCTGGTGCTGTTGGTGAAGGTGCAGTTATGGCAGGTAGCCAAGCTGAACAAATTCGCCAAGAAACTGTAGATGGACGCTTAACAGCAGACCAGTCTTTAGCAGGAGTAACAACAGGTGTACTTGGTGGTTTAATTGGTTTTGCTGGTGGTCGTCTTGCCCAGAAAATGGGTATTGGTGATGTTGATACCATGCTTGTAACAGGGCGTGCTGGTCCAGCTGAAATCGCTGGTGAGATTGCATCAATGCCTGCGAAGTCTTTACCTCGTCGTGTAATTGAAGGTGCAATTTCAGAAGGCTTTTTAGAAGAATTACCTCAATCAGTTTCAGAACAAGTCATACAAAATTTAGCCCTAGATAAGCCTTGGCATGATGGCATTGAGGATGCGGCTGTCATGGGGACTTTGGCTGGTATGGCAATGGGTGGTGCTGCCAATATCTTATCTGGCCATAACACAGGCACAGAATCCCAAGATAACCAACAACAATCAGGCTCACCTAATCTACCATCGGCACCTCCACAATTAGGCTCAAGTTCAGATAATGCTTTAACTGGTGAATATATCCCACGTGAAAATGTGCCACAGGGTGATAATCAAGGTCGCACAGCTTTTGTTTATGATCAACCATCAATGGATGCTGATAATTTATTAAACAATAATGGCTTTGATTATGGCAGTGCAGCAACTGGTAATCCAGTCAGCCCAGATACACCACCAGCACCGAATGGTAATTATTTTGATGGTGATTATGGCAGTGAAGCAGCCTTTGATGATCTGTTAAACGAAGTACCACCGTTGAACCAAACGCCTTCACAGCGTATGGGCTTGAATCCTAATGATGGTCCATTGTCTACAGCCGCAGCTTTGGCCGTGGATAGTGGTATATCTTCAGAGATGCCGCAAGAGGTTACAGCAGCGGCACAGAATGAAAATAATAATTCACCTTTAACGACAGCAGCAGGTCTACTTAATGCGCCAAACGAAAATAGCTCAAGCAATGAATCGGGTACCGGATCTTCAAGTAATGGACCTCTTGGAGAAACAAGCAATTCGCAGCTTCGAGAAACATCAGGATCTATTTCCACCGTTGCAAACAGTAACGCAGATGACAGCAAAGACAACAACCTTGAGCGGCCAGGAGATACAGCACTCCTTTCAAACACTATCGGAAATGATGGAAAAGATACGTCAGGAAGAAACGATAGTGTCAATTCAGTTTCAGGAATTGGTGAGCCTTCACAAGCAGCACCAGGGCAGCCAGATCGTAATAATCTCAACACCGTCGGGAATAACTCCGTTTTATCAGGCGAAAATGAAGCAGCAGCGACAAGCAGTTCTACTATCGGAACAACTGCAGGTGATTCACAAAATCGAACTGTAGAGCCTATTCTAGGTGCCGACGGTAAAAATAAATGGTTTGGCAACCAGGATAAAGCCAATGCTTTTCTTGAAAAGAAAAATCTAGGCAATGATTACCAGGTGGTCCAAGACGGCAAGCGTTTTGAAATTCAGCCTAAAGTCCAAGCTCCGGTGCAAGATAAAACAGCTCCGGTACAAGCTCCGGTGCAAGCGAAAATTTCAGACCTGGAACAGCAGCTTGCCAATGAAAAGAGCGTGATTAAAAAGGTCCGTTTGCGTAAACAGATTACAGAGTTGCAAAACGGTTTGACAGAACAGGCGCAAAGCAGTGTCAGTTTGAATCAACCACAAAAGACTACTGTAGAAAATCTGAGTAGCGAATTTAAGAAAATTGAAGACGCTACCACACGGGTTAATGCAGTACGTCAACGTATACGTGAAGCAAATCCTGAAATTTTCACCGCTGAAAATGATCGTGTTCGTGAAACACATGGTTTAACCAATGCGCGTGTTACGATGATTGCTGACGAAATTGAAACTTCAGGCAGCTATGAATTGTCTGATCGTGAATATTACAAGGTTAAGAACAATCCAAATTATAAGATCAACTACAACCCGAAAACCTTTATTGGCAAAGTTACAGCCGTTAAGGACCCACATAGCGGCGAATGGGTAGGTCAGTCTGACAATACGCCGGTATCAGCAAACCCACAAAAAGACATTGAGCAATTCATCACTGAGAACAAGTCTGCATTCCCTAATAACTGGCAGCGCGACAGCCAATGGTCAGCACAAGCACGTGCAGCGGTTGAAAAGAAACTTGATGAGATTCTACCTAGCGATATAAACCAAAAAGAATTTCAGACACAAGTTGATCAGGCTATGGAATTTGCTAAGAAGCAATATCCAACACTTGAACAGCAGCATGAGCAGATCAAGCATCCAGTAAACAAGTGGCAAGAGGAAATGAATAAGGCTTTAGAAAAGGCCGATCCTGAGCATCCTCTATTTAAAAAACTGCAAGCCAGTGCCAAGAATGGGCTTAAATCCGTTTCTGATCGTGCCGTTGCATTACGCCAGGCACGTGAGATTGAGAAAAAATTAGAAGCACCTAAAGCACAAGCAGATGCGCCAAAAGCCAAACCTTCTAAAAACACGTTGGTATCCGATGAGCGTGCAGCAGAGTTACGTGCAAGATTAAAAGCCAAGCTATCACAACTGAATAGTGGTATTGACCCTGAAATCATGGCTATTGGTGCGGAACTTGCGGTTTACCATATTGAACGTGGTGCACGTAAGTTTGCAGCATTAGCTAAAAATATTGCGAATGATCTTGATGTGAGTGTCGAAAAGATCCGTCCATACCTGCGTAGTTGGTATAACGGTGCACGTGACATGATGGAGGATATGGGTGCGGATATTCAGGGCATGGATAGTGCAGAAACCGTTCGTGCAGAATTAGCAAAACTCGATAATCCACAACAACAGTTAAATACAGTACAGAGCAAAACAGAAACGGTTGTTACACCTGCAGGTCGTGAATTTGAGGTGCGCCACAAAGTCGTTGAAGCAAGCGACTTAATCACATCAAATCTGGACAGCGGTGCAATTAATGCAGAATACCCACAAGCCTTACAACCACGTGACCGCACCACTTTAAAATCCGTTACCCAGGTCAATGACATTGCCAACAAACTTAACCCTAAATTATTGGGTGATAGTGCAAGCTCTACCAATGGTGCGCCTATCGTATCGCCTGGTAATGAAGTTGAAAGCGGTAATGGTCGTACCCTGGCGATTCGCAAAGCCTACCAAATAGGCAAAGCAGACGCATACAAAGCATGGTTAGCTGAACAGGGCTATGATGTGGACAACATGCAGCAGCCAGTATTGGTCCGTGAACGTATCACGCCAATGAACATGGCCGAGCGTGTAGCCTATACCACAGAATCCAATGAGCGTGAAACACTGGATATGAGCCCAAGTGAACAGGCCATGTCTGATGCACCGAAAGTCATGGATATTTTGCACCTGGTACAAGGTGGCAGTTTTAACAATACGGCCAATCGTGATTTTGTGAATGCCTTTTTAACTGGTGTAGCATCCAAAAACGAGCGCGGTACCATGCTCGATAAAGATGGGGTATCACTGACCCAGGACGGTTATCGCCGTATTGAATCAGCCTTGCTTGCAGCTGCTTTTAATGATGCTCAAATCATTAGTCAGGTGATTGAGTCTAAAGACAGCGATATTAAAGCCATTGGTAATGCTTTGATTGAAGTGGCACCACAATGGGCGCAAGTCCGTAAAGGTGTAATGGAAGGCATTCTAGTTGAGGGTGTAAACGTCGAAGCCAATTTGGTTGAGGCGGTCCATCTAGTACGCAAAGCACGTCAGCAAAACCTATCTTTATCTGAAATGCTAAACCAAGACGATATGTTCGATGGAGGTATTGATCAGGTAACAAAAGACTTCGTTAGTATCTTCTATCGTGGTGATAAACTGGAAAAAGCGCGTAGCAGCCAGAAAGTTGCAGAAGCATTAAAGTCGTATGCGCAATTGGCTATGACTGCAAAAGCGACACCTAATCTGTTTGGTGATGCACCTTTAAGCAATGAGCAAATTTTAGGACAAGTACATGACAGACTTAAACAAGGCGAAGCCGAAAAGCAACAAGACATCTTCTCTAGCCAAGGAAATGATGACACAGGTAATGGAAAACCTAGCGAAACAGGACAAGGACCTGCATCTAGCCAATCAAATGCAGCAACGTCGAAATCCAACACAGCAGTAACACGACCAACGGTTGAGCGCCCTAAGAATGACACAACACTTGTTCAGGATTGGGGTGTTCAATATGTAGATGGTTGGGCAACCAATTCGGAACATACAGGTAAAATTTATACTGATAATGGCTTAAAAGATGGCGTAAAAGCTGCATTCCTAAAAGATTCTAAAAAGTACCTTGAAGCAGTACAAAAGAATTTGGAAGGCATTGGTTATGAGTTGCATCTAAATAAAAAGGGCAAGCCTGAAAAAGTCAGCGTAAATGAATCAGGCGTAGCTGGTAGTGGTGAAGTATCGCTTTATATCCGCGAACCAGTGGCAGGTACTAACGTATATGTCAGCATTGGTGATGGTCGTCCAGGTTCTCACCCACAACGTATTGGCATTATGTATCGTGCCACCATAAAGGAAAGCGATAAGCAAGCCAGTGGCTTTGGTATTGAGAACTCTGGAAACCAGTATGCTGGTGCTAATACATCAGCGTTTGAACTGGCTCAAATGATTGATGATATGGTCACTGCGCTTGTGAAGCGTAACCAGAACAAGGAAAACAGCAATGAACAACCTGCAAGCAATACAAGCAATCCGCAAGGAACGTCAGCAGTACGAGGAGGACGAGGACGTACTCCACAATCGAATGATCCACAAGCAAATAATACAAATGTGGAAACAGGAGTATCCGCAGGAAGTGCAACGTCTGGAACAACGCAAGCTACTGGACGATCTCGCGTTCGTGGTGCAACAGCGAATGTGGCGAACAATGGAGGATCTGCAACAGGCTGGAATGAATCCAACCGACGCACGGGAACAAGCGGAACAACAACACTATCCGTTGATCAACCTATAAAATTAGAATCACCGGCAGCAGTAGCCAATACCGCTACAGATTTTCACATGATCGATCCGGAGTTGATCATTGGCGGCACTCAGGTAAAACGATTCGATAAGAACAAAGCAGCTCTTGAGCTTTTGGAAGAACTGACCAACGAAGGTCGTCAAGCGACAACTGAAGAACAAGCGATTCTAGCGGGTTACACTGGTTGGGGTTCATTTGGCCAGGATCTATTCCAAGGCACCTGGGATAAGCCAGTATTTAAAGACGAAAGTGTTTGGAAAGAGCGTAACTTATGGTTACGTGAGAAGTTAGGCAAAGAAGCCTGGGAATCCGCAAAAGATTCGACTATTAATGCGCATTTTACCGACCCGTACACCGTTGCGGCTATGTGGTCCATGGCTGAAAAAATGGGCTTTACCGGTGGACGTGTACTTGAGCCGGCTATTGGTACAGGTAACTTTATCAGCTTGATGCCATATCACTTAAAACAGCGCAGCCAAGTGACCGGGATTGACCTAGACATTACTACTGCTGCTATTGCAAAACAGCTATTCCCTGAAAGCAATGTGCAGAACATGCCATACCAGAAGTCTAAAACACCAGATAACTTCTATGACCTGGTTATTTCTAACGTACCATTTGCTGATATTAAAATTGCAGACCGTCGCTACAACCAATTTAACCCGAATCTGCATGATTACTACTTCCTGAAAATGCTGGACCAAGTACGGCCTGGTGGTATCGTGATGGCGATTACTTCATCCGGTACCATGGATAAACAATCCGAAGTGATTCGTCGTGAACTTGCGAAAAAAGCCGAGCTTATTACATCGGTTCGTTTGCCATCTGGTGCATTCCAGGAATATGCCGGCACTGCCGTTGTGACAGATATTATTGTGCTGCGTAAACGCGCAGAGCCTTTATCTATGACGCCGGAAGTCAATTGGATTGGTTTATCCGAAGTTAAAACTTCATCAAAACCAGTGAAAGTAAACAGCTTCTATGCTGAAAACTTGCGTAATGTGTTGGGTGATATTGATTATGGCAGTGGCACTACCCGATTTGGTGCTGGCATGATCGTGCATCGCCCACATGACCTAAAACAGCGACTTGAAAAAGCAGCTGATTTTGTTCCTGAAAATGCTTTAATGCCACGACATAGCGAAGATCATTTGACTTACTACGCCAACAAAGCTGGTGAGCGTACCAATACGCTAACGATCAGCAATGGCGAACTGATGTTTGTCTATGGCGACCAGATGGTCAAAGCCACCGATCTTGTTGAATATAAAATCAAGGATGCAAAGAAAACCGCACAGCGTCAGAAATCGATTGAGGATTTGGTTGCAATCCGTAAAGCCTACACCGATTTAACCGATGCAGAACGTATCGATCAAGACAATGTAGAGCAGCTGCGCAAAACTTTGAATAAACTTTACCTGGCATATACCAAAGAACATGGTCCTTTGGCTGATTCGTTTGGTTTGCAATACTTTAAGAAACTGGAAGATGCGTATTACTACAGCCTAGCGGCTTTAGAAGTGAATGGTAAGCCTGCTGAAATTTTAAAGCGAAGTGTTGTTCGTGGAGCCGCTGCTCTTGATAACCCAACAGTATCGGATGCCTTTGTGGTGGAACGGAATAAATCCGCTGCGCCTAGTCTGGCCAATATTGCAAAACTAGCCAATGTATCTGAGGACCAGGCACGCGCTGAACTACTAGAAAAGGGTGCGGTATATGTATTGCCGAATGGCGATATTATGCCAAGCGATATGTACCTATCTGGAAATGTTCGCCAAAAATTAGAAGAAGTACAAAACGCCGTTGCAGAAGGGAATACTGATCTACAACGTAACATCGATGCCTTAAAGGAAATCATCCCGGAGGATATTCCATACTTCAATATTGAAGCGAAGATGGGCGCGACCTGGGTGCCGTTGTCAGACTATGAGAACTACATTGCACACATGCTTGGTATGACTGACAGCACTGGCATCAAAGTGACATTCCCAAATGGTAAATGGAAAGTCAAACTTGATCCTATTGCAGCACGTCGTACCGAAGCCACGACCAACTATGGATCTAAATACAAGTCATTCCAGACTGTAGTATCTGCTGCATTATCGAACCAGACCATTACAGTGAAATACAAGGATAGTGATGGCTCTGAACACGTGGACGTACAAGCCACGGAAGAAGTGAACGAAAAGATTTCCAAGATCAAGGAAGATTTCGCCACCTGGTTATGGTCCGATCCTGAACGCCGTGTGCAACTGGAAAAAGAATATAACCATGCAATCAATGCTTGGGCGACACCTAAATATGATGGTTCGTTCATGTCGATGCAGGGTATGGCGTTAAGCCTGGGTAATGGTACGTTTAACTTGCGTCAGCACCAACAGAATGCCATCTGGCGAGCGATTGTCAATCGTCGTTCCATTAATGCGCATGAAGTGGGTACCGGTAAAACCTTTACCATGGGTGGTATTGCACTTGAATCACGTCGCTATGGTATTGCTAAAAAGCCATTGATCCTAGCCCACAATGCCAACAGCGCAGCCGTAGCCAAAGAAATTCAGATGATGTATCCATCGGCGCGTGTACTGTTTATCAGTGAATTAGGTAAAGCAGTCCGTCAGATCCGTATGCGTCAAATTGCCAATGATGATTGGGATGTGGTGGTGATGCCACACTCGATGATTGATAAGCTCACTTTGTCTGAAGAAACCTTGATGGCTATGGCTGCTGATGATATTGCAGCACTAGAAGCAGAGCTTGAAGAAGCACTGGCCGAAGAAGGTGGCGCAACTTTAGATGAAGTCTTGGCGATGGATAGCGAAACCGTCAATAAAAAAATGGGCTTTAAAAACCCAACTGCCAAGCAGCTTGCAAAACAACGTCTGAAACTTTTGGAGGACATTCAAAAGCAAGCCATGGATTCAAGTAAAGCCGATGCGGTGAACTTTGAAGAACTTGGTGTAGACATGATCATGGTAGATGAGGTGCATGAGTTTAAAAAACCAAGCATTGCCACACGTATGAACATGAAAGGCTTAAACACCAGTAGCAATAAACGCTCAGTGAATTTGCAGTTGCTCACTCGTTATGTGCGCCGTATGAATAATGGCGGTAACGTGCATACCTTTACCGGTACACCGATCACCAACACCCTGACTGAAATATATCATCAGATGCGTTATGTGATGGAAGAAGAAATGCAGAAACTTAATGTCGCTGCCTGGGATGGCTGGTTTGGTAGTTTTGCGACCGACATTACTGATATTGAATTGTCTGCAACCGGTGAATATCAATTGGTCACTCGTTTGGCTGGATTCGTAAACGTGCCAGAACTTCGCAAGATGATTGGTCAGTTTATGGATATTGTTTTTGCCAACGATATGCCTGAGATGCAGCCACGTAAAACCAAAACCGGCAAAGTATTGTCAGATGAAGGTTTAACTGAAGCAGAAAAAGCCGAGTTGCTAAATGGCCGTACCGAAGGTGCCAAAGATCGTCCGTATAAAAAAGTGATTAACGTCACCACGGAAATGTCGCCAAAACAGGAACAAACGCTGGCTGAGATTCAGTCCCTAGCGAAAGAATGGGAGCAAGCAACCGGTAAAGAAAAACGCCAATGGATGCGTGATGGCGATCCACGTGCACCGCTATCGATCAGTACCGCAGCCAAGAAAGCCAGTTATGATGCGCGTATTGGTGATCCTGAATACATTGGCCAGGAGGGTAAAACCGAAGATTTTGAAATGTCAAAAGCATCTCAAGTGGTTAAAAATGTGATGGAGGTATATCACTCACACCCACTTGCAAGCCAGGTCATTTTTGCAGATACCGGTTATAACACTACAACCGAACGTAGCACTGGTCAGAAAGATGCTAACGGGAAAACGATTCGTGAGCGAGTTAAAGTCTTTTCACCAATCAAGGATATTGTAGAACGTCTGGTTCAATCGGGTATCCCACGTGAACATATTGCCATTGTCGATGGTTCAGTCAAAGCCGAAGCACGTAAAGCGATTGCTGACAAGGTGAATACTGGTGAGATCCGTGTGGTGATTGGCTTAACTCAAACGCTCGGAGTAGGTGTGAATATGCAGCGCAACTTACGCGCCATGCACCACCTGGACGCGCCATGGATGCCGGGTGAACTTGAACAGCGTAATGGTCGCGGTTTACGCCAGGGCAACCAATGGAACACGGTACTTGAGTATCGTTACATCACCGATAAGTTAGACGGTAAATCATGGCAAGTCCTGGCCATTAAGGACCGTTTTATCAATGCCTTTATGAAAGCCGATGGTAATGTTCGTTCGATTGAAGGTGATGCTGCTGCGGATAACGGTGAAGATAATGCAGGGGATATTATGTCCTCATTCTCAGAAGCCTCCGGCGACCCACGTGTACTGCAACGGATCAAGATGAAAGAAAAACTTGAGAAGCTGCAACGAAAAGAGCGTTTGCATACACAGGGTATCGCGGATATGAAGCGTACCATTGGCAACACGCAACGTCGTATTGCTCGTTTTGATGAGCAAATTGCCGAGTATGAGAACAATGCTGTCCTGGATCGTATTCAAACACTAATGCAGTCACAGTCTGAAAACTTCTCCGCAGAGGTGGACGGCAAGAAATACGACAAGCACAAGGAAGCATCGGACGCGATTCAACAATTCATTGCCGACCATGTGCGTACTGGCTCATCACGAATCACATTAGGCAAGTACGGCAATGTCACTATGTCGGTTGAATGGGATAGCCTGCAACCACAAGCAACATTATCGATGAAGATTGGGCCGATTGAATTTAAGGGTAATACCTTACGTGGCATCGAGGGTAAGCTACGTGGTGTTAGCCAAGATATTCAAGCTATTGTAGATGCCAAAGCATCGGCGCAACAGACCATTGATAGCCTGTCAAAAGCAGTCAAGCAGCCGTTTGGACAATCTGATCAATTGGCACGTACTCAAAAGCAGCTTGAAAATATTGAGCAAGACTTGGAAAGCAACCCGGTAGCACCGCCGATCTGGTTACGCCGTGGTACGCCAATTGATTCAGAAGTGTATTACAAAGGCAAACTGTTTATCGTGTCTGGGCACCGTTATACCAATGACGGTTGGTTTGTATCAGCAGATGATGCGAAAGGGACCATTGAGATTCCGTACCTGGAAGCAACCGACAGTGTAGGTATGCCGATTTATGAGGAAAGAGAATTTGAAGCACCAAATATTAATGACAAAACAAAGGCAGACAATGATGTAAAAAATGAAATTAATGACTATAGCCGTGACAAATTAAAACCTGATAACGAGCGTAGAGGTACTTCACCACTAGATACTACCTTTAATGCTTTATCAGTTGTCAGTGCTACTCGACGAGTCCTTTCTGTTCTTCAACATCTCAAACTGTCCGCTACACAAGATTCGTCGATTAGTGGTCGAATTACTGTTGGAAGTGCTGGAATTAAGGGGGGATTTGATGTTCAGGTTATTTCTAGTTTTAGCGATCTTCCGAAAGTCATACAAAATGATGCAACCTACAAAGATGAAAATGGCAAAACCCAAAATTATGATGTAAGCGGTGTTTGGCATGATGGCACGCTCTATGTGGTTGCTGATCAGGTTTATGGGGATAGCAATAAACAGCTTACTACATTTGATGCTTATGAGGAATTATTAACCCATGAAATTGTTGGGCATTTTGGTGTTCAAAAGCTATTTGGAAATGAGTATAAGACCAAATTTCAACAACTATTTAATGCTCTGGGTAAGCTTGAGGGTATTCGTAAAATAGCAAAAGATAATGGCGTGGATATGCAGCAATTTGAAAGTGCATATATTGAACCATACACTCAAGGTGTTAAAGATGAAATTTATACCGAATCAGATGTTCAGCAAGCTTTGGTTTCTGAGCTATTTGCTTTTGTTGCACAAAATGCCAAGTCACGTCCTTTTGTACGTCAAAAGCTAAAGGAAGTGCTTGGTTATATCCGTCAATGGTTTCGTGATCGTGGCTTTGATAAATTTCTTTCACGTTACAATGATGCCGATTTGATGATGTTTTTGTCAGAAGCTCGTAAGGCTGTAGTTGATCGAAGCTATTTTGGTAAATATAAAAATCAAGAATTTTCATCTAAGAACAATTCTGATACTCCACTTTATAGCCGTCGCACTAAAAGTAATTCAGGCTCTACAACTCAACAAGTACGAGACGTGTTGATTGATCGTTTTGGTAAAGAGACCATTGATGAGCTTGAACAACAAGGTAAGCTTGAGATTATTCAGGATTATCAGGTTGAAGGTGTTGAGGGCTTCTATTACAACGGTAAAGCCGTACTCGTTGCATCGAATCTGACTGCTGAAAGCACAGTGCCAACATTCTTACATGAGTTGGGTGGTCATGCTGGTTTTCAAAATATGATGAACCAGAAACAATATAATGAATTGATGAATCAATTTAATAAATTAGTTGAGCAGGGTAATCCTGTTGCTTTAGCTGCAAAGATGCTTGCAGAACGTGAACAAGGCTCTGAACGTCAGCAGCTTGAATATTTACCATATTTATTAACCCTTTCATCTACTATGCAACAACGTAATGTGATTCAACGGAATGCACTGCAAAAGTTGATTAACAATATTGTTTCGTATGTAAAAGCATGGGTATTTGATAATTTTGGTATCAATCTTAATTTGAATCCTGATGATATGCTTGCATTATCAGAGCGTATGATTGGGCAAATTAAACATCAATCATCATTGGATTTAATTCGTCAAAAATATCATGGTACAAATCAATGGATGACAGCACCAAACGGTGCAAAGACACATCTTTCAGAACAACAATGGTTACAAGTCCGCACACCAGAATTTAAGAAATGGTTTGGTGATTGGGAAAATGATGCAGCAAATGCTTCACAGGTATTGGATGAAAATGGGGAGCCTAAGGTTGTTTATCATGGTACTGCCACCGAGTTTAATGAATTTAAGCAGGGTCATGGCTTATTGGGGGGTGGTATTTACTTAACTGATAGTTTTGATACAGCAGATGTATACGCCAATATCCGTGGGGAAAATGGCTTTGTACTTCCATTATTTGTAAACATTCGGAATGCGTTCAAAACTACAGGTAATGTTTCACGTGATGAATTTGTAGAAGCGACAACTTCTGGGAAATATCAGGGAATCGTTCATCAGTTTGAAAATCAAGAATATATTGTTGCATTAGAGCCTAATCAAGTAAAAATGGCAGAGGGGAATAAAGGCACATTTAATAGTGAAAGTTCAGATATTAGATTTAGCCGTTCAGCAAAAGACATTATTGATAATCTGAGTAAAAACTTAGGTAATATTTCCATTTCATCGGTTAAGGATAAAACAGGTTATAAATTTACTGATTGGTTGGGTATTGGCTTATCAGCCTTAGGTCGTCGACAACTTACTGAAATTTACAGCAAAATTTTACCGCAGTTAAACAAATATAATGAATTGGCTGCTCAAATGGATGCTGATAAGAACGATGCTGGTGCTGAAGCTGATAGTATCGTGCGTGAATGGGCAAATTTAAACGATGAAGATCAACTTGCAGAGTTAATGCATGATTCGACTTTAGCAAAAATTGACCCTACAAAGCCTCATGTGAAAGGGGATAGTGTTTCCAGATATAAGCAATTACGTGATGATTACAATTCATTATCACCTGAAGCTCAGGCAATGTATTTAAAAGCACGTGATGCTTATAAAAAGCACTATGCAAAAGTACATCAAGCAATTAAAGAGCGCATCTTACGATCAGAACTTTCTAGTCAAAAGAAAGCTGATTTACTTAAACAGATGGATGATAACTTCTTCGGTTATGTCAAAGGAGTATATTTCCCATTGGCTCGTTTTGGTAAATATGTAGTGGTGATGCGTAATCAAAACGGTGAAGTGGAGAGCGTTAGCCGTGCTGAAACCATGGGAGAAGCACAAAGTCTAAGATCAGAATTAATGCAAAAATATCCTCATTATAAAACTGATCGAGTCGTGTTGGATAAAGAGTTTAATGCTTCTCGTGATGCTGTTGGCCGTGGATTTATGACTAACCTGTTTGCTGAGGTTGATAATCTTGGATTATCCACAGCTGAACAAGCAGAATTTGAAGACACTTTAAGTCAATTATATCTATCATCAATGCCTGATTTATCCTGGGCAAAACATGGTATCCATCGAAAGGGTACTGCTGGATTCAGTCAGGATGCTCGTCGTGCATTTGCTCAGAATATGTTTCATGGCGCAGGTTATCTTGCCAAATTGCGATATGGTGATCGGTTGGCACAGCAGCTTGATGATATGCAGAAATACGCATCTGAACAAAGTAAGCTTAATGATAGTTATGATCAGCCGACAGCTCAACGTGTCATTGATGAAATGAACAAACGTCATGACAACTTAATGAACCCTAAAGGGCATCCTTTATCAAGTGCATTAACCAGTTTGGGCTTTATTTATTACCTGGGGCTATCACCAGCAGCGGCTATGGTCAACTTATCGCAGACAGCATTGGTTGCATATCCGATCATGGGTGCTAAATGGGGTTTTGACAAAGCAGCGAATGAATTACTGAAAGCATCCAATGATTTTAGGAAGGGTGTAGAGTTTCATAAAGTGAAGTGGGAAGGCTCAAAGACTGACCTTTACAAAACGATTAGTTCAGATATTTCTAAATTCCTAAGTAAAGATGAAAAACAGGCTTACGAGGATGCTGTGGCTCGTGGTGTGATTGACGTAACTCAAGCACATGACTTAGCGGGGATTGCTCAAGGTGAAGATAGCGGGGTGATGTGGAAAACACGTCCGATTATGCGTGCAGCAAGTGTCATGTTCCATAGTGCTGAACGATTTAACCGCGAAGTAACTTTTATTGCAGCGTATCGTCTAGCGCGTCAATCAGGTGAAAAGCATGATTCAGCATTTGATCAGGCTGTAGATGCTACTTACAGAGGGCACTTTGATTACAGTTCCGGAAACCGTCCACGCATCATGCAAGGTAATGTTGCTAAAGTTCTTTTACTGTTTAAACAGTTTGGTCAGAACATGGTTTACACATTGGCTCGTCAGACATATCAGTCAATCAAAGGTGAAACGGAAGCCGAACGAAAAGAAGCTCGTAAATCACTTGCTGCTATTTTGGCAATGCACGCAACTTTTGCTGGTACGCTTGGGTTGCCTATGGTTGGAATGTTGTTGTCAGTTGCATCATGGATGGGTGGGGATGACGATGACCCTTGGGATGCTGAAGTTGCATTACGGAACTATCTTGCTGAAGCATTTGGACCAACGATTTCAAATATGCTAATGAAAGGTGCGCCACGTGGTATTGGGGTGGATATTTCTGGTCGCGTTGGTATTAATAATTTACTGTTACCAGATGTACAAGAAGGGTTAGAAGGGAAAAAGTGGTGGGATTCAGCATCAGCAGCAGTATTAGGTCCTATTGGCGGGATTGGGGCAAATATTGCAAAAGGTGCACAGGAAATTTCAGAAGGGCATAATCTACGTGGAGTGGAAAGTATGCTGCCAGTGTTTCTTAAAAACTTTGCTAAAACCTATCGTTATGCTGATGAGGGTGTCCAAGACAAAACTGGTGTATCTATCATGGATGAAGTTAGTTCAATGGATTTACTTGTCCAAGGTATGGGGTTCTCACCATCTGATGTTCGTACAGCCAGCGAAGGCAAAACAGCAATTTATCAGCTTAACCGAAAGCTCAATGAGCGTCGTAGTCGTTTAATGGCTTTATGGTCACGAGCGAAAATGATGGATGACCAACAAGAGATGGATGAAATTTGGGAAGAAATTCAAGGTTTCAATGACAAAAATCCATCACGTCGTATAACTAGAATGAACCTTAATCAAAGTTATCGTAATCGCCAACGTCGTATAGATCGTGCGGAAGATGGCATATATTTGTCACGGAATCGTCAAGATGCACGTGAAGCTGGTTACTTTGCTTTTGGTGAATAACCCCCTGTAAGGTTCGCTAAATAACCACCTTTAAATAAAACTCTACGAAATAAAGTAGGGTTTTATTTCGGGGCAAGTTATGCAAGAAAACACAATTCCATGGATCATCAAAGTTGTGCCTGCCGTAGTGGGGGCTATTCTTGCCCTAGTATTAAGTGGTGACATTGATAAAAACGGAAAAATTCAAGTTTCTTTGGGTGTTATAGGCAAGTTTTTATTCAGCGTTTCAGTCAGCCTTTATGGCGGTTCAGCATTTATTGAATATTACGAATTATCAAAATATTCTCACATGGCTCAAGGCTTTGTGATGCTTATGTTTGCAGTTTTTGGATTATTAGGGATTGGCATTCTTTATCAGTCCATTGCACTGATGCAGGGTAAGCCCTTATCTGAAGTTATTAGTGAGGTCAAAGCTGCCTTTATTTCAATACTTAGTAATGGTAAAGGTGGGAAAAATTGATGAATACTCTTGATATTACACAACTTCAAAAAGCCGTTGGCGTGAAAGCTGATGGAATTCTTGGGCGTAATACTTTAACAGCTGTATTTCAAAAACTTGGTGCTAATCCTGCACGAGCTACTGAATTAGCATTAGCAGCAAATGTGCACTTAGAGACATATTCAATCAAGACGCAGTTACGCTTTTGTCATTTCTTTGCTCAACTTGCTCATGAAAGCGGAAATTTTCGCTATATGGAAGAAATTGCTTCAGGTGCAGCTTATGAAGGTCGAAAAGACTTAGGTAATGTAAACAAAGGCGACGGTGTGCGTTATAAAGGTCGAGGACCAATCCAGTTAACTGGTCGAGCTAATTATCGTAAGTATGGTCAAGAACTTGGAATTGATTTTGAAAATAACCCTACAATTGTTGCGCTGCCAAGTATTGGAATGCTTGTAGCTTGCAAATACTGGTCTGAAAATAACTTAAATGTATTTGCAGATTATGATGATGTAACCACGATTACTCGTCGTATTAATGGCGGTTTAAATGGCTTTGATGATCGTAAAAATAAACTTTCTATGATTAAAGGGTGGTTTAAATGATTGATGCCGTGTTAGGTAAATTTTACAAATACATCATTTTAGGCTTAATGATATTTATCTTTGGCTATGTTTTTTATGCCAATTCTCTTGCTGTAAAATTGGCAAATGCTGAAAAAGTTAAAACTAAAGCAGTAGCTGATGCTATTAAGCCTTATCAAGATGCAATTGATCAGGCTCAAGAGGAAAAAGCCACCATTATGCAAACATGGTCAGCTAAAATTATAGAGGTAGAACAAAATGCAATTAAAAAAATACAAGATGCGAATGCTGCCGCTCGTAGTGCTGACTTGGCTGCTAGTGGGTTGTCAAAGCAACTCAGTGAAGCCAACAAACGTTTGTCCAGTGCTCCCAAGCAAACCATCATTAACTACACCATTGCCAACTCAGAATTACTCGAAAGTTGCACAGCTGAATATCGAAGCTTGGCAGAAAAAGCTGATGGACATTCACTGGACGCAATGAGGTTATACGATAGTTGGCCAGTTAAGTGAGGGCTTTGCTGTTTCAAGATACTATAAATTCTGCTAAAACCCGATATAATCATTGTGTCAGGTGAATTTAGATAAAAATAGACTAAAATCATAGTGTGTCAGGTCTTGTGTCAATGCTACTTAATTCATTGATATTTATAAAATGTTATCCACCTTGACATCGTAGAGGTCAGCAGTTCGAGTCTGCTTATACCTACCATATATTTTTCAATGACTTATAAGCAAATCAAATGCTTATAAGTCATTTTTTTTGCCTATTTGTCGCATTTTGAACTTGGCATAGTTGGCTAAATTGGTAAAAAATGGCAATATTTCCTAGCCATTTGCGACAAATCTGCGACAACATGAAGCTGCCAAAACCAAGAAAACGGGGTGACACATACACGGTCACTGTCTCATATCAGGGAAAAAGATACTACTGCACACGCGACACTGAAAAAGAATGTGAGCAGTGGGCTGCTCTAAAATTATTAGAACTTAAAGCCCAAACAAAAATCGAAACTGGTGAGCTTAAGCCGAAATTCTTGTTCCGTGATCTGAATGAAAAATACTACACAGACGTTGGTCAATTGAATGCATCAAAATCATCACGTGCTTGGATGAAAGGGCAGTATAAGAATTTCGAATTAAAATTTGGTGCGTTGGCTCAAAAATCTATTTATGACATTACACCAAAGGATTTAACGAATTGGCGCAATAAGCGGCTTAAAGAGGTTGGAGAAAATACAGTTTTAAAAGAAATATCCCACTACAGCGCGATGTTTACATTTGCTCAAAAAGAACTATTTTTACTCGATGAAAATGCTTGGATGCAAATTTCCAAACCCAAAAAACCGAAGGCTAGGGCTCGTCGTATTCATCAATCAGAAATCGAATTGATGCTTAAAGCTTTAGATTATGAGATGGGGACTGAACCGGTGCTGTCGCAGCACTATGTTGCCTGGGGCTTTTTATTTGCTATTGAAACAGCTATGCGTCGCGGTGAAATATTGGCAATGGAAAAGAAAGATATTTATGACGGATATGTGCATTTGCCAAAAACAAAGAATGGAGAGCCACGTAACGTTCCGCTTTCTGAGGAAGCAAAGGCATTGTTGCAGTTAGTTAAGCATGATGGTCGTAGAATTATTCCTCAATCTGAGAATGCATTCCGTTTGATGTGGGAAAAAAGAAAACTAGCCATTGGATTGCCAAATTTGCACTTTCACGATACACGGCACGAAGCGATTACACGAATGGTACGGGTACGGAAATTGCCGGTTGAAGTTCTGGCCAAGATTACTGGCCATAAGAAAATTGATGTGCTGGTGAATACTTACTATAACCCTAATGCTGATGATCTAGTTGCAGCTTTTAATGGGTAAAAATAAGCCCGGCTTAAACCGGGCATTTTATTAGTTTTTACGTTTAGGTCCACGTCGGACCTTCGAATTCTTTAAAATTGCATCTGCGGCATCTGGATCATAAAGATGTTTGCCATTACTGCCTTGATTGATTGAAATACATTTTGTGCGAATAGTTTCATCGGACAAGCCATATTTTGCGACAAGTTCAGAGACAGATACCAGCTTGCGCTTTTCCAGTTTTAATGCAGTAACCATCCCACCGAAAATACGCTGACCTATCACGATTTGCGGTGCTGATTCAGCTTCAATGGTAACGATGAATTCAGGCATTTTTAGCGTCCTCCTTTTCATCCAGCAGTTGCGCAAGCAGTGCTGCACCTGTACGAATGCGATTCACTAATTTCATGACGTTAGCATCATCGTAAGTCACCATATCATTTCGAAATTTAGGCAATGGTAGTTCTCGGCCAGCCTTTGAAAACTCATGATTGATATGCGCAACTATTTTATTTTCAAGCTTACGTTTGAAGTTGGGGTTTTGAAGCATTTCAATGTGAGTCATTAATTAGCTCCCAATTCTTGAATCAAACGCTCTGCAGTTACACGGTCTACAGTCGCAGGTACGATATGATTTCCAAGCATGTGAAAAGTGATGATATGAGCGCCGTTTTGAAGTCGGTAGACCATATTTGTCATGTTTGCTAAATGGATTGTGTGCTTTGTATGATTCAAATCAGTAAACTGAAGCATGTCTTATTCTCCAATTTTAGTTTTATGTTGCATTGCTTGCGCCTTCAGTTCACCAGCATGATTAATCATCAAGCGGAAAAATATTGAGGCAGCTAAAACAGCGGGACAAACAATAAAAATGAACACGGCAACATGGCCATAATGAAAATTCATTAGTTCATCTCCTTACGAAATCCGTTTGCCATATTTTCAATATGAGTAAAAGCTTCAACCATATGCATTGCTGCAAGTTTTGGATCACGTAAATCAATACGAATTTTTTCAATACGTTTTTTGGGATTACGCCATGCATGCGCATAGCCGCCTTTGTAAACATAAATATTCAGTTCATTTTTAGTTGGGTACAAAGACATGTTGATTTCAAAATCTGTACCCGATTGCGTCATGCATAACCGTGAAATATTGGCTATTCCAGTTAGTAGGTTTTGATCAAGAGTCATGGCACATATCCTTCTGCGATGAGCGCTTGACCGTAGAACTTTGCTTCATCCGAATTTGCCAAGACTGGGGAATTGTCCTGAAATACAGGTTCTAACATGTTGCGTAGGTTGGAAATTGTGCAATTAACATCCCGATCGCTAAACCAAAGCTCAGGGTATGTCTTGGCAAATTTTCTATCGCTGATTACACGAATATAAAAGGTTGAACTGTAGCTTTTGAATTCTGAACAGTCGAAATCAAGTGCTACAAGTAGCTTTTTGACATCATCAGCTTCTTGCTGACTATTACACTTAATAGTGAGTCCAACTGATGGGTTTGAAGCTTTGCGCCACAGGGGCCAAGTATCAATAACAAGTTGTTCAGGCAAAACGCTGGCTGGAGTAGGTATTAATTTCATGGATACTCCCCAATACGTTGAACACGCATAGCTTTTGCAACATCATCAAGCCATTTAGCTTTTTCTGCTAAATCAATAATTTCAAGATTTAAGGCTGAGTCTATGAACGCATTTGCTTGTGCAATTGCGATTGTAAATTCGTATTGATTGTTTGATTTGTAGATGCTGTGAATAGCGGTCTGAATCTGTGAAACAGCACGTTCTTTGTAGAAGTCAAAGTCTTTGACTTGTGGTTGCGCAAAGTCATCAGCGAGTAGACGACTGACAATGATTTGATCGAATTGATCATTTTTTTGAGGATTTAAATTTTTCATAAAAAAACCTAAGTATAGTTAGATTGAAATTAATCTAACCTAGCTTAGGTTTTGTGGCAACTATTATTTCTAAGTTTGCTTAGAAATATTTTTTAATAATTGTTTTTTATAGAAATTTTTTCGAAGGTTCAAATCTTCCTACGTATTTTCCTTTATAAAGACAATTTTCTTTTAAGTCTATGATATTGGGTTGAAAATTAGGGTTAAGGGCTTGCAGATACATGCGATTATGATCTCTAACTAATGCTTTAAATGTTGCATCACCATCACATTGAGCAACGATCATTTCGCCTGTTTGTACGGATTCAAAATCAACATCGGGGTCGATACACACATAATCGCCGTCATTGAAGTGAGGGGCGTTGCTCGTTCCCTGGATGATCATATAAAAACTATTTTTGCCAGCATTTGGTGGAGCAGGTAGCCATTGTTCGATTTCATAATTTTCCAAAGATCGAATACTGGTCCAGTTACCAGCCTGTACATAACTTAAAACAGGCAGTAAGCGTACTACTGGGCGTGGATCTCTTACTGATGGTTCAGAGTCTTCAATTCCGTATTTCAAGAAATTAACTGTCGTATCTAATATTTCTGCAACAGCCATCAAGGTTTGAAATTGTGGTTCGTTTACATCTCGTTCCCAGTAGCCAACAGTCACATCGGATACATCTACCAGATTGCCAAGCTTTCCTTGAGTTAGTTTTTTACTTTTTCTCAATTGTTTGATTCTTGAGCCAAGGGTTTCCATAAGCTTTCCAAAAAAATAAATCTAAGCCATCTTAGCTATTGACGCTCAGTTAAAACTTCGGTTTAATAAATCTAAGGCAACTTAGATTTATGGAATAAATATGACTCGTCGTGAAGCAATGGCACTTTTAGGTGTGAACAAACTTTTTCAGTTAGCAGACAAACTTGAATTGACTACGGCTGCAATCGCGCAATGGGGAGATGATGCAGATATACCAGAGTATCGTGAATATGAAGTCAGAGAATTGGCTGCTGGTCGAGTTCCAAAACGTTTACTTAAGTCTAAGCAAAATTTAACTGCATCTGCGGTCTTAGAAAATATCCAAAATTAAGGACAAATTAGATATGAGTGATTTTTTATCAAATTTCGCTGCACAAAATGCTGTCTTACCTTTGGATGTTGCGCTATATCGTGCTTGTAAAGATCGACATGGAAGTAAAGCCGCCATAGCTGAAATTCATGGGTTTAATCCAATGGTATTCAGCAAATGTGTTGATATACAAAATACGCAATATCATTTGCATCCTGAACATGTCGAAGCAATTTTGAACTACACAAAAGACATTCGCATTTTGCAAAGTGCAGCTGCCGCGCATGGTAATGCAGTGGTTTACGAATTACCTGCCGTTATTGATATTCATGACACGGGCTTTTTGGCCAATATAGGTGCAATTTCAAACCGTGTAGGTGAATTATTCACAACTGTGAGTGATGCATTGAAAGATGGACGAATAGTCGATGTTGAATTGGCAAGCATTGAAAAAGATGCAATGTGTCTGATTGCAGCTGTGGCACAACTTAAAAAATTAGCCCGTCAAAAGGCAGAAAATGATGTGGAGACAAATTAATGGCTCTAACATTTGATCAAGTGCGGGATGCTGCGCTCGGACGTTGGAAAGATCTTGTATACCCAGCATTTGGCATCACAGTACCAGCTAAAAAAAATATGCATGGTCCATGTCCGATTTGTGGCGGTAAAGACCGTTTTCGTTGTGACGACAAACAGGGAAAAGGTACGTGGATCTGTAATCAATGTGGTGCAGGTGATGGATTTGCACTGATTGAAAAGTCTCGCAGCATGAACTATTCAGAAGTTTTAACAGAAGTTGGCGCAGTACTGGGCTTATCTGCAGAAACCAAAGTCACAGATGCAGACCGTAAAAAATGGAAAGAAAAGGCCGAAGCACAGGCCAAAGCAGCTGAACTTGAAGAGCGTAAAGCACAAGAAGCTGCAGCCAAACGTGCGGCACGGATCTGGGCCTATAAATCATCTGATCGTGATTGCCTGTACTTGGCACGCAAGCAGGTTCAAAACCATGGCTGTCGCATAAATGGCAAAGGAAATCTGATTGTTCCTTTGTTTGATAAAGACGGAAAAATTTGGAATGTTCAAGAAATTCATGCGGATGGCTATAAGCCTTTTTTACCAGGCGGGCGAGTCAGCGCATGTTTTTACATGATTGGCCAGGTGACTCAGCAAGATCAGATTATCTGCATAGCAGAAGGCTATGCGACGGGTGCCAGCATTTATGAAGCGACCGGTCATGTCACGGTTGTGGCGTTTAATTCAGGAAATATAGACAAAGTGGGTAAAGAAATACGCATATTGCATCCGCAGGCACGTCTTGTGTATTGCGCTGACGATGATAGCCATTCAACGCCACCAGATGCAGGCTTAAAAGCTGCGAATAAAGCTGTGGCTGCAACAGGCGGCATTGTGATTATCCCCGAATTTAGTCAAGCGGTGAACGTATGAGTCAAGATGAAATGTTAGAGCAGCCACCATCAAATTCTCATCCGTCTGATTTTAATGACCTGCATGTGATTTCAGGGTTAGCAGAAGTGCGATCGCAGATAGAAAGCGGGATTTCTTCTCAATTTTCTGCTTTTGTTGTTCCCCCGCACCCCCTTGAAAATGCAGGCCAAGATTTGGGGCGATTTTCAGCAGAGGATCAGGCATTTTTGGCTGAAGATGAGCCAAATACTCATAGTCATGAAGATTTTGAACTTGAAACCTATACAGAGCGGGACTTAATCGAGCGTGAAAATCATTCTGGTGGGCCTCCGCAGGAGGGGGATGGGGAATCTGAAGACTTTGAGCGTCCAGATTTTACAGTTGAGAAATGTTTAGGTCGCTTCATGTTGGTGGAGGGTAAAACTGACGTATGGGATTCCTTCCGTAAAAAAACCATCAAAGCGGTTGCATTTACAAAAATGGTTGGAAAGTCAGTTGCAGAGCGCTGGCAATCGCATCGCAATCGTAAAATGATTGATCAGGATACCTTAAAAACAGAGGTTGATAGTCAGACAGCAATTGAAATCACTGACTTGATTAAACGCTATGTACATTTGGAAGGGACACTTGAATCATGGGACACACTTCATCGTGAGCGTGTTAAAAATGTGGCAATTCGTGAAGCATTTCCGAACCAATATGAAATTTGGTTTAAATCACCACATCGCCGAATGATTCATAATACTGATTTGGTATTTGATCCGACAAATTCATCCAAACCTCATCAAATTAACAGGTTTACGGGACTTGATGTAGTTGCGGCAACAGATGCTGATGCACCAGACATGTTAATGAACCGAAAAGACGCTTATGAAAAATGTAAAAGTTTTGACCAGTTATTGCGCCATTTGTGTGTTGGGGAGCCGCAGGCATACGGCTGGTTAATTCGATGGTTAGCATATCCGCTTCAACATAAAGGGGCCAAAATGGCCACGTCAATACTCATGCACGGTAATATTCATGGTGCAGGTAAATCGCTATTTTTTGGCGGCATTATGGAGAAAATCTATACAAAGTATCATAAGACCCTCGACCAGCGAGATCTGGAAAGCCAATATAACGACTGGGCTGATGAAGTGCTTTTTTTGCTGTTTGAAGAAATTGCAAATAATAAGACCAAGCACGGCATGATGGGATTTATTAAGCATTTGATCACTGGATCTAAGCTATCGATTCATCAAAAATTCTTGTCATCTATGCAACAGGCAAACCACATGAATACGGTATTTTTATCGAATCATACACAGCCTTTGCCAATTGAAGAAAATGACCGCCGGTTCTTGGTGCTGTATCCCAAGTCCATTGTACCGCAGGAATTATTAGACCAGGTTGTTGCGGATCTGGACGATAACGATGTGATAGAAGCATTTTATGCAACACTGTTACAAGTTGATTTGACAGGGTTTAATGCCCACACCAAGCCGCCAATGACCAAGGCAAAAAGGGAAATTATTGAATATACACGGGCAGGTTATGACACGTTTATTGTTCAGTGGATCGCTGAAGAAACGGACTACCCCTACTGTACGTGTACGGTATCCCAGCTCTATGACGCTTATCAAAAATGGTCCAAAAAAACCAATGAGCATATTGTTAGTCTAAAAAGATTTATGGGTGAAGCTAAAAAATATGGTGTGATCTCGACGGAGAAACAGGAGCATTGGCGAAAACCATCTCAGCCAGCAAATAAGCAGCAAAGTAAATTGGTGGTTATTGGAGTGATGCCTGAGCAGACAGAGGATAAGCTGGGAATTATGCGACCAACTGTGAAAATGGATTGGTACGGTGCAGACATCGAAAAATTTGACAAGACGTTACAAGGTGATAATAATGATGCTCCATACCCATTCCCATAATAATTACAGGGTTAAATGTGTACCATGTGTACCATCGTGTTTACCATTTATGACCAATGGTACACATCTGCAAGCCTTACCACACAACACTTTATTGTCCAATGTTTACCATGTGTACCATTGCGCGCGCACGCGCACACGGGAAAATTTTGTAGCCAGTAATTATGATTTAAATTTCTATTTCAAAAATGATTTAAAAAAATTCTCTTGCGTGAGAGATATTGTATTAATGGTACACAAGGTACACATTTCTCTAAAAGCCTTGATATATAAGGCTTGTGTATGTGTACCATTTTTATACAACGGTACACAAAAAACGCCAATGGTAAACATTGCATTCCAAGTATTTGTTTTTAAAGTTTTTTCCATGTGTACCATTGTTGAGGGACGTTTCTAATGGAAAAATTCATGCGTTTACTCAATCCAAAGTCAATCAATTACGAAGCAGATCGCATTGATGGTGGCCAGCCATCAATGACTGCTCAAGATATTCTGCTTGCAATGAGCTTTGCTAAGCTGACTAAATTGCAAGACAACTTAATCCGCTTAAAATACTTTGGTGCGAATACAAAAGCCAATGTTCAAATCTTCAGTGAAATTTTGGTTGGGAAATATGAGCAACACTTCGCTGATGCTGGTGTAAATCAAATTTATCACTCGTCTATCGTTTTGGTTGCTTTGACAGAGTTTTGTTTGGTGCCTGCAAGTTATAAAGCAACTGAACGCTCAAGAGCTTCACTGTGTGGCTGGAGTGATACAACAGTTAGAAATCATATGAAAGCTCGAATTGATATGGTGCTTGAAGATTTAAAAAATGAGTTGTCTACTGGCGAAGAAAAGATTTTTACTTGTATAAGTAAATCTAAGTAAACTTTGATATTGACTCAAAAGCAAAATGGGGTTAAATTTTACCACAATGGAAAACTCTAGATAAAAGCGCTGTAGTTCTCCATGGAACCGAAAGGTTCTTTAAACAAACTGCATGATTACCCTCGGAAAGTTCATGCAGTTTTTTTATGCCCGCATGTTGCACTGGTCGCAATCATGCGGGTTTTTTTATGGGATACGCAGACATGGGTAAAAAGAATCGAGCAGCTCACTGGCAGGAGCATGAGCAATCAGCCGACAAAGCTGAGAAGGCCAGAGCAAAACCGCTAAAGGATGATAAGGCCAAAGCATGGCGTAAAGCCTGTGCAGATTATCTACTGGCGAATCGATACTGCTATGACTGCACTAAGCGTGGTTATACAAGCCCAGCAGATCAGGTTGCGCACATTGATCAGCCTATCAGCCAAGTGAAGTTCTGGAACATCGATAACTGGCAGGCATTGTGTGAGCCATGCTTCCAGCGGATTACTGAGGGCAAGCCACTGACTGTGCAGGAACCCATACCTAAAGATGCAAAATTATATACGGTGAAGTAATGGCACGATTAACAAAGCTGGGTGGATCACTACCAACACTCAAGAGTAATCAACCGACCTTGGCCAAACAAGAAAACTATGGCCAAGGTCGTGGCGGTCGGCCATGGCGTCGGATCAAACGTGAAGTGCATGTACGTGATAACTGGACGTGCTGCAAGTGCCAGCGTGTATCCATGAACCTTGAGTGTGACCATATTGTAAACAAAGCCCAAGGCGGAACGGATGACATGGACAACCTGCAGTCATTATGCAAGCAATGCCATGACCAGAAGACACAGCAAGAAAGCAAACAGGGGATGAGTCGTTAATGAATAAAATTGCTCAGTTGCACATACCAGATGGCGGATCTTGCATAGGATCTCAGGTAGTGCTTGAAGATGGTTCTAAAATTGGCGGCATTCAGCAAGTCACATTGACTGGTGGTATTGATCAAAAGATTTGGGGTTTGCACTTGGATGTGTCTCCGCGCTTTATAAATCAACAGCCAATTGATGTTGAGTTGCTTTCGATTGGCATTGCAAAGGATGTTGAACAGATCAATGCAGACACTGTGCTGATTGTGGTTCGCGGTGAATATACTCGTTTTGAATCATTGGTAGATGCGCAGTTGTTTCGCGGTCATCTTGAAGAGTTCTCAAAGCAGGCTGCTAAACCAGTTGTGTTATTGGATGAGTCTGTAGGCCTTGAACAATTAGATGATGAGAAGCTGGCAACCTTGGGACTCCAACGCATTAAAGATTAAAAGACATACTGAGGCTACACATGTTAGCTAGTCTCAATGTAGACAGCTCGGAAAGACGGCACAGAGAATACTGTAAACCGCAATCTTGGCGAAGGTAGATAGTGGACGCCGATGCACGAAAAACCCGGCTGGTAGCTCTCAAGGCTCGGTAGCTGGTCCGTGAACAAGCCGTTGGGTGATAAAACGTTAAGCACAAAGACATGATGAAAGTCGATCCCTGTCAGGAATGGCAGGGATTTTTAATTCGTGGAACATATATCGTGATTAATTTTATTAAAGTTTTCGTGGAACATTTTAATAAAATGAATGACATGCATCATATTGGTGCGCATTTAACCCCGTGGGGGGTATCAAATTTTAAAAAATTCGGTCCCAGCGGACACCGCCCCCTAATCTCATTTGTAAAAAAATTCCTGATTTGAGCAAAAGTAAATAAACTTTTTATTCAAAATCATAAATTTAGGTTAATTTTTTTTAAAATTCAGCATTGAAGGTGAAAATATGGCTTTGACTGAACAGATGAAAAAATTTGCTCTAGCCAAACTGAAAAATGATCCGACTACTGGAAAGCAACTGTCAAATAAGCAAGCGGCCATCGAAGCGGGCTATTCAGAGAAGTCGGCAGGGTCGAAAGGCAGCCAGCTGGCGCAAAATCCCGAGGTAATTACCTATCTGGACGGGCTTTTAAAATCAGGGGGAGAGGGGGCGGGCGCAGTTTTTGAATCCATGTCTTTAGGTGAAGCAGCTATACAAGCCGACATGAAAGAGATGGAGAGTGTAACAAACTCTTTAGAGTATTTGCGATCCATTTATAAAAACTCACGGCTTGAACGTAAGGTTCGAATTGAAGCTGCCAAAGCTGCTTTACCGTATGAGTTTGGCAAAGTGGGTGAAATGGGTATCAAAGAAGGTCGTGAGCAGGCTGCTGGCGAAGTCGCTAAAACAAGTAAATTCGCCACAGCTGACGAAAGACGTAAACAGCGTGAAAACCAAAGGGTGAGTTGATATGGGTTCGATGTTTCCAACATGGACGACGGCTTGTCCCGATTGGGAGCAAAGGATTTTATCTAAGCAGTCTTTAATCCCATGTGAACCGTTATTTAGAGATGAAGCTGAAATGGCTCTTGATGTGATCAAAGAACTTATTTTAGTGGATGTGGATTCAAAGCCTACAATTGGTGAGGTTACAGCTGAATGGGTCTTTGATTTTGTAAGCGTGATCTTTGGGGCTTACGATCCAGACTCGAAACAACGGCTTATTAATGAATTTTTCATGCTGATTAGCAAGAAGAATACTAAATCCACGCTTGCTGCAGGCATTATGCTGACAGCGATTATTTTGAATAGTCGTGAAGCAGCTGAATTTATTATTCTTGCGCCTACAAAAAAAGTTGCAGATAACAGCTTCACACCAATTAAAAATATGATTCGTGAAGATCCAGAGTTAAAGGCTCGTTTTAGCGTTTCAGAGCATACACGGACAATAACGGATCGTTACACGAAGGCAGTTCTAACGGTTGTTGCAGCGGAAACTGGTTCAAGTGCTGGCGCTAAAGGTGCATTTATTTTAGTCGATGAACTTTGGGTCTTTGGGGAACGCGCCAATGCTGAGTCTATGCTTGAAGAAGCAACGGGCGGGATGGCCTCATTTCCCGAAGGTTTTTTGATTTGGCTATCTACCCAATCAGATAAACCGCCAGCTGGCGTTTTTAAGAAGAAACTAGATTATGCTCGAAAGGTGCGTGATGGAGAGATTATCAATCCATCATTTTTGCCGCTGCTGTATGAATTCCCTCAGAGCATGATTGATGATGAAAGCTATTTGAACCCAGATTATTTCTATGTGACTAATCCAAACTTGGGGCGTTCTACGCATATTCGCTATTTGCTGAATAAATATGAGCAGGCAAAGGAAAGTGGTGATGATTCAGTTCAAATTTTCTTAGCGAAATATTTGAACGTCGAAATTGGCATGAACAAGCGTGCAGATCGATGGGCCGGTGCAGATTTTTGGATGCTCTCAGCATACAAAGATAAGCTTTTTGTAGAGTCTATTTTGGATCTTAGTGAAATATGTACTGCTGGGTTCGATGGTGGCGGCCTTGATGATATGTTTGGTATGTCGATTATTGGTCGAGATAAACATGATCGTTCACTTTGGTATTGCTGGAATCGTGCTTGGGTGCATCCTATTGCTTTAGAACGTCGTCAAGAGAATGCTCCAGCTTATAAGGACTTTGAAAAAGAAGGTGATTTGGTCATCGTAAAGAACGTTGGTGATGATGTTCGCCAAGCAGCTCAAATATGTAAGCGTATTTATGATGCAGGCAAGTTTCCTGAAAAGGCTGCTATCGGTTTGGATAAATTGGGTATGCCTTCACTTCAAGATGGATTGTTGGAAGAAATTCCATTTGAGTTATTGATTGGTGTACCGCAAGGTTATCAACTTTCGAGCTACGTTCAAACAACTGAGCGAAAAGTTGCTGAAGGAAAGTTTCTGCATGCTGGACAGCGCATGATGAACTGGTGCGTTGGCAATGCGAAGGGTGTTTATCAGGGTAATGCAATGACGATTCGCAAGCAGGAATCAGGCAAAGGTAAAATTGATCCGTTGATTGCAACTTTTAACGCTGTTGCACTGATGTCGGCAAACCCAGAGGCTGCAGCACAAAGTTATGGGGTATTTTTTGTATGACAAGAAATCAAAATATTCGACAGGAAATTCGTCACCAGCTGGAAATTCAAAACCATTTAGGGGCCTGCACAACGACAGGTAAATCAGATAAAGAAATCGCTCACATTGATGAGCGATTTTTTTTGGCTTGTGAAAAGTTAGAAGCACTTCAAGCAGGCTTTAAGCGAATTACAAAATAGGAGTGCTTTACACATGAATCAAGCTTATAGCTTGCTAACAATCAAATCGATTGATGAAGAAAAAGGAATAGTTTACGGCATCGCGACTACCCCAGCGACTGATCGTGTAGATGACGTTGTTGAACCACAAGGTGCGAAGTTTACGTTGCCAATCCCTTTCCTCTGGCAGCACAACGATCAGAAACCTGTTGGAAATGTAATTCAGGCAGATGTCAAAGATGATGGCATTCATGTAGCAATTCAGATGGTATTGGCTGAACAGGTGAAGTCAGCTGAGCTTAAAGAACGTCTTCTTTTAGCCTGGGACAGTATCAGGACTGGCCTTGTACGCGGTCTTTCAATTCGCTTGCGTGGTCTCAAGGTCGCAGACATTCAGCATTCATGGGGTTTGCATTTCTTTGAATGGGATTGGCTTGAGCTTTCTGCTGTGACTATTCCTGCTAATCAGGAAGCAACAATCACAAGCGTCAAATCCTTTTTTAAAGCTGAATATCAGCAAAACAAACAAACACCCATTGCAGAGAAATCTGTTCCGTGTGTGCCGCCAGCAGCGGCTCAGCCTGAATCAAAACACCTGATCGTGAAATTGGCTGAAACATCAAAATCTTTTGGAGTAAAACTCGTATGAAACTTGCTGAACAGATTGTAAAATTAAAGGCAAATATTAAGTCACATCAAGACCAAATTGTTGTGAAATCAGGTGCATCAATTTCAAATGGCGCTACGCCGGATGAAGCAACTGAAGCTGAAATTAAAGGTCTTCAGGATGAAATTGCAGTGATGCAAAAGAATCTGGACCGTCTTGAAGGTATTCAGAAATCACAAGCTGATTGGGGCGACGGTACAACACCAATTGAAGGTGATACTTCTAAAAAAGGTTTGAATTCTACCCAAGGCAACCCGCCAATTGTTGAAACTGAAAGCAACTTACCAAAAGGTATTGGTTATGCAATTGCTGTTAAAGCACAGGCTGTTGCTGCATTGAGCAAAGGCGCGGTGACTGCGTCACAAGTGTTGGACTCTTGGCATGCACCAGAGATTGTAAAAAATGCAGTTACACAAAAAGCTCTAATTGGTACAACGTCAGAGCCAACCTTTGGTGAATCACTTGTTGATTATCAAGTTCTTTCAGGTGAGTTTATTGAATTGCTGCGTGGTAAAACCGCAGTAGATAAGCTTGCATCTAAAATGCGTCAAGTTCCATTTAATGTGAAAGTTCCATCACAAACTGGCACATCAACAGTTGGCTGGGTGGGTGAGGCTAAAACTAAACCAGTGACTAATCCAACATTTGGCAGTATCACCTTGACGAAATCAAAAGTGGCGGGGATTGTGATACTTTCGGAAGAGTTAGTACGCTTTTCGAATCCGAAGGCCGATGGATTGGTACTTGATGATTTAATTAAATCGACAGCGGCATTCATTGATGGTCAGTTCTTTGATCCTGCTAAAGCTGAAGCTACAGATAGCCCAGCTTCTATTCTAAATGGTGTGACCCCTGTGGATAGTACTGGCGAAACAGGTGCAGCTATTGAAGCTGATTTGGCAGCGGTAATTAAACAGGCTACTGATGCTGGCTTAACTTTGGAAGGTGCAACATGGGTGATGTCTGAAACCCGTGCTGCTAAGTTAAGTGTGCTGCGTGATGCACTGGGCAAAAAATATTTTGAAGGAATGAATATTAACGGTGCTAAAGAGCTTCTTACTTTGCCTGTTGAAATTTCTGCTGCTTGTACCGATAAGATTGTGTTGGTTATTCCATCACAAATTTTACTAGCTGATGATGGTGCTGTAGATTTTGCAATCAGTTCAGAAGCCTCAATCAATACAGGTACTGATGCTGCGCCACAATGGGTGAGTTTATACCAAAGTGATTTAATCGCGATTCGCGGAGAACGCTTCATTCGCTGGAAAGCACGTGGAATTGCCGCTGGTTATATTCAATTTACATAAACTTAAACTCTAAATTAAATTGCCACAAAGCCCCTTATTTTTAAGGGGCTTTTTTATGGACCAAGAAAATGCCAAAAGTTAAATTTTTAAAAGACCTTTGCTCTGGTCGTGCTGGCACTGTACAAAGCCTGCAAGACTATGAAGCAAATGTACTGATTAAAATGGGTGCTGCTGAAATTTTTGATGATTCAGAACAAACTGAAGCTGCACGTTTAGCAGCTGAAAAAGAATATGAGCAGATACCGCCAGATGCTTTATTAAATTTAAATGGTCGTCCTGTAGTAGATGACTTTGGTGATGTGGCTCAGCAACCAGAACCGTTACCAGAAACCGAAAAGCCTGCCAAAAAAGGCTCAAAAGCGTCTAAATAAGGGTGAATTTAATGGGTCTTTTTAGCAAGATGTTTCGCAAAAAGTCTTTCTCTACAGTTAATAACGGTGGGTGGACTAAAATTTTTGAACCTTTCACTGGTGCTTGGCAGCGAAATATAGAGCTAAATCGTGAAGACTTACTTTCATTTCATGCTGTTTTTGCCTGCATTTCTATCATTTCAAAAGATATTGGCAAGCTGCCATTGGAGCTTCGCAAAAAAGAAAATGGCGTTTGGGTCAAAACCAAGGACAAAAATCTACCATTTTTTGAAAAACCAAATCATTTTCAAACCATGCAGCAGTTTCTTGAGTATTACATCATTTCCAAAGAAACCCGCGGCAATACTTATGTGCTCAAGCTGCGAAATTTTAAAGGTGATGTAGAGCAGCTCATTGTATTAAATCCTGACAATGTGACGCCTTTGGTCAGCGATGACGGTGATGTCTTTTACCGCATTGGCATTGATAAGCTGGCTAAATTACAAGAATCAATCATTCTTCCAGCATCTGAAATTATCCACGATCGTTGGAACTGTTTGTACCATCCTCTGGTTGGGATTAGCCCTTTGGTCGCTTGTGGTTTATCAGCTTCGCAAGGGACGGCTATTCAAAAATATGGCGCAAAATTCTTTGGTAATAACGGTCGACCAAGCGGTATTTTGACAATGCCAGGCAAAATATCTAAAGAAGATGCGCAAACAATCAAAGAAAACTGGGAAGCCAATTATTCTGGTGAAAATATTGGCAAAACAGCAGTACTTGGCGGCGATGTGAAATACATTGCGATGTCTATGCCAGCTGCGGATGCGCAAATGATCGAGCAGCATAAATGGTCTGCTGAAATTTGTTGTTCTGTCTTTAATGTCCCGCCTTGGAAAATTGGCATTGGCAGTATTCCGCAAGGTCAAAAAGTTGAAGACATGGAACGGATCTACTTGAATAGTTGTCTGCAAAGTCCGATTGAAGCGATTGAAAACTGCTTTGATGTTGCTTTTGACTTAAAAGCCAAAGGCTATGAAGTATTTCTTGATCTTTCGAACTTGCTTCGTATGGATAGTATTTCGCAAATGAACTTTTATTCGCTTGGTGTGCAACGCGGTATATTTGCACCCAATGAGGCGCGGGCGGTATTTAATTACGCGCCTGTTCTTGGTGGTCATACACCATATATGCAACAGCAAAATTATTCACTTGAAGCGATTTCAAAACGTGATTCGAAAGATGATCCGTTTGCTTCGGGTTCTGGTAAATCAAATGGAGATGGTGATGGCGCTAACAGTGAATGACGTAGCCCGTCATCTTCGCTATGACGATGACGATATTGTGGCTTTAGACCTGCAATCCATTATGGACAGTGCAGAGCAAGCTGTAAAAGATCATGTACTGACGAAATTTGATGCTGAAAATAAGATTCAGCAGCGGGCAGTTTTGATGATGTGTGGTTATTTCGATGAACATCGTGGAGTAAATAAAGACACGCCTTCAAATGATGGATTTTTGCCGCAGCCGGTGAAGGATTTGCTGTCTAAATACTATGTGCCGTTGGTGGTCTAGATGAACGACTTCATCGCTTTCGTAAAACAAACACCGCAATACACAAATTTAGTTTTCATTCATGGTGAGCGTCTATTTATACGCCGAAATGGTGTATTTGAAGTGCCTGCCATTGAATTGGCATGGAAGGCTTATCAGTTTGGGCTTTCAATAGAGGGCGAATATCATGGCAAAACCTAAAAATGCGATAACATCTTGTCAGTGCCATAGTTGTGAAAAGATTAACGGGCTTATGCAGCTCATGACTGCACAAAATGAATTAATGACCAAAATTGTGGATCAAAACGGTGTGTTGCTTGATTTAGTTCTTAGTGATGAATCCGAAGATAAAGACCCAATGCGTAGCTTGGATTGAGGTGAATATGGGTTCATTAGCAAGTGAGCTTCGACATCGTGTTGTTATTCAGCAATATGTTGATCAACGAGATCAATATAACAACTCAACAGGGAAAGTTTGGTCTGAATATAAAACGCTGTGGGGTAAATTGTCGGGATTTTCAGGAAAGGATTTGATTGCCGCTAAAGCTGCAGGTTCGGAGGTAATTGCTCGTTTAAAACTGCGGAAACGGGATGATATTACAACTGAAATGCGAGTGTTGTTTAAGGGGAAAGCGTACCAAATTACTTCGCCACCTATGCCGGATGATCGTGATGGCAATACTTATATGACTTTGATGCTTTCGCTTGCGGAGGAACCCTTATGAGTTTGAGTGTTGAAATAGAAGGCATGGATGAAATCCAGCAGAAAATAAAGCGTTTGGGAAATCAAAAATTTACCCGTAATGCTGCCACCCGTGCCGCACGTAAAGCTATGCGTATTGTGCGTGATGCTGCGCGCAATGGCGCTAAATCAATTGATAACCCTGAAACTTCTGAGAGAATTTGGAAAAACATTTCAATCGCGAGCAGTAAGTCCAAAGATAAAAGTGTTGTGCGAATGCGTGTTGGTGTTCGAGGTGGTGCTGCAGTCAATGCCAAGTCTAATCGAGCAAAACTTGCTGCATTACCTGGTGGTGAAACGGTGCATTGGAGACATATAGAGTTAGGTAATTCACATCATGCAGCTCAACCTTTTATGCGTCCAGCGTTGGCAAACAATATTCAGCAAGTAACCAATAGTTTTTCAAAGAATTTTAGTGAAGAGTTAGATAAGGAGCTTGCGAAACGATGAACATTTTGCCAATTGCTCCTATTTTGCTGCAGCATCCTGAGGTTTCTGCTGTGTTTGCAGACCGAATCTATGAAGATATTGCACCCAATAAGACACCTTATCCTTATGCGGTGTGGTCAAATATTGGTGGTCAACCTGAGAACAATTTGGCAGACCTGCCAGTTATTGATCAGATTTCGTTTCAACTTGTGGTGTATGACATTCAAGCAACGCGAGCATCTGAATATCGAAAAATGATTGCTGAAGTTCTGGAAAGCCATTGCTATATTACTGGGACACATCCGAATTATCACGAACGAAAAGGGGATACAGATATTTTTGGGCGTGGGTTTGATGGTAGTTGGTGGATGGATCGGTGAATAATATTTTAATTTTGAGCCACTCTTTTGAGTGGTTTTTTTTATGCCTGAAATAAGGAGTAGCTACTCATGGCAGTTGTGAAAACCCAAGGTACACAAGGCTTTGTTGTGTGGGATGATGAAATCCTTCGCTTTAAGTGTGTGAAAAAATATGGTTATGGCCAAGACTCATTTTCTAAGATTGATGTGACTTGTTTAGATGCAGATTCAAAAACCTATGAACGCGGTATGCGTGATCCTGGGGAAGGTTCTATTGAAATTACTTATGATGATGAAAATGATAGTCATGACAAGTTAATTGAAATTGCTGAATCGGGTAAAACCCTAACATGGTACATCGGTTCAGGTCATTCCAAAGATGCGCCGACCATTGATCCAGTTGTTGGGGTGAAGTTACCGACAACACGTGCATGGAATGAGTTTAAGGCATACATCAACCCAACGGCACCAAACGATGTTGAAGTTGATTCTGTAGAAAGCTATACCTTTGCGCTTGTGCGCAACTCAGGTATTACCCGTCATAAACGTACAATTGTGGTAGGTCCATAATGGCTAAAAAGAAATTAGTGGAAAAAGTTGAAGAGCAACAACCGCAAACAGCTCCGCCGTCTAAGCCAAAATTAGATTTGAAAGCGATTGCGTTGGGTTCGCTGGTTGGTCAGATCCGTGATCAAGTTGTGGAGTTTTTCCATGATGGGGCGGTTGAATCTGTTGATGTACGCATTAAACAGCTTTCGTTTGCCACAACAGAACCTTTGTATACACGTTTAAACAAGGGTGAAGATGTTGTTGCTGAATGGATTGCTTTGGCTTTGGTAGATGAAAATGGCGAAAACTATTTAGTCAAAGAGCAAGTACAGCAAAACTTTACGCAAAGTTTGGCCAGTGCAGTATTTAATGCGGTAACAGGGTTAGATGCTGCACTGAAGTTAGCACAGGGAAAGATGGCATCACAGCAGAAGACGAATTCTGGTGTGAGTTAGTCATAAATGGCATTGGCGGTAAAACGATTGCGAAAGCAAAACAGAATTTGACCAATGCAGAAGTAATGATGTGGGCAGCCTATAGAAACAAACGCGGTTCACTCAATGTGGGCCGTCGTGTTGAGCAGGCAATTGGTGGTTTGTTGACTGTATATGTCTCATCTAAAAGTAAGCCGGGTACAGAAATGAATCCTGTGGTGTTTATGCCACATGAAGATACGCCTGAGCCTAAAGGTGATATTTTTGATTTTGATGAGTAAATCTAAGCTGGATTAAATGTTAATCAATAATATTATGCCAGCTTAGATTTAATATTCTTTAGTGAGTTTTTTGGTCAATGTTTTATTGACAATTATTTGTGCTGTGTTATTTTTTCCATATCTGAACAAAGATTAAATTTTGTTCATTTTATTCTTTAATACAGCGTAAAGACCATTCAACTGGTCTTTTTTTGCAGATTTTGTTTTTGTATGTAGTTTTATGTACATATCCATTATTCAGCAATACTTTCTAGTTATTGTTTAAGTAACTAGAACCTCAACTGGGGAAATAAATGGAAACTATTATTCGTCACTTATCAAACTTGTTTGATGGAGCGGGTGTAATATTAGAAGCTCCACATAAGCAGCGTAAATATAAGCAAGTTACTAATGGCTTCCGTCAAGACCAAATGAATTTGCGTAATGACGTTCATGCTGTTGGTAACGATATTCAAAATAAAGCACGGGAGGCCTATGGCCGGTAACAAACGGGTGGCCGTTGGCGCACGTAATGGTAAAGGTGATGAAGTTCAAGTTCATCACCAAGAGTCTGATGCACCAATCGTATATACCAATGAGCTTGAAAAATTGCATTCATTTAGACCCGATTTAGTCGATTGGGTCGTAAAGATGACAACTGAAGAAGCTATAGAACGACGTAAGCAGACAAGTCGGACTAATAAATTCATTTTTGCTGAAAGAATTTTAGGCCAGCTTTTTGCAGGCGCAATTGGTATTTGCGGTATTGTTGGCGGTGGTTACGTCGCATTGAATGGTGCACCGGGTGCAGGTGGTACAATTGCCACTGTGACCATTGGAACTCTGGCAGTTGCTTTTATTTTTAAAAATAAATAATTTGCCTAACAAAAACCCTGCATTTGCAGGGTTTTTTACACCCTAAATATTAAGTAAACTTAAATTTAACCAAAAATATTAACTAAACTTTGATTTTGCTGTATATTGGCAAAAACCCGAAATGAAATTGACAAGATGCACAATCCAAGCTACTTTAAAAAGGCACTAGCAAAATCTAGTGTTTGGGTTAGCCTCCAATCAATTTCATCATGGTCAATATGGCCGCTTTCGCGGTTTTTTATTGCCTATAGCTTTCTGCATCTTGCAGAACAGCACCTGCTATGGCGGGTTAGGTAGGAGCGTTTCGGCGCGCCAGGCTCATGATGACTGGTAAGGCTAATCCTGCTTAACTCGCCACCCAATTTATTAGCCTAAATTTGGTGGTGAATTCCTCTTTTTAAGGAGTTTCATCATGAGTACACAAATTTCTGCATCTAAAAATCAAATCATCCGTTTTAAAAATCAACCTGTTGTGACGACTGCACAGCTGGCTGAATTTTATGGAACAGTGCAAAATAATATTAAAAAGAATTTTTCAAATAATACTGAGCGTTTTATCGAAGGTAAGCATTATTTTAAATTGGAAGGTGCTGAGTTAAAGGAATTCAAGAACATGGTGAATAATGTTCACCATGTTTCAATTCGTGCAGCACGCTTAATTTTATGGACTGAGCGTGGCGCTGCGCGTCATGCCAAAATGTTAGATACCGACCATGCTTGGGATGTGTTCGAGCGTTTGGAAGATAGTTATTTTAAACCGCAACAAAGTGCAGCACCTGCGGTACAGCAAAAGACAGCATACCGACAGACAGGCAATGATTTGTATTTGCCTAAAGCCGAAGGTCGTTATTTTGTAGAAAACCAAAAAGACGGCACTTTAATTGTACGGCAGGCCGATCAATACGCCATGATCCGTCGGGCGCAGCTGGATGTAGTGAAGAAAGATTGCCAAACGATTATTCAGGAATTAGAGCTTTTTTCTAGGTCGCTGGAGCGTTTGGGTGAAAGTTTAGAGCTGGATGCAGATCTGTTGCCAATACTGGGTAGATTGAATTGGCGCGGTGTATAGTAGATTAATTAAATAATTCATAATATCCTCATTAGACTTTTGAGTTTGATGGGGTTATTTATGAAAACAAAATTATTAACAGCTTGTGTTTGCTTTATGGGATTTAGTCATGTCTCTGCAAGTGAGTGGGTTGAAAGTAAAGCTGGATATTCTGATGAAGCATTTCCAGCAGTTAGTTTAAAAAGTATTAATGGAGAGAGTGAGGTTTATATTTTTAGAAAAGATTCGAGATCTGCATCAGCAAGCGGTCATTCTAAAGATATGGTTTATTTAGGATTTAAAACAAATAGTTTAGATCAAATTAATCGTAGAAATGCTGTAATTTATAAAGCAAATAAAGGTAGACCGTTGAGTTTGGGGGCGGGTAATAGAATTTCTGGGTTTGATAATAAAATTGAAACACCTTCATTTCACGGGAAAGCCAGTAAAAATTGTGGAATTATTAGTAATATTCTTAATTCTGATAAATTAACAGTTAGATACTTCACCACCGGCCAACGTACAGTTGATGAGTTTTTTGAACTCCCTTTGGATAATTCCAAGGTTTATAATTTACTTGGTTTTACCAAAGGTACAGATTGTGTAGAAATCTTTGAATAGGTCTGAAATGAGCAGGTTATTATTAATAATTAGCAGTTTATTTGTGAGTTTTGGGGTTAATGCAGCTCAGCAAACTAGCAGTCAAAAGTGTGCAAAATATGAAATCATGGCACATTATATAATGTTAGTAAGGCAAGATGGATTACCGATGTCTAAAGCTTTGCAAGAGTTTAAAGTTGATGACAAGGATAATCCATATGGTGAAATTGAGAGAAAAATTATCATCGATGCTTATTCGCAGCCTAAATATGAAACTAAGGAATATAAGGATAAGGAAATAACTGAGTTTGCTAACAAGTACATGCTTGGTTGTATGGCAATGTATGAGTAACAAGTTAAATTAGTCTAAGACCCTGCAAATGCAGGGTTTTTTTTATGCCTGGAGAAAAGTATGGCGACATCATCCCTTGGGCTCTTAACTGTAGATTTATTGCTAAAACTTGCTGGCTTTGAACAAGGTTTAGATGCAGCAGAGCGTAAAGCTAAAAAAGGTGCTGATAACATTAAAAAGGGGTTTGCTGCCTTAAAAGATCAGGTCGCTGAAACTTTTAGCGGTACACAACTTGGTTCAATTATCGATAACTTTAATACGAAATTAGGTTCAATTCGTGGTGGTGCTTTAGTTGCTACTGGCGCGCTTGCGGGTATGGCTGTTGGTGGTGTAGTTGTTGGTACGGCTGCCTTGGCAAAAATGGCAATTGAAACAGCCAAAGCTGATGCGCAACTTCAAATCTTGGCAAACCGTGCAAATATCAGCACTAAAAGCTTTCAGATTTTAGAGTACGCGGCATCTGGCTTAGGTATTTCACAGGATCAATTGGGTTCTATTTTTGCAGATGTGCAGGAAAAGCTCGGTGAGTTTAGTGCAACCGAAGGTGGTGGTGCAGCAGACTTCTTTGATGCACTAAAAAACAATACCAAAATGACCGATGACCAAATCAAAGTATTTGGTAAAACGTTACAGGGCAAGGATGGTGTAGAAGCTGTCCAGATGCTGAATGACAAAATGGATGAGCTTGGTGCAACCAGTCAAGAGCGACGTTTTGTATTTGAAAGCTTGGCATCTGACCTTGGTAACTTGGCTCCATTGTTTGCGGAAAATGGTTCTCTGTTAAGTCAGTATGGTGAGGCCTTAGAGGAAGCAGGGGTTATTAAGTCTAAGGAGGCTTTAGAACAATCCAAGCTTCTGGCTGCTCAAACTGAATCTGTCCGTATGCGCTTCGATGGCTTTAAAACCCAGCTTACAGCACAAATGATGCCCGCATTAAATAGTGTAATCGGCTACTTTATAGAGGGTGCTGGTAAAGGTGGGCAGTTTGGCAGTGTGATCCAGTCTGTTGGATATATCGCCAAGGGTGTTGGTGTTGTCATTATTGGTGTTGCTGCATCTATCGAAGTCTTGATTAATCTGATTTCTGGCTTTATTGATCAGGCAAAAAATGTTGCAGATACGGCAGTCAATGTTTGGGATGCTGACGGTGCCAAAGCCAAAGCGCAAGCACTTGCACAAGGATTATCAAATGGGTTTACCATCGCAAAAAACACTTTTGTAAGTGGTGCCATGACCATTCAAAAGGCAATGGATGGTGCAAGTGGTGTTCTGGATTCATCATTAACCAAGCTAGATAAGCTGTCACAGGTGAATTTGGCAGTTGGCAATGCATCCGAGCAATCAGCCAAAGGTATTAAGACCAATACCAAAGAGGCAGAGGAAAATGCCAAAGCTGCTGAAAAACAGGCTGCTGCTAAAGCCAAGTTAAATAAAGAACTTCAGGTTAATGCAAAGGTGCAGGCAAATGCAGCCAAGTTCGGATTTGCAAGTTTAGAAAGTCAATACAAATTACCAAGTGGCTTGCTTTCAGCAGTAAATATGCAAGAAAGTCGTGGTAATGCCAATGCTATTGGTCCTTCAACCAAGCATGGCACTGCTAAAGGTGGTTTCCAACTAATTGATACAACTGCAAAACGTTTCGGACTGCTTGGTAGTGATGTTTTTAATACAGGGAAATCTGCTGAAGCTGCTGCCAAGTATTTTCAGTTTCTGTATGACAAGTTTGGTTCTTGGGAGAAAGCAATTTCAGCCTACCATGCAGGTGAGGGTAACGTTGAGCGTGGCACGGGGCTAGGTCCTATTAACCGTGAGTATGTAAAAAATGTCATGGGGTATATGGATTCAACACTGAAAGGTGTGGGTACAACTGCTTCAGATGCTGTCCAGTATGTGGATGAGATTCTTCGTTCACAAAAATCTGTTATTCAAAACTATTTAACTGAACGTGAAAAACTTGAGCTTGATCATATTGGAAAATTAAAGGCAATTAATTATGCATTTGCTGGAGATGATTCTGCGATTAAGAAGTACACTGGTCTGCAGAATACTGCTTATGAAAAAGGTTTATCAGCTCATACCCAAGCACAAAAGTTAAAAGATTTAAGTGAAAAGAAGGCTTTGCTTGAAGTTCGTCAAAAATGGATGACTGCAGGTGACTATGCTGAACAGTATTATTCGCTAGTACGTGAAGAAATTTTAGCGACATCTGAATACTCACCTGATATGAAGAATGCCTTGATTAAGCAGGCAAATATTCAGCAAGGTATAGAGCAAAACGAAAAACGTGAAAGCGTTTGGTCTGATTATAAATCGATGATGGGGCTTGATGAATCGCCGTATCAGCAAGACATGAATCTACTAAAGGCTGCACGTGATGAAATGCTGATTACTGAGGAAGAGTACCAGCGCCAGCGCTTAGAAATGCAGTTGTCTTATGGTGCGCAATATGGTGCCGATTTTGCGGGCATGATGATGGGCTTAGTTGATTCATCTAGTTCTGCATACACAGTTTTGGGATTGGCTCAAAAAAGCTTTGCATTATACTCAGTCATGATGGACAGCAAAGTAGCTATTTCTAAAGCATGGGCTTCTGCTACATTCCCACTCAACATGCCCGCAGTGGGTATGGCAGTAATGCAAACAGGTCTGCTTGAAGCGGCTGTTTCAGCACTTTCGCCTGTCGGGTTTGCTGGAGGTGGGTTTACAGGCTTTGGCGGTAAGTACGAGCCAGCAGGAATCGTCCATAAGGGCGAGGGGGTGCTGAATCAGGAAGAAATCGCTGCATTAGGTGGGCCAGCGGGTTTCTTTGCTTTGCGAGATTCTATCCGTAATGGTTTTGCAGATGGTGGTTTGGCTCTTGATGCGCCTAAACTGATGAATGTTCAAAGCCCTGCTATGCAAGATTACGTCAATCAAACACAGCAGAATGCTTCAGCACAACTAACCCCACAGCACTTGCAAATCAACAATATTCTAGATCCATCTATTGTTGGTGATTTTATGGGGACAACTGCTGGAACCAAAACATTCATAAATTTCATTAAGAATAATCGAACATCACTTAAGGCGATTCTTGCATGATCATAAGCACTGAAAAATTCGGTGATGTCATTTTGCTGACAACGCCGATACTGACTGATGCGACAGAAACGCTGGCCTTTAAAACCGATGTTTTTGAAGCTAAAAACGGCACAGAACAGCGGACTCCGCTAAAAGACAAAGCTCGGCAAACGCTGAGCTTTTCTTCTATTGCGCTGCATGACGAAGTTTCTCAAAACTTCAATGTGCAATGGGGTGGCATTCGCAAGCTTTGGGCAGTACCGCTGGCACAGGAGTCGCAATATGTCGGTGCTGTGGACGGTGATTTCATTGAATGCCGTACGGATATATTTTCTTTCTACGTGGGCAGTCTCGCATTACTTAAAAGTGACACTGTTTTTCAACTTGTTGAAGTGCTTGAAGTTCAAACCGATGGTTTGCTGATTTCCGAATCAGCAACCATGGCAAAAGCAAAGCTTTACCCGGTGCGGGTGTGCTTTATCAGTGGTGATATTTCACGACAGGTCAGCAATTTCTATGCACGTTCAAACGTCACATTTGTTGTATTAGATGAGCCAGAAGTTCAGGAAAGTGTGCCAGTACAGTTTCTTGGAAATGACTTGGATAAGTTTTGTCTGATGTTGAACGGTGGCAGTCTTGAAACGACGATTTCGCAGAATCAAGTGATTATCGATTCTGAAATTGGCCAGATTTATCAGGGCTCAGACTGGAACCATGCGCGCTACGGCAAGCAATATCGCACAGTTTTAAAAGGGCCCGAACAGTTGTATGCATATCGACAGTTTCTGTTTCGTCGACAAGGCCGATTTCGGCCTTTTTGGTTGCCGACATACGAATCAAATATGCGCTGTAAAAGCACTGGTCTGATTTCATCTGTAATGCTGATAGAGCATGATCAGCATAAACAGCTGGCGGATCTGCGCAAGCATATTGCAATTAAGAGTGACGGAAATTGGACTGCACACACGATTACAGCTTCGGCGCCAGTGGCAGGAAATTCAACACAGATCACCATTACACCAGCATTGAATAAAAATGCCAGCGCTATTGAGCGTATTTCATATCTTGGCCTGCATCGTCTCGACGCGGACTCGATTGATATTCATTATCAAGGCGCCGGCATTGTCGAAGTGAGTGTGCCGATTTTAGAAATAGGAGTCTGACATGGGTGTACGCACATTCTTTCGAAATATGTTTGACTCAGCAACACGTCGTGAGCTGTACGAGTTCACTCGCGGTACAGAAAAGTTTTACTACACGTCTGGCGATGCAGAAGTTGAACTGAATGATGTGGTGTATGAGCAAATTACAATCTCACGCAGTGAAATCAAAAATAGCAGTGATCTTGAAAAAGATCCGCTTGAAATCACATTTGCACGCGATTCTAAGTTTGCACAAGACTGCCTGCGCTCTGCACTTGAAGAAAACGTATATGTAAAAGTGATTAAATTCCAGCATGGCCAACAATCGATTTTGTGGCAAGGCCGTGTTGTATCAGTCAAGCCTTCGGGCGCAAGTATCGTTCTAAAATCAGAAACAAACTTTACGAAGCTGGGCAGAGCTGGTGCACGTCTGAAATTTCAGCGTACATGCTGTCATGACTTGTATGGCAATGGATGTCGATTGAATAAAGCGGATTGGGGAGTGCAGACAACAATTAAATCAGTGACTGCGAATGCAATCGAACTACGCGATCTAAGCTTTGATGATAACTATTTCAGACTAGGCATGTTGCAAAGTGCATTCGGCGTCAGTGTCGGTATTGAATCAAGCGCAGGCAATACAGTGAATATCATCCGCCGACTGGACTCGCTTGCTGATCAAATTACAAGTGATGCTGATTTGTTAGCGTATCAAACTGCAGTTTTAGAGCTGGATCAGACCATTGCTACGCGTGATGCGCTGGATGAAAACGATCCAAATTACGAGCAGGATTTTGCCGATGCGCAGGCTTTGGTGGACCAAAAGCAGGAAGCATTCAATATTGCTTCGGAATCCGTATTTTTTGTTGTGGCATATCCAGGCTGTATGAAGTCACTTACTGCATGCGACCGCTTTAATAACACAGACAATCATCTGGGTTTTGCATATATGCCCGAAGACAACCCATCTACTACGAGGAACGCATAATGTGGGCAGTCGTTGCGATTGTAATATCGCTTGCATCGTTTTTTCTGCAACCAAAGATGAAGACCACAACACCAAGTCCCGGGGAGCAGGAAGGCACGAAGGCGGATGAAGGTGGTTCAATTTGTGTGATTTTTGGCACGTGTGATGTATCGCCAAACTTCACTGCATTTAAAGCAGAAGCGCCTGAAGCAATTCAGAAATAAAGGTATCTGAAATGGAAGATCAAAACAGCTCGCAAACCGCGGGCTTTATTTTTGTTCGTCATATTCGCGCTTGCGGGATGTGTACGCTCGGTGCGAAGCGGTTTTTTATGAATTATGGGCTTTCCAGTACTGAGGTGCAGGAATTTTATAAAAACGGAATGTCGTTCGAAAAATTTAATGAGTTATTCGGCCATGACCCAATGGCACAACAAGTAATTCGGAAAGCACAAGATGAAGAAAAAGAAATCAACGGTCGGCTATAAGTACAGAGCGAGTGCGCATGCTGTCTTGTGCCATGGCCCAGTAGACTCGATCACAAAGATATCTTTTCAAGACAAAGATGCGTATTTGAATGAAGAATCTGAAAACAAAACAATCTTTGTTGATAAACCAGCATTATTCGGCGGTGATGAGCAAGCTGGCGGTGTGCAAGGCGGTATCGAGTTGCATTTTGGCGCACATGACCAGCCAAAAAGCACCAAATTGCAGGAGATCTGCAGTTCTATTTCAGATGCATTTGGTGGGTTGATTTCTGCTTACCGCGGTGTTGTTTCAGTCGTGTTTGATAACTTTTATTACGGCACATCACCGCAATTTCCTGAATCAACTTGGCGTGTAAAACGCATTCATACTCGTCATGATGGTCAACTGCAGTGGTATGACGAAAAAGCGGAAATTAATGCGCGTGTAATCTCGAAATCTTTAGACTCTGCATATAAATATCATGTGCAAAGCGGATTTACAGCGTTGTCACAGCTGGCATCTTTTGCCGCTGTAGATTTCAATGATTCAGCTTGGCCTGAAGCGCAAAGTCCATTTGGCTATGTAAATGGATCTGGCCTGCCTGCACCAAATACGCAGATTTTGCCCGGTGAGGGCAAAGCAATTATGATTCGGGAACGTATCAA